>JAGSHB010000141.1 GCA_023954815.1 Myxococcales bacterium | reverse complement strand
TGGGTTGGTGTTTTGAATACATGGGCTTCGCACGTCACTCAAAAAATGTCTTTTGAGATCGTAGTGAATGACGCTATGGTGCTTGTGGTCATGTTTATAGTGTTCCTGTGAGATTCTTGCGCAGCCAGGGAGGCGGGTATGCCGGTCATTATTGTTTTGCTCAGAGGTCGTGAGTTAAAGCGTGTTCCAATCGTTGGTTTGACTACAACTGTAGGGCGGGACAAGAGTTGTGATATCACAATAGATAACCCGGCTCTGTCGCGCCATCATGCGACGATTGAATACATGGGTAGCTCCTTCGGAATTCGTGACGAGGTCAGCGCCAACGGTATCTTCAAGGGCGGAAAATCCGTTTCTTCCACACGTTTGGAGGATGGAGAGCAGGTCGCAATCGGTAAGTTCCGGCTCAAACTCCTGATGGCCGATGGACCACCTGTTTGGCAACTGACTAAATCAAAACGCTCAATGGAACGGGGCGCTTTGGTTAACCCAAATGCGACGATGGCGATCGAGCTCGATGACCTGGAGCGGATGACGCAGACGGGGACTGTCACGAAAGGTACTGTCACGAAAGGCACTGTCAGGAAAGGCACAGGGAGCGGGGTGCCCTATCGAAAGGCGTGCTACGCGACATCGCCGCGCCACTCCATGCCGTTGCGAACATTGCCGCAGGGCAGACGCCCGTCGCGACAGTGGTTCCAAGAGCAGGTTTCTCACATCCGCCGGACGTCACCCATGTCGGGGCGGCTCACCCTGATTCCGAGTGCGCATGGCGGCGCCGATGGCCGCGCGCTGGTCCCGCCAGCGCTTGGGCAGATGGTCGGCGATGTCGAGCGCCTGATGTCCGCCGAGCCGCTGGAGGCCTCAGCTCACGCGCGCCCTGCGAGCGATAGACAGCTCATGTTGGTGATTGCTGCGCTTGGCGTGGCGGTTCTGGGGCTCATCGGCACGCTGTTGGTCACGACGATTTAGTCGATTGTCTTGCCAGGGTCGGGCGTCAGAGCCCACACTCGTCGCCGCGGCCCCGACAACAGCCGCGCGAGGACGACTCCGCCGTGGCCTACGTCATTTGGATCATCGATTGGGTCTTTCTGCTGTTCTTTGTCGGGCTCAACGGCAGCTACCTCACGATGATCGTCTTGTCGATGTACGACGTCATTCGTCGTGGGCGCAGACAGGTCTACGTGGACGTCACGGACAGCCTCAGTGACCGATATATGCCGCCGGTGACCATCATCGCGCCGGCGTACAACGAAGAGCTGACCATCGACACGTCGCTGCGCTCGCTCCTGTCGCTGCGCTACGGCGAGTTCGAAGTCGTGGTCGTCAACGATGGCTCAAAGGACAACACCGTCGACGTGCTGATCCGCGACTGGCAACTCTATCCCATCGCGGTGTCCTACGACCAGAAAGTGCACACCCAGCACGTGCGCGGGGTGTATCGCTCACGCCGCGATCCACGCCTGACCGTGGTCGACAAAGAAAACGGCGGTAAGGCCGACGCGCTGAACTGCGGCATCAACATGGCGCAGTACGGTTTGGTCTGCGGAATTGACGCGGACACCTTGATTTTACCGGACGCATTGTCCCTCGTCGCCTTGCCGTTCGCAGAAGATCCCGAGCGCGTTGTCGCTACTGGCGGCACCATCCGTGTGGCCAATGGCTGCAAGATTGTCGGCGGTGAGGTGCGCTCCATCTCCCTGCCCAGCAACTACGTCGCTGCCTTTCAGTTCGTCGAGTACCTGCGCGCGTTCCTCATCGGCCGCGCCGGCATGAACGTCATGGGCGGTACGCTGATTATCTCCGGTGCGTTCGGGCTGTTTGACCGGGATACCGTGGTCGACGTCGGTGGCTATCGCCATGACACCGTCGGTGAGGACATGGAGCTCGTCGTGCGCATGCATCGCATCTTGCGCGAGCGCGAGCGCCCCTATCGCATCGAGTTCGTATGGGACGCCGCCTGCTACACCGAGGTGCCGGAAGATCTCGGTGTGCTCAAACGGCAGCGCAATCGCTGGCACCGGGGTCTCATCGACAGCCTGATGCGCCACCGGGTGATGATGTTCAACCCGCGCTACGGCGTCGTCGGTCTCGTTATCTTCCCGTTCTTCGCGATTTTCGAGCTCTTCGGCCCCGTCATTGAGCTCGCTGGTTTCATCATCGTCATCCTGTCGGCCATCGTCGGTTACGTGGATGTGGCGTTTATGTCGCTGTTTTTGCTGGTCGCCTTCATTTTGGGCATCAACGTCAGCCTCGGCGCGGTGCTGCTTGAAGAGATGACCTACGCCGCCCTGCCGACTTGGCGAGGACTGGGCCGCACCGTTTGGCTGGCCGTCCTAGAGAACCTCGGCTACAGGCAGCTGAGTGTCATGTGGCGAGTGCGCGCGTTCTGGGACTACTATCGCGGCAACCAGCAGTGGGGCGCCATGGTCCGGAAGGGATTTAGCGGCGGCGAAGAGGGCGGCGGCGAAGAGGGCGGCGGCGAAGAGGACTAGCACCCGGCGCACCCTGTGAGCGACGACCCGCGGCAGTGGAGAGAGTCATGAGCGACGCCTGGTTGAACGGAATTGACCCAAAAGGCGGAAGAAGCGGACTACTCGCGGCCCGGGTCCTGTGCGCGTTGTGCCTGTGTCTTTGGGCGGGGGCGTGCAGTGATGACCCAGAGGCTGCCGCGACAGATGCGACGGCTGCCGATGCTCAATCAAACGATGGCGTGTCTGTCGACGGGCAAGGCGATGTGGCAAGTGCTGGTGACGCCCTGCTTCAAGACGTCG
Organism: Myxococcales bacterium; assembly: GCA_023954815.1. Classification (GTDB taxonomy): domain Bacteria; phylum Myxococcota_A; class UBA9042; order UBA9042; family UBA9042; genus UBA9042. The sequence goes on along the minus strand of JAGSHB010000141.1, from coordinate 13,974 downwards.
CGATCACGGCGGATGGTGGTGGGGCGACTTTGGCCGATGCAGATGACTCCGATGGCGGGCTTGATGATGCCCACGCGGCAGTGGCGGACACGCTGATCACCGATGCTGCCAGCGCAGGTGATGCGGGCGGCGCTGCCGGTGATGCGGCTGGTACCGGCGCAGATACCGGTGCGACACAGAACTCAGATGCCGCAGCGGGGACTGCCGACGGGGCTGCCGACGCGGGGACGAGCGGCGGCGACGCTGGTGCGGGCTCGTGCACGCCGACCTCGGCTTTCAATTACAGCTGCGATGCTAAAAAACCGGCGACGTGCCCAGGTGGCTCCTGCCTCTTCGGCCTGTGCGTTGGACCCAAACTCGACCAGGACAGGTGGAAGCTCTGCGGCAACCAACAATGCGACCCATGCGAGAGCAGCCAGTCGTGCCCGGCCGACTGTGGTGGCTTGCCCAAAATGAGCGGCAAGCTCGATTTTACGGGTAAAAAGACGCTGACCGTCTGGGTGCACGGCTTCACCAACAAGTCTCCAGCGGAGCTGAAGAAGCTGACTTTTGGCTCGGTGAAGGGATGCGGAGACCTCCACAAACAGATGCAGCTCTTTGGCGCGACGATCCCCTGTGGTGCGACGTCGCCCGGGGATAAAGCGCCAGACCAATTCGTTGCGGTCGAGTACTACGGTGACCAGACCCCCACATGGATGAGCGCCAAGGACATCAAGCAGGTCCAAGCCTATCCCGTCACAGCTGGCGCCAAGGGCTTGATTCGCTACGCGCTGGTGGTCGCCAAGTTCATTCGTTGGCGGATGAAGCTCACGGGCGCCACCCACGTCAATCTCGCATGCCACTCCATGGGCTGCCTCATCATTCGCCACCTCTGGGAAAACAACATGGAGGGCCTGGCGGCTGAGCGGCGGCTGGTGCGCTGGTATTCCAATACAGGGGTCATCGCTGGCGCCCGGCTCGCGCGGCTGTACGACAACCCGACGATTCAGCAGGGGGCCAAGAGCATCGGTCTGGAGCTCGGCGACTTCGTGCTGATGAACCCCGACAACGTCATGGATGTCACCGCCTGGTGGGATCACAAGCTATCAGCTGGCAATAACCCCTTGTTTGCGGGGGCATTGTTGCACCACACCATCGCGACGGACCCCAAAATTGCCCAGGCCCTCAACATTCAGCTGCTCGATCTGAACAACCCCGGCGATGAGCCCAATGACGGCATCATGTACAGCCTCGATCAGTACTTTCACAGCCAACATCCGGCGGCCCGGGCCACCACCAAGACGGGCACGAAGCTGATGAGCTCCCGCAGTTGGGCCTATTTCGACCACATGACCAACCCAGAGAGCGCGGCGGTGGGTGTGCTCGGTGTCGCGGCGCTCTACCACCGGCGCAAAGTCGTGGTGACCCTGGAGGAGGTGACGCTCAAGAGTGACCACGAAAAGGACAACCTGCTCGATTTGGCCAACACCGGCGAGCCGCCAGCGGAGATCGCAGTCGAGGTCGCGGTCAGCTATCCGACCAAGAAGCTCAAGGGCAAACCGGTTTTGCTGAGTGAACAACGGGTCGCCCACCGCTCTGCGGAGATGTTCTCGCAGGCCGAGAAATCAACGAAAAAGCCGAAGTTGCTCATCTACTCGGGGCCGATCTTCGACGGTCAGAAAGAGCTGTCGCTGGCGTTGAAGTTGCTGGAGGTCGACTGGTACCCGCGCTTCAAGGTGGGAGAGTGGCTGCTCAAACCCCACACCACGCTGCTCGCTATCGACAAGGCGCTGCCGCTCACCAACAAGTCCCACGCATTCACCAGTGGCAATGTAGCTATCAAGGTCTCCGTCGCCGTCCACGAGATGTACTGAGCGACCCTGAGTGTATGAACCAGTCAGCGCAGTCAGCGCAGTCTGCAACTGCCGGCGTCGCAACTACTTACACACGGGCCCATTTTCGGCGCGCAGCCCGAGCATCAGCAGCTTCGGGGACGCCGGGTGGTGCACGATCTCGACGATCGACGGCACCTTGTGGTTGACCCAAGTGAGCTTCTTTCCCACCGCGCCGTGGTTGTAGGTGTAGAGATTGGTGCCGTAATTCGAGATGCAGGTACCGAAAGCCCACCGCACAATGTTCGCGTCGGTGGGATCGGGGCGCAGGTGCACGCCGTTGGTTAGGGTGACATCGTTGGTCTGCAGGTGAGCGACTGCCTTGCTGAAGGTCGTGCCGCCATCCGTTGAGCGCCACAGGTACTTGCCGCTGGTCTTGGAGGGGTTGGCGATGCCTTCTGAGATGTCGATGGCCATGGCCCACACGGTGTTTTCTTCGACCGGCGAGAAGGCGACGTTCATGCCGTTGATCTTGTAGGGCGTGCTGGCGTCGTTGAAAGACGACACCGTCCACGTCTTGCCGCCATCAGTGGTGAGTTTCAGCCCTTCGACCATGGCGCCGTACATGGCCCGGTCGAGGTTGAGCGGGCTGAACGCGACCCGATAGCCCACGCCCTTGGTCGCTGCCGCCTTGCCGACCTTCGTCCACAATCCGCCGTTGTCGGTCTGCCAGAGCTGGCCCAGCGTGCCGCCGAGGCGCATCACGCCGGGCTTCGTCGGGTGCACGCCGAGGCCGATGATGTTGGCCTCAGGGCTCTTGAGGAGGCTGATCTTTTTGTCGTCGATGCGAACGAGATCTTTGCCGTTGTCGTAAAATGCGAACACCTGCTTGCCGTGCCCACCGACCATGCGCATGGGCGTGCTTGGGGTGTTGCCGATGCCGGCCCAGGAGCAGCCGCTATCGGTGGATTGGTAGACAGTGCCTGCGTGCTCTGCATACAGGATGCCTGGCGCGCCCGCGGCCGCGAGCCCCATGGTGTAGGTCTTGCCCGGGATCACAGATGCAGTCGAAATCTGCAAAGAAGCCGCATTGTTCGGGCCAAAAGCCACGCCAGGCGCTCCGGTCGGCGTGGTGCAGGAGGGTAGGGTCCACGCCGTTCCTCCGCCGTCGGTCCCGCTATTGGCATCTGCGTTGGCGCCGTCAGCACCTGCATCACCTGACGCAGCGTCTGATGTCGCCGCGTCAGTCTCAGCACTGCCATCCAAAACTGCCGCGTCGCTGCCACCACCTGCATCTGTCGGTGTTGCATCTTCAGCACTCGCGTCGTCTTTCGTGAGCACATCGGAGCCAGCCGCGTCCGTGCCAGCCGCGTCCGTGCCAGCGCCGTCGGCTACTGTGCCATCGCTCGCCGAGCCGTCGCTGGTGGCGGCATCGGCTAGGGTCTGTTTGGGGGCGTCCGATGAGCCGCAGGCCCAGATCGGGCAGAGAAGGGCGCCGGTCAGGCCGACGCGTACCATCCAAGAATTCATGTTGTCCTCGAGCCGCTCTCCAGCGCCGTGAGTATCCTGTCGATTGCCGCCCGTTCGGTCGAGCATCGTTCGTAGTTCTTCACAATTGCGCCGTCGCTAATGGGACCGGCGCAGCTGCGAATCCGTTCGCATCCGGTTGTTCCGGCCTTGTTTGGAATCCCTCACCGGGTTTTGAGGCGACAGGGCGAGCGCACTGCCCGTCGTTGGGGTACGGTTGCTGCCGATTGCAGGCCGCTGCTAACCGTACCAGAATAAGCTCCGTTACACGGGCGTCTGCGTGGCCTTGGTCCCTTGACTGTCTCTGGGAGTTCAACGTGCCGTCCACCGCATCATCTGCCAGTGCGCTGCCGATTCTCTATAGCTTTCGCCGCTGTCCCTATGCGATGCGCGCGAGACTGGCGCTTGCCGAGAGCTGTATCGCAGTTGAGTTGCGCGAAGTCCTGTTGCGGGACAAACCCAATGCCCTGCGGCAAGTCTCGCCCAAGGCGACCGTGCCGGTGCTGGTGCTGGCTGATGGGCAAGTGCTCGACGAGAGCCTCGACATCATGCGCTGGGCCCTGGAGCAGCACGACCCGAGCGGTTGGCTGCATCCTGATCTCAACGAGATGCTCGATGTGGTGGCCGGCAACGATGGCCCGTTCAAGCACCACCTCGATCGCTACAAATACGGCAATCGCTACCCGGGCGAGGTGCCCCTGAGCCATCGGTCAGGTGCCGTCGCGTTTCTTGAGACGCTGGAGCATCGCCTCGCCGATGGCGCGCTATTTGGCCGACAAATCAGCCTCGCCGACGTCGCCATCGCGCCATTTGTTCGCCAATTCGCCAACACGGACCGGGTGTTTTTTGACGGATTGGCGCTGCCCAAAGTTCAAGCGTGGCTCGCTGAGTTCCTGAGCTCGGCGCGCTTTGTCCACACGATGAAGAAGGTGCCGAGATGGATTGAGCCAACCGTCGCTGACAACGACAGTGACGCTGATGATGCTCACAGGGGCGTGCAGGCATCGCCGCCGCAGACGTCTTTGATTTCACCGGTATCGAAAAAGTGAATCAGCTGCGCGTTGTGGTGATCGAGGTAGCGAATGCGGCCGTGCGGATCTTTGAGCGTGCAGGCCTTCGCAGTGCTGCCACTTTTGCAATGCGCCTTGCCCCAACATTGGCCTTTTTCACCGCAGAGCAGCCCGGGCACGGTGGTCTCATCCGGCTTGTTGCCGGGTTTGGCCCACGGGTTGCCGATATCATAGTTGACTACGCCGGAGCCTTTGTGCGGGTAGGCGGTGGTCTTGATGAGCGAGACGTCCTTGCCATAGTTGGCCATGAGCTTGATGCCGATATCCGAGCGCGCCGTGATCTCGTTGGTTAGCAGCGCCACCTGCCAATCGCCCTTTGCGGACGCGAGCAAGACGTCGTGACTGGGCGTGCCCTTGAAGGGCTCAGCTTTGATGTGGCGGTAGTAGCTCACCGGATCGATTTGATCCCACAGGGTCTGGCCACTCATCAGCAAGATCGCGCGATCGATGCTCTCGGTGTAGGCCGCCATCATCACAACGAAAAAGGGCGTAAAATCCACTGAGCGGTGCAGCAGGAGGCTGTAATTCTGCCCCGGAACGCCGAGGTGGCCGCGCACCACGTCCGTGCTCAGCGCCATGTAGGTCGCGCCGTAAATGCCGCCTTGGCTGATGCCGCTGTAGAAAAAGCGCTTCTTGTCGATCTGAATGGCCACCGTCTTGCCGGTCGTCTTATCGACGGCGTTCTTGACGTGATCGAGGCCGGCAAAGCGCTCTCGCATCGCACGGCCGAGCAGCAGCGACTCCAGCAGCCCCTGATGCAGCCGCTCCGGCAGCATGTAGAAGTCACTGAACTCGAAGATCATCTGCGCGATGGGTTTGTAGTCTTCATCGGCCATACCCGTCCAATCGCAGGCAAAATGGATGAGCTTGTAATCATTGCCGATCTTGCGATTGAACCGCCCCCGCACCTGCGAGCCCTTGCCGAGCAGACCATGGCCGTACTGCACAATGCCGTGGGGACTGCCATCCATCGCGCTGTGGGGGACAGTGACCCAGAACGTCGCCTTGCGCGTGCCGGTCTTCTTTGGCGCACCATCGGCCGTGCGGGCCATGCGCTCACTTTTCTGTGGCGGATTGAACGTGCCCTCCGGCATCGCAGCGCCGACGGTAAACGATTCCATGTAGCTTGGGATGGTCATCTCGCCGGTAAATAGTAGCGCGGTATCGGGATCTTGTTTCTTGGTGAACGACTCGACCTTGGTGATCGTCAGCTCCGCCCCGAGCGGTTGCGCCTTGAGCTCCGCATCCCGCATTTTCAGCATGTCGCCGTGGATGGTGCTGCTGCTGGCGGTTACGAAATCCCACGCTAAAACGCTGGTTTCTCGGGCAAATCCGTCCTTTTTGAGCAGCGCAAACACCTCGTCGAATCGCGCTTGGCGACTGGCGAGGAAGGTGCCCTCTGTCTTGCCGTCACGCAGGGCCGCGAACGCTTGGCTGGCGGCGACGGTATCGCCTTTGGTCGTCTTCAGATTGCGGAACCCGACCACATAGCGCGTCGCTTCTTTCAAAATCACCGCGGGGCGCACGAACAGGACCGTATTGTCCGGATTGAAGGAGGTGAGATCGAACTCCACCCACGTCGGTACGCGTGTCACCCCGCCGCTCTTGTCGACTTCAAGCAGCACCACCTGCGCGTCTTTGGCGAGCGATGGGTCGAGGTCATTTTCCTTGCCCATGGCGCTGATATCGAGGTCTGGAAAGTGCACAAGGAGGCCCGATGACACGCCGTAACCGTCGAATCGATTGAGCTTTGCCGGCGAGATGTGGATGCCTTGGGTATTGGCGGGCAGCGTCTTGGCGCCCAAGTTCAGGCGCACGCCGGTTTCGGTGGTCTTGTCTGCGGTGAGGTACCGATTGCTCGGCCAGGGCAACGCGCACCACGACGGTTGCAGAGGATCGCAGTCTGGATTGGGGTCGGTCTCCGTCAGCGGCGCTACCTGGCCATCAGCCTGGCCCGTCCCGTCAGCGGCGTCTTTTGTGTCAGCGTCGCCCCCGCAAGCGGTTAACAGCGAGCCGGCCAGCAGTACGATGAGCGCGAGGGTGGCGAGAGAGATAGGTGAGCGGCGCATGGTGCCTCCGAAACAGCCAGCGAAAATCGATGCGTGAGCGGCGCTTGTAGCACGGCGCTATCTCTGGGTTCCACCATTGCCTATCCTTCCGCCCACTTCGTTGCCCGCGCTGGTGTCGTTGGGCTACCGCATCGTATTTCGCGGCGCGTATCGACAGGACACAGACGAGCCCATGACCCCTTCGTCAGACCTGACCGCCACCTTGGCGACGCAGCTAGCGGACTTCGTCAATCAGCACGGGGGGCGTGGCTCACCGGCGGCGGCGGCTGACATGCTGTGCCGTGCGCTAGCGCTTCATCCGGTGGACGAAGCCGACAGTCTGACGCGGTACGATGCCGTTCGGGTGATCTGTCGAAAGTGGCTGGCCCGGCGATGTCCTCCGGCAGCCCTGCAGGCGCAACAATCACGCGACGAGATCCGCCAAATCGCGTCGCGGGTTGCGGGTGAATTGACCGGAAATATGGACTCCCTGCTGTCCGAGCGCTGGCCTTGATGCCCTCGGGAGCCTTGCCCTGCGGCGCCGGGATATCGCCGGTTCATCGCCGACCTGAGCCGTGCACAGAGAGGATAAATGCTGGCAATTCCAGCTGGTTCTGTGTAGACGGGGGCGCGAAGGAGCGCTCATGAGGACGGTGTCAGATGTGATTGGTGAACAGGGGCGCACCCGATCGTTCTGGATGACCTCGAGCGCCGCCGCCGCCCTGTGGGTTCTGCTCGCGCTGACCGGCTGTGGCACCGACACTTCACAGAGCTGCGCTGTCGGCACGACTCGTTGCATCGGATCGGTGGTGTGGAAGTGCGATGTGACCGGGGTGAACTGGGTCATTGAGCGCGCATGTTCCCCCCTTGGGCTGAGTTGTGTCAGCGGCGTCTGTTCCGCCACTTTTCGAGCCGACGGCGGCGGCGGTGGGCCTGCGCCAGACGCAGGACAGCCCGATACCATCGCCTCGCAGGATAGTGGTGTCACGGAACCATCAGACACGAGCACGCCGGATACTGTCACGCCGGATGCCGGCCAGCCGGATGCTGGTACGCCGGATGCCGGCCAGCCGGATGCTGGCACGCCGGATACCGGCCAGCCGGATGCTGGCACGCCGGATACTGGCACGCCGGATACCGGCCAGCCGGATACTGGATCGCCGGATGCCGGCCAGCCTGATTCGGGCGTAGACCCTTATAAACCGGGGTTTTTGCTCTATGAGCGCGTGCCAAACATCATCGCCAAAGACGATCTCTTTGCTGTACGTTGGCATCCCTCGGGCAAGTGGGCGCTGATCTTGGGCCGAAAAGGGTTGGTTCTGCGCTACGACGTGCCGGGCCAGCTCAAGAAGGTCGTGTCGCTGGGCAAGACGGTGTCGGCGATCGAAGTGGCAGCGGACGGTTCGTTCTTCCTCATCATCGGCACAGACAAGCAGGACGTGGGTCAAATCTGGCGACTGAACGTCGACGGGACCGGGCAGCTCAAGCCTGCCGTGGCCTCGAAGGTTTCGCTCGGTATCCCGGTGGCGATTGCCCGCAGCAGCCAGGGCAAGTGGGCCATCGGTTCGCGTACGTCGAAAGGTTCCATCAACTATGTGTTTACTTGGGATCCGGTGACGGGGCTGTCCGCCCCCAAGGGTTTCAACGCATACGGCGGTCTAACGGACATCCTCTGGGCGGAGGCGAAGTTGCCGCAGTTCGGCAATAGCGAGGTCCTGCTGACGACCCACGGCTACAACGGCTCGGCTGGCAAGGCTTGGCTGCTAGCGACGGGCGACATCATCGACAATGGCTGGAAATCGAGCTTCGGCAACGCCGGCCGGGGCGCGTGGCGACCGGGAGGCTCTTACGGCATCGTCCTCGGCTCCTCAAGCAACAAAGTCTACGCGTACAACGGCGCTTGGACCAAGACGCAGCTGCCCAACGTCGGGACAGCTGCCAACCCTCACTCCATCGCCTGGAAGCCCGATGGAACACGCGCCCTGGTGGTCGGGCGTGCCATCGGCCCAGGACTCAGCGGCACGGTGTTGGAGCTGCAGGCCGGCCACGGCAAGACCTACGATCCGACGGCTTGGGTGAAGGCCTCGATTCCTGACTTCGACAAGACGCCGTGGTTTGCCAAGAGCAACACGCACCTGTTGGACGCGGACTGGCGGCCGGGGGGCGGTTGCGACGAAGGGCTCATCGTTGCGAGTGATACGGGGACGTCGTGGAGTCCGACGTTTGGGATCTTGATCCGCTTTTACGACTCGGGCGATCCCGCCTGCGCGCCGACGCCGTAATTCTGCCAATCCACTGGTTATCCGGGCAGTTTGCTGGAATTGGGCTCAGGATGTTGCTCGTCACGCCGAGCTGGCACCAGGGTGAGCGTTCTGCCGTGTTCATCTCGTAGTGCGCGCACCCGAACGCCCCAGACGTCCGATACCTGCGCCTCGGTCAAGACTTGTTCCGGTGTGCCATGGGCCACTGCACGCCCTCCGTCGATGAGCATGACCGTGTCCGCGTGGCGCAGCGCGAGACCTAGATCGTGCAGCACCACAACCACCCCGAGACCTTCCTCTGAGAGGGTCCGCACCAGAGACAAGATCTCATCGGCCCACCCGAGATCGAGCGCAGCGGTCGGCTCATCGAGCAGCAGCCAGCCGGCAGGGCCCGACGCCCCAGAGATTTGGGCGAGCGCGCGGGCTAGGTGCACGCGTTGGGCCTCGCCGCCACTCAGGGTGTGCACGTCCCGCCCCGCGAGATCAGAGAGCGATAGCCGGGCCAAGCACTGCTCGACGGTCGCGATTTCGTCGGCATCGCCGTGGGGCAAACGACCGAGCGCAACCAACTGCCAGGCCGCCATGGCGAAGGGGGTTTCGGGCCGCTGTTCCATGAGCGCGCGAATCTTCGCCAGCGCGGGCGCTGACCACGACGAGAGCGGCTCGTCGCCGAGCAGGACGGCCCCTGATGCGGGTATGACGCCACCGGATAGGGCTCGCAAAAACGTTGATTTTCCAGCCCCATTGGGCCCAACGATGGCGTGCAGGCTGCCGGGACTGAACGCCGCCGAGATGCCAGCGATGACCGGCGTCCCCCCCAAAACGACGTGCACGTCTTGGCTCTCAAGCTTCACGATAGCGACCCCGGTCGGGAGCGGGCCACGAGCACAAGAAAGAACGGTGCGCCGACGAGGCTTGTGAGGACACCCACGGGCAGCTCCGCCGGCGCGAGCAGCGTGCGGGCGCCCACGTCAGCAATCACCAACAAGGCGGCGCCGCCGAGCCCAGACAGGGGCATCAACGCCCGATGCCTTGGCCCGATGAGCAGCCGAAGTGCATGGGGGACCACCAGGCCCACGAAGCCAATGATCCCGGTTACGGCCACCGACGCGCCGACGCCGAGGGCGACCCAACCCGCGACCTGCCGCAGTAATTTGTCTGGGTCTGTGCCCGCTTGGCGAGCGCCGCTGTCGCCGAGCAGCAGCGCGTCGAGGCTCGGGCTCATCCGCCAGAAAGCGACGATCGCGGCGGCAGACAGGACGGCCGGCGCAGCGACCACGCCCCAGGTGCTGCCTGCCAAGCTGCCGAGCATCCAACCGGTCAGCGCACGCAGCCCCTGGTTGTCGGCGGCGTAGAGCGCGAGCCCAACAAGCGCCCCAGCCAGGGCATTGAGCGCGATACCGGCGAGCAGCATGCGTGCCACCTGGGGGCGACCTTGCTGCGCCGCGACCCGCCAGAGAATCCACGCCGCCGCCAATGCGCCAGCGAACGCGGCCAGGGGAGCCGCCGCAGCTGACACGGCCCACGCCGCGGCCAAGACCATCGGCCCCAACACCGTCGCGCCAGCTGCGCCGACCGCCGCGCCCGCGGACACGCCGATGAGCGCAGGATCGGCAAGCGGGTTGCGAAATAGGGCTTGTAGCGCGGTTCCGGCCATGGCCAGCACGGCGCCGGTGGTCACTGCCAGCAGCAGACGCGGCGCTCGCAGGGTGCGCACAACCACCGTCATCATCGGCTCGCTGGTGCCCCAAAGCGCATCCCAAACGCCACGCGGCCCCAGGTTGACCGCGCCCACACTGAGCGCCAGCCAAGAGCCTGCGAACAGCAAGATGCCCAGTCCGATCCCCACTTGGAGGCGGCGCGTGCGAGATTGGTGGGCGAGTTGGGTGATGGTTGCTGCGATGACGGAGGCTCCTCGTGGGCTACGCACAGGTTGCGACTGCGTGGAGGGGACGGCAAGATCAAGCCGTGATCCAATGCTGCGGCTTGGTCAACTCAACCTCACTCGGGGCATTCACCGACCCCGGCGCCACGCACCACCTGCCCTCGTCTCGGAGCCTCTATGCACGCCTTGCGCCCTCGAATCCTGCGTTTCCCTGGCCGTGTCACCCGGCCGTTTATCGGCGCGCTGGTGACCTGCTCGCTCCTGTTGGCCATCTCTCCGCAATCGGCGACCGCGCTCGTCTACGGCGGGCACATTGGCGCAAGCAAGCCTGTGATGGACGACGGCAAGGGTCAGGACGGTCTCGGTCTCGACCTTGGCGGGCGCGTCGGTGTGGAGATCCCGATGCCGTTTTTCGACCTCGAGGCAGAGACGATCGTGGGTGTGTCGAGCTACGCCCTGAGCGGCGACGCGCCGACGCAAACCGTGCGTATCGGTGTTGGGTTTCGTGGAGGGGCGAACTTCGGCGCTTTCTTCCAGGGGTTCGCCCACCTCTCCTATGGTCGACAGTTCAACGCAGCTCGCGGCGCGCCTGTCGGGCCTATCGCCGACATCGGTGTCGCTGTGGATGTGACCCTGCTCCCCTATATCCGGCTGGGAATTTACGGTGCCTACAACCACATGATCCACAACGACAAGACCCGTCAGGGAGACGGCGACGGCCAGTGGCTGTCCTTCGGAATCCAAGGCGCCTTCGTCGAGTAAGATCTGTGTAAAACGCCTGAATATTTAGGACTATAGCTTGCGGGCGTCCCCCGAATAGGGCCCCACAAACGTCTCTGGGCGCCACAGCCAGGCGATCGATCCGCAAGCGACGGAGTGGCCAATAGCGATCCAGGTCAGCGCTGCCTCGGGGATGAAGATGGCGCCAACAAAAGCGACCAGATAAGTGACCATCGACGCGATCATGCGGTGGTCCAGGTGCACCGCGAACATGGCCGCATAGAGGGCACAGACCAGCATCGACATGGCGGGCATGACGTGCGGGGCGAGCGCTAATTGGTAGCTCGCCCACGCCACCAGGAAATTGGCGATGGCCACCGCGAAGAGCGAGAGCGTGACGCGCCGATTGAACAGCGTCTTCGTCAGGGTCTCCCGCGCCCACACGGCACCAGCGAAGCACGTGAGCACAAAGGCGCCAGAGGTCCGCAGATTGTCGCCGTGCTCCAACACAAAGCGCCCCTGCCATTCCAAATAGGCAAAAACCGCCGGGAGGCCGCCAAAGACGATGCCGAGAACCATCGCCAGGAACGAACGTGTACGCCCACCGATGCGGACATCGAGCTGCTGCTGCATATGAGCGAGTTTTTCTGCCTGCGCGGCGGTGATGGCCTGGGCTTCCTCAAGCGCGCGCAGCTGGCCATCGAGCTCGGTGTGGGGCGTGGTCAGGGCATTGAGCAGGCTCCGCACAGCGCCAGCGTTGCCGCGGTGTAGTTCGAACGCGATCATCAATCGCAGCGCTTCATCGAGACCACGGGTCGCGGCCTCATTGTCGGGCCAACTCTCCAATGCGACCTGGAAGCCGAAGCGTGCAGCCGCAAATCGCGTCGCGACATCCGCTTCGTCGGGGGCGGTCTCGGCCAAAGCACAGCGGAGTTCAACAAGCCGTTCCGCGGCTGCGAGGCCGACTTTCCGGGAGCTTTCGTGCTCTAGGAACTCGCCAATAGCCCGCTGCATCTCGGCCGCATCACTGTACCTATCCTCCCGATTGAACGCGGTCGCGCGATTGGCGATGGCCGCCAATTCGTCGGGTACAGATGGTCCGTACGCGTATTGCCGAGAGTGCCAAGCCGCGGCCAGCACCTCCATCGGCGTCACCCCATCGTGCCGCGGCGCGCCGGTCAGCACCTCGTGCAGCAGCGCGCCCAGCAAATAGACATCTGTGCGCGGGTCGAGCTGCTCGCCCTTGGCAGCTGCCATCTCGGGCGCCATGTATTGCAGGGTGCCCGCGATGTCTTTGACGTCTTTGGCCAGCGGAATGCGCTCTTGGTCGTTGTCGAGCGAGACGGCGAGGCCCCAATCCAGGACGTAGACCTCGCCAAACGGCCCGATCATGACGTTGGCCGGTTTCAGGTCGCGGTGCAGCACGCCCTTGCTATGGGAAAACGCGATGGCGTTGCACACCTGACTCAGCACCCCCAAATGCCAGCGTACCGGGTCGGTCTGGGCGGCCTGCGGCAACAGGGAGGGGTCGGCGATCAGCGCGCTCCAAGCCTGGCCTTCGACCCGCTTCATCACAAAGGTCGGCGCACCGCTGCTGTCTTGGCCCAGGGTATGAATCGGCACCACGTTTGGATGCTCGAGCCGACCGAGGACCCATGCTTCGCGCAGAAGCGCCAGCGCCGCCCGCGCCGTGCCGCCTCCCGGCTTGACGCTCTTGATGGCGACATCCCGCTCGAGCGCGACCTGTTCTGCTAGCCGCACCAAGCCCATACCGCCCTCGCCGAGGGTCTCGCCCAGCTTGAACTCTGTGCCGAGCTGCCCCAACTCCAGGGGGCGCAGCGATGCGATGGCCGCGTCGTCTTGGCTTTCCGGCAGGTCGGGCGTGGGCGCGATGGTGCCATTGTGGTGGCGCATCAACACCGTCTGGGGATCGAGCCCAGCGGCGGTCAACATTGTCTGCAACTCAGCGGGCAGGTGCACGATGCGCCGAGCGCTGTCCTCGTCGAGCGTGTCGAGGGCGTCCTGCAAATCTGGCGGCTGGCTGGAGTTGAGCTGGCTCATGGTCGCAGACTAGCAGGCCATAGCACCGGGCTGCTACGAGAGCTCCATCGTGGTGTGGAGTGTGACGCCGGGGTTGTTGTCGGCGATGTAGTCCGCCCGAAAGCGCGTCTCGGTCAGCAGGCAGAGGTTGTCCCGCTCATCGTGAAAGAGATCGGTGGTGACCCGGTTTTCAAACTTGCCTTGGTCGACCGTGTCCGCCAGCGATATCCAACGACACACCTTGAACCTGGACGTCTCAAATTGAACGTCGACTTTGTATTCATCGCGCAACCGGGCGGCGATGACCTCAAACTGCAAAATACCGACCGCGCCGACGATCCAATCCGAGCCAATCAGCGGCCGAAATAGCTGCGCCGCCCCTTCTTCGCAGAGCTGCATCAGCCCTTTTTTCAGGGCTTTTTGCCGCATCGGGTCCTTGAGCCGCGCCACGCGAAACAGCTCCGGCGCGAACTTGGGCAGGGCCGTAAACTGCAGCGCCTCGCCCTCGGTGAAGGTGTCCGCGATGCGAATCGTGCCGTGGTTGGGCACGCCGATGATGTCCCCGGGGAAGGCCTCGTCGGTGATCTCGCGATCCCGCCCCAAAAAGGTCAT
>JAGSHB010000126.1 GCA_023954815.1 Myxococcales bacterium | reverse complement strand
GCTGGGCGCGGCCCACACGGTGACGAGCGCAGACTGCGTGTCGGTGAAAAAGGGCGACCACATCCTCTTTGCCCGCGAGCTGGACACGGCGAAAAACGGCGGTCTCCCCGCGACGGCCATCAAGTATGCCGGCCCGTCGATGACCAATGGCAGCGGCAACGGTGTCTACATCGCGATCCTGGGTGTGGTACGCGACCAGGTGGTGTGGACGACCTCGAAAAACGGCTACGCGACCTCGCTCGACCCCAAAGGCCAGGTGACGTGGTGCAACGCCGGAGTCGCCGACAAATACGGCCCTGAGGAGAACTTCGGCACGCCCGGCGCGGCCAATCCGGCCTGTCCAGGCGCGGCGGTATGCGGCGACTCGAAGACCGAGAGCCCAGAGACATGCGACGACGGCAACAAGACGCCCGGCGACGGCTGCGACGAGAAGTGCCAAGTCGAGGTCGAGTGCGGCGACGGGGACAAAGAAGGCTCAGAGGAGTGTGACGACGGCAACAAGACCTCCGGCGACGGCTGCGATGACAAGTGCAAGCTTGAGGCGCCGCCGCCCTGCACTGCTGGTGTCGACGCTGGCACGCTGTTGATCACCGAGCTCATGGCAAAGTCGCAATCTGGCACGGACAATGGTGAGTGGATTGAGATTCACAACGCAGGAACTGAGGAGATTCAGCTGACCGGCTGCCTGAAGCTGCGGAACAAGACGACCGACGCACCGGTGACGGGTGGTGTGGGCAAGGTCATGATCCCGGCTGGCGGGTTCTCCATCATCGGGCGCTCTGACGACCCCAAGAAGAACCACGGCGCGCCGGTGACGTTTGTGCAGAGCAAGTTCTACCTGACCAACTCGGGCCTCAGCGGCGACAACAAGCTGTCGCTCTTTTACGGCGGCGCTGTGATGGACGAGCTGCAATACTCAGCCGCGCAGGTGAAGGAGGGGGTTTCGACACAGCTCTCTTCGGATAAGCTCACCGCCACCGACAACGACGACCCTAAGAACTGGTGCCCCAGCACGAAGACTTATGGAACTGCGGGCAAGAACGGCACGCCAGGCGCCGCGAACGACAGCTGCTCAAGTTCGTAGGCGCTGCGCTCGTTCATGGCGAAAGGCTGAGGCGACACCAGGGAGACACGGATGGGTAGAGTGGCAGCGCTGACGATGATTGGCCTCTTGGTGCTGCTCACTGCATGCGGCAGTGATGAGCCTGCGCCGTGCGACAATTCGCACTGCGGTCCGTGCGAGGCGAAGGTCAAGCGCGCCGTCGACGGCGACACCATCGAGCTCGAGGACGGCACCAAGGTCCGCTACCTGCTGGTAGACACCCCGGAGAGCACCGGCGGCAAGAAGGACTGCTACGGCACCGAAGCCAAGGCGTTCAACGCGGATCTGGTCGTGGGCAAGACCGTGCAACTCAACTACGACGTACAGTGCCGCGACATGTTTGGCCGGTTGCTGGCCTATGTCTCCGTGGGAGGTCGCGAGGTGAACTCTCTGCTGATCGAGCGCGGATACGCATGTGTCCTCCACATTCCGCCCAATGGCACCAGCCGGGTCGACGGCTATGAACAACTGAAGTTTGCCGCAAAGGCCGCGAAGAAGGGGCTATGGGGCGCATGCGAGACGGTGACCTGTGAGAAGTAATCCCCACCGCGCTGCTCGCTCACGCCGTACTTCGCCTGCTGTAACAGCCATGGCGCGTCTGGCGACGGCCATCACGGCAGGTCTCCTGCTGAGCAGCTCCGCCTTTGCTGCGAACTACGGCACGTTTGTCGAGATCGAAATCGAAGAGGATCTGCTGGACCTCTATACCTCCCAGCAGATCGACGAGGCGGCGTTTCAGACCCTGCGCGAGCTGCTCAAAGAGGGCGTGCACCTCGCCACTGCAGACCGCGAGGAGCTGTATCGCCTGCCCAATCTCACCTACGCGGACGTAGACAGCATTTTGGCCTACCGCAAAGAAGCCGGCGGGATTACAGACCCGGCAGCGCTCGTTGTTGCCGGCGTGGTGTCGCGGAACAAGATGGTGTCGATTGCACCCTTTCTGATTGTGGGGTCGCGGCGTGGACGCAAGCGGCGTGGCAAGAGGGGCCGTCGCGTGAAAACACGGAAAGTCTCCGGCCAAGTGAAGTACCAGACCACCTACGTCATCGGTGACGACGAGGCGCCAAGTATGGCGCTCGGCTCGCGGATCCGGGCGAGCCAGGCGGTGGAGCTAGGCGGTTCGTTGGTGGTCACGCGGACCCGTATTGGCGATGTGGAGTATGACCCGGGCCGCTCGGCGCTGCGTGCGGAAGCGCAGAAGCCGCAGCCGGAGCTACCGAAGTTCTACGGCCAGTACAAGACGCCGAAGCTGCATCTCATCGCGGGCACGTATCGTATCGGATTCGGCCAGCGCCTGACGTTCGACAACACCTCGCAGTACACACCTAACGGCATCCACGTCGACAACAACATCTACTACAGCCAGAACCTGACCGGCGCCTGCAACCAGAGCAGCGGCGAGTTGGGCGAGAGCCCTTGTGCTGGCGCGGCCGGAAACAGGTACATGTCACCGGACTATCGCTGGAGTGAACGGACGCGGGGGGTCGCCGCTGGTCTGCGCAAGCTCAAGGTCGGCAAGGGCTGGATGCAGCTGTATGGCTTCGGCTCCTATGAGAGCCACAGCCTCTATCAGTACGAGACCTACAACAAACTCAACTGCGACGATCCGCTCAACGACGATGACTCGGCCTGCAAGTCGGTCGCGGTGTACCGCAAACGGTCCGATCCCGATGAGCCTACGAGTACGTATTCCTACGAGACCCTGCCCGACCTCTACACGACCACGATTTTCGGTGGCAACGCGAGCTATTTCTTCTCCAATCGGGCGCACGTCGGGTTGACGGGCTACCACGCCATGGTCAACTGGGCGGCGAATGGCTCGGACGTGCAACTGGACTTTCAGGAATGGTCGCGCCTGCCCTACGGCGGCCCGTTTAGCGCCGTTGGCGTCGACGGCGCGTGGGGTTCGGGCAAGCTGGACGTCTTCGCCGAGGTGACCCGCTCCATCGACGGCCAGCCCGCGGGCGGCGGTTGGGCGGGCCTCATTCGCTCCACTTGGTCGACCAAGAACCACGAGTTCGAGGCCACCGCGCGCTACTACGACCGCGATTTCGCCAACCCCTACGCCCGGCCCATTGCTGCACCAGACGAATACGACGGCCTGCGTGCACGAGACGAGGCAGGTCTGCGGCTGAAGTACGTAGGCACCATTGGCAGGTTGGTCTTTCGCGCCATGGGTGATGCGTGGGTGCGCAAGCGGCAGCAAAGCGATGACGAGGACGAGCCCGGTCCAGAGAAGAACGTCATCTCTGCCCTGGCCCAGTTTCGTCTGGCCTACCGCGCCAATCGCTGGTTGCGCCCAGGCCTGTTCATCGAATACGCCGACAAGGACGTGAGCGATACTGGGCGGGATAACTGCTACGGCATTGCCGCCTCATCGCTGTTGCCAGGGGAGCCGCCGTATTGCCAGGGAGAGAAGCTCCAGATGGCCGCGCAGCTCGCCATACGGCCCAACTCGCGCGCGAGTCTGTCAGCGCGCTTTCAGTACCGCTTCATCGACGACGGCAAAGAGGACTTCGACAACGAGTTCCGCACAGATACGTCGGCGTGGATCGTGGGTATGTACCGGCCCATGCCGAACCTGCGACTGCGTGCCCGGGCCAGCTATGTCTTCGAAGACACCACCAGCGACACTTACATGGACAAGATCTTCACCGGCTATGGTGAAGCCTCCCTCTTGATCAAGAAGGCGTGGTGGCTAAAGCTGCGCTACCAGTACTATGAATTCTTGGACAAGCGGAGCGGCACCCTAGCGCGGACCCCAAACCCCAGCCACTGGGTGCGATTTGAGCTCGAATCGCGGTTCTGAGGGGCGCACGCGCACATCGGCACTCGCGGCCGCCGCCGCATCACCACCGCCGCATCGCAGGCGGTCAGCGGCAGAGGGCTCCCCTCTCGCCACGTCCAAACGCTAGGGGTAGACGCATGTTGCGCAAACGGCTTCTTGACGACACATCGACGCAATTGGCCCAGCCGACGCATCCAAGGCGACCGAGAGTGCGCATCGCCTTGCTGTGCGCGCTGTCCGCGCTGCTGATCGATTGTTCCGGCGCCCAGCGCGCTGGTATCCCGACTTACCAGCAATGCACCAACGACGCTGCGGGCGGGCCTGTCATCTCGGGGATCCTCATCAATCCATCGGGCGGTGCTGCAACGGTTGCGATTCGCATCACCAACCTCAGCACGAAGCCGTACGACCTCGCCGGCGCCAGCCTAACGGACGCCTTTGGCACCCGGGTGAGACGACTGCGGGATCGGGGCCACGAGCGGCGACGGGATCTGATCTTTCCGTCGGATACCACCAAGACCGTGCTCGCCCCGCGCGGCCACATTTGGGTGGCGCGAGACGCTGCTGCGTTCAAGTTGACGTTCGGATTTGCGCCCACCTTCGAGGTGAATGACGACCGCAAGTTTCCGGCCAACGACCCAGACGTCCGCGACATCATCTACGAGGGGCCGCCGAGCAAGCGCGGATCTTGGCTGGGGATGTCGCGCCGTGGGGCCGGTATCTTGGCGCTGGTGGGTGCGGACAACGACTGCTCACGGCCGCCAGTGCTCGACGTGGTGCCCTATAACTTCAAAGGCGGAAAGAAGGCCCGAAAATCGAAACCATCCATCGCCAAGTTGCGCCTCGTCGAAGAAGAGTTGGGGCTCAAACGCGGCGCACTTTGGACCGGCCCCCCGCTCATGACGGCTGCGAACCTCTTTCTGCCTTCGCCGCCCTTTTCCGTTCGTAATCGCGTGTTTTCCCGAGATTATGACGCCAAGGGGCGCATGGTGGCGGACACGAACTCCTACCGCGATTGGGATGCCGCCTCGTCATTCACGGGCCTAGGTGAGACTGCCAACCATCGGCTGTGGGTCCCTGGTCAGAGCCATTTCATGGCCAAGCGACACGATGAGAAGGCCATCGTCACAATGACCGCCTCACCTGACAGCAACTTCGCGGCGACCGTACGAGCGATGGACCAGGCGAAAAAGGACATCAAGGTCCACATCTACTATTTCACGAGCACCGAGATTGGCGCTGCCTTGGTTGCAGCCGTCAAACGCGGGGTGAACGTGACGCTGGCGATGGAAGGCGGGGTCGTGGGTGTGCGGCATGGCTTCAGTGACAAGGAGCGAGAGATCGCCCGGCAGATTGAGGAGGCTGGTAAGGAACGCTCGAAGGTGGCCTCCCACGGCTTCGGCCGCGTGCTCTGGTTGCGCTCGGACCGCAAGGCGGGGATCGATGACCGCTACTCCTATGACCACTCCAAGTACGTGATCATCGATGGCCGCTGGATCATTGTCGGATCGGAGAACTACGGCTCAACAGGGCACTCCGTCAGCAACACCCAAGGCAATCGCGGTTGGGAGGTGCAGCTGCGGACGCCAGAGGGCCAGCCGCCGCTGGGTGTGGTGCGAGATCTAGAGGCGGTGTGGAACGCAGACGTGAACCCCAAGCGCCACCGGGATTATGTGCGCTACACCGACGCGCCGCAGACCCTCGACGAGGAAGGGCGCGGCCGCTATGGACCGCCACCCAAGGGCACCAAACTCAAGAGCACGCTGCACTACGGACGGT
This sequence comes from Myxococcales bacterium, assembly GCA_023954815.1. Classification (GTDB taxonomy): domain Bacteria; phylum Myxococcota_A; class UBA9042; order UBA9042; family UBA9042; genus UBA9042. The sequence continues at coordinate 13,506 of JAGSHB010000126.1, read as the reverse complement.
ACGTGCCCCGGGATCCGCCGGAAGAGACGGTGACGGAGAAAGTCGGCGCTGAGCTCGTCGTCTCACCGGACACGAGCTTGGCGGAGCACTCCGGTATTCTGAAAGCCATCGCGTCGGCCAAACACACGCTGCTGATCGAGCATCTCGCCTTCGCGAAGCATTGGGGTGGCAAGCGCAAGGGCTCGGTCAAAAAAACGCCAAATGTCCTCCTACAAGCCTGTCTCGCTGCTGCCCGGCGCGGGGTGAAGGTGCGTTTGCTGCTGTCCTGCCGCGGCTTTGCCTGTGACCGGCCAGACGCCCTTTGGGAGAAGAACGAGATCGACAACGACGATGTGTATGAGCTCGTCAATCGCATCGCCAAGAGGGAAAAGCTCGACCTAGAGGCGCGCCTGCTCGACACCACGTCGGACGATTGGCTGGACGATCCTGAAGAGCACGGCGTTCACAAGATTCACAACAAGGGCATGGTCATCGACGGCCACGTGACGCTGTTCGCGTCGATCAATGGCGCCGAGAACAGCTTCAAGGCCAACCGCGAGGTGGGTGTGCTGGTGGACTCCGCGAAAGTGGGACAGTTCTATGAGCGCCTGTTTTGGTACGACTGGACGACGGTGATGCAGCCGGGAGGGCTCGCTGCCATGCCCGCTGCGGGAAAAAAGGCGCTCAAGAGCCTGCGGAAGAGCGCGAAGTACGCGGGGGTGATGTTGACCGGGCTGAAGCCCGCTACGCCCTATTACCTGCGTGTCTCGACGGTCGATTGGGATGACACGGATGTGGAGAATACCAACCCGCCGACCCAACTCGGGCCGCACGAGAGCCCATTGAGTGCCCAAATTCAGGCGAAGAGCTCGGCCAAGGGCACGCTACTGGTGCTGTGGAAGCGCAATAAGTCTGAATGTCTTGAGGGAGATCTGGCAGGATACAAGCTCTACTACGACACCAAACCGGGGGCTATCAAATCAGGCGGCATGGTCGTGCCTGAAGATGTCAAACGGCTGAAGCTCTTTAGCGGCACAGGGGCCAAGCAGGGCCCGTCACCCATTATGGTGCCAGCGGGCGACGAGCAGCCGCAGTGTGTGGCGATGCGAGCGCTCCAGGTTAAACGGGAGCCCAAGCCGGTGAAAGCTTGCGTGGATCTCGTCAGTCACGTCGGCGCTTGTGTGGGCAAGGCGGGGGAGACCTTTCCGCAGCTCGACAAGGCGCTGAAGCCGCATGGTCCCCTTGGCTCGAAGAAGTGGCAGCGGCGGCAGCGGAGTCTGGTGCGTGCCTGTAGCTCGCCGCCCAGGGAGACCGCGAGGTACTGGCAGAAAGAGCGCGAGATGTGCGCCCCGCTGACCGACTGTACGGCGCTGTATACGTGTATGCGTAGGGCTGAGTTCTACCACCACCGGCAGCTACTGCAGGCCGACAAGCCGAAGCGCCGCAAGGGCAAGTGGCGAGGTAGACGGCGAGGCAAGGGAAAATGGCGGGGCAAGCGCCGGTGGCGGAAATAGTGAACCGCCCGTCGGATCTTTCTGTTTGCCGTTCTGGTGGAGCGACCTCGGCTCAGGCCCCTGGCATTGGCCTGGCGTTTCACGAGAGCGCGCGATTCCGGGCCTTTCGCAGGCCAAAGCTCACCTGCTGACATAGCGACGGTCGCATCATCTGAGCGCGGTCGCCATCATCGCCAGCCAAAATCGAGCCGGGTCGAAACCAAAGCCACCCATCGCTGGTTGCGCATGATCCACCTTGGCCAACAGCACATGCGGGCGCTGTGGCCAGATCAAGTCTTCGAGATAGAACTGCCCGTCGTGCGCCACACCTGGCGCGATTTCACCCAGGCGTTCGTGGAAAGAGTCGAGCCATGCCGTTGGCTGAATCGACCACGACGCGGCGTGCAAGGTTGGCCACTGCAGCTGCTGAGCCCGGTCGCTAGTCTGCGCTACAGCCCCCCGCAGAGCCTCCCCAGTCAGCGCACGCCCGCCCCGAGCGGCGCCGATGAGGTGGAGCCCTGCCCTTTGCACGCGCTCAGCCCATCGACGTTTGGGGGTCGCTAGCGAATGGGCGTAGGCGCCGTTGAGCACACTATCGAGGACGGGCGACGCCCCGCGCGAAGTCTGTGCGGTGATTACACCGGCGAGACGCGTCGCCACAGCAGCATCCTGCGCACAGTGCATCGCCTCGAGGCCCCCCTTACTGTGACCAAATAACCAAAGCGGCCTGTCTCCTCCGCGCCGACCAATCTGCGCGCAAATCCGTGCGGCGTTGTCCTGCACCGTCGCCCCCGCAGCGTTGGCGGCGATCCACGCATCGGCTCCCGCCCGGCGCAGCGCTCGCCGCACCGGTACGAGATTGCCCGGCATCCAATTGCCCAAAAAACCACGAATCAGCACGATCTCAGCGCCCGCCAACTCACGGTACAGCCCAGGCAGATTGGCCGGATTCACCTCGCCGCCCAACTTTTCCCAAGCCTCTGAAAATGAAGAGGTCAGGTCGACCGATGGCTGCGACAGTTCGGGCGTGGCCGGAAAGTGGCTCCGATAATCCGAAAACGCCGTCGGAGTCCACGTATCGTTGGAGTTTGTGCCCATGCGCTGCGTCCCCGGTCAGAAATAGCGCTTGTCGAAGCGGGAAGGGTCTGTGGGATAGGGCTCTGGCGGCAAGAGCACCCGCGCCCAGCGGTACCACAGGGGCTGCGTCTCGCGCTGATCGGAATGCGAATACAGATCTTGCCAGGGTAGATGCGGCTGGCGGTGATGGGTCAGATTGCAGTTGAAGTTCAAAAAGAGCAGCCGAATTGGGGTCGGTAGCCGGAGGTTATAGGCGCCCTCGATGACATCCAACGGCGTGCGCAGGTGATAGACCCACTGCAGCGAGCTCCACGACACGCAGAACGCCCCATAGGCCAGGACCAGCGTTTGCCAGCGCCACGGCCCCCACATGACCACGGCACACCAAAACAGCACCATGGCCACGCCTTCCAGGCGCATGCGGACCCAATCTTGCGGGCGAAACTGCTCGAAGGCCGCCGAGTAGGTGTTGCGTCGCTTGTCGGCCGATAGCCATCGCACCGCCGAGTATGGAATCAGCACGCTCAACAGAGGAAACACGAGGCCTGATAGGTACAGTCCACCCAACACGGCGAAGTAGTACAGCGCGGTCTTCCCCAGGCGACTTTCGTGAGGATGGTAGAACTCGCCCTGCTCTGCCGGCGTGCGATTGCGTACGTGGTGCCCCCAGTGATTGACCTTATGCAACGTCGCCGCTGTGCCAAAGAGGGTGCTCCCGACTACACCAATCCCGTAGTTTATCCGCCGATTAGGGTGCGCGATACCGTGAAAGAACTCGTGCATCATTGTGAAAACACCCTGCATGACAAAACAGAACAGCAGGACAAGCCCCAGCTTGATGGCGAGATTGGGGGCATGCTCAATCGTCGTCAGCAAACCAGCCCAGGCGAGCACCTGAGCGCAGAGCACTGTGAGATTCTGACGACCGTAGGGAGCCCGCACCACAGCGGGGACTGGCTCCCTCCGCACGCCATCGACCGCGGCGCGACCGATATCGTCGGTCTGGGCTGGGCTGGGAGATGTGGACGTGGGGGCGCTCATGGCCAGAGGTTTGCACAGGCCGCCACATTGCGCGATGTTGGGGGACCTTCTGCCCCTGGAGATGTTCATGAACCTGCCGTATCGCTTCACTCGGAAATTGATCGCCCTCTGCGCGTGTACCGTAGTCACGGTGGGCATCACAGCCGGACTTAGTGCTTGCAGCAGCGAGGATGGTGGCGATGCGACGCCTGCGAAGACGCTGACCTACACCGGCACAATCGCTGACGGCGTCGACGGCAAACCGGTGGCTGATGTGGAGGTCTGCCTGCCCGACATCACGGCTGTCGGCTGTGTGAAGACCGATGCCAAGGGCGCCTTCACCCTGGCGAACATTCCGGCGGCCACCAAGGTCAAAGCGAGCGTCACCAAGGACGGTTACATTCCCGTTTGGGCGACGTTTATCACCCGCGATGCCGACAACACCCTCAACGCGAACATCCTTCAAAAATCGCTTGTGGAACTGGCCTTTAAGGCATCAGGCGTCACGCTAGACTTGAAGGATAAGGGAGGCGTCTTGTTCCTCGCGTACGACCCGGCGGTCGGCCAAGGCAAGGGGTTGGCTGGCATCGCAGGCGAGCTGAACCCGAAAGCTGGCGACGGGCCCTTCTACAACCAGGGCTCAGGCCTGCCGAAAGACGCGACCAGCACCTCGGACTCGGGCACTGGTGTCTGGGTCAACGTCGCGCCGGGCAACTACGCAATGAAGGCCAGTGGCGCTGGACGCACTTGCCCCGGCACCTTCCACTGGAAAGCGAAGACGGAAGGGTGGATTGACCTCGAGGTCAAAGCGGGCCACGTGACCTACGCGTATGTTGACTGCGCCAAGTAGACCGGACACGCCTCAAGCTGCCGATACTTCGACCGTGCAGCGACTGCGTGCAGTGGCCGCAGATCGGCCGCTGCTGTTTTTCGTCGGCTATTTCGTGGCTACGACCGCCCTGTATCAAACCGCGCTGCACGCGCCCTGGCGGACGCCGCTTGTAGCGCCGCACTTTGCCATTGAACAGTACATTCCGTTCCTGCCTTGGACTGCCTGGATTTACGCGACGTACTTCGCGCTCATGCCTGCATGGTTGTGGGTAACACGGCGAGCGCCGACGGAGATCCGGGCGTCGGCCCGATTGGGTGCGGCCCTGGTCGTGTTGCTGACGCTACTGCTGAATATCGCAGTGCCCACCAGCACGGCAGCCAGCGGTCAGCCGAGCGCAACTGAGCTGGCAGGGACGCTGCTGAGTTTCATCGTGAGCGCCGACACGCCCCTCGCGGCGGCTCCAAGCGGCCACGTCGCGCTGCCCGTCGCCTTGGCTGTGCTGGCGCGGCGCAGTGGCTTACTGACGGCCATGCGTGTCTTTGCTGTGTGGGCAGTGCTGCTGTTCATCGCCGTGCTGACAACGCGGCAACACGTGGCCCTAGATGCCCTGCTTGGCGTGGTGTGGGGCGCCGGGGCAGCGCTGGTCAGTTGGCGTCTCTGTCTGCGAGGGGAACGCCGAAGCGCCATCGCCTGGCCGTCCGTGCTGGCGCTCGCTCGCGAGCTGGTCCTATGTGCGGCGGCACTGTGGCTAGCCCTGCTCTGGTGGTCACCGGTAGCATGCGTGCTGGCATTTTGCTTCATCGCAGTACGCCAGCACGCGATGTTCATCCTCTATCACGACGCCGTGCACGGCCTCATCGCGCGCAACCGACGGCTCAATGACCTCATTGTCAACCTCGCAGTGGGTGTGCCGATGCTGTTGCCGGTGCACACCTACCGTCGCTTTCACATCAGTCATCACGCGACCCTCGGCACGGAAAATGACACTGAAAGGGTGTTGCTCTACCGCTGGCAACCTTGGAATTACGAGCCGCTGGGTACGTGGCCGTTGATTCGCCAGCTGCTGGGGGACCTGTTGCTGGTCAACCAGCTGCGTATGGGTTGGGCGCTCTTGACGGAGCTACGAAAGCCCGACTCGCTGCTGCGCTTGCCGCCCAGCAAGCCGTTTGTGGAGACCTTCGTCATGCAGGGACTGCTGCTGGCCGGGGTCGTTTGGGCGCTGCTGGCCGCACCGGAGGCGACGCTGAAGATTATTGCGCTTTGGGTGGGGCCGCTGTTGACGCTCACGCAGGCAATTCAGAAAGTGCGCAGCTTCGCAGAACATGGTCCGCTGCCCGGGCCTGAGCTCACCTACAGCTGGCGGCCCGGGTGGCTGGGACGGCAGCTGCTATGGCCCTATCACATCAGCTATCACAAAGAGCATCACGAGCGACCCAATGTGCCTTGGTTTGAATTGCCTAGGCAGTTTGCCGGGCGCGATGGGCGACAGTCGAGAGAGCTGTGGTCGCTGCTCTGGCGGCGGGAGTAGACTCGGCCGGGCAAGGGTAGATTCATCAAGTCGCGCCGCCGAACGGACACGCTGTTGCCGACTGGTGGGGGGGAGAGCCGTCCGGCTGGGCGCGTGTTCGCTGCGACGTTACCCCCACAAGTTTTCATCGTAATTTGAGCGTACGACTGCCGAGATCAGTGAAGCGTTCGATCCAAACTCGGCCGGTTGACACCCAATAGGAACGGCGGCAACTTGCGGCGCCCTTTCTGGGCCCGAGTCTGCGGCATCTGTGAGCGCTGACAGGCTGTCGCCGGGACAACACACCCATGAGTGAAAAGAAGTCCTACCGCACAATTCTGCGCACGACGTCGATCATGGGCGCCGCCTCGGTTGCCAACATCGTGATTAGCTTGGTGCGCACCAAAATCGTCGCCATGCTGCTCGGCCCCAGCGGCATCGGCCTGTTGGGGTTGTTCGGCAACATTTTGCAGACTTCGGCGACGATGGCCGGGCTAGGCCTGACACAGGCAGGAACGCGCCAGATCGCTGCTGCCCACATCAACAAAGAGGAAAGCGGTGTTGCCGTGGTGCGCCGCAGCCTGTTGATCGGCACTGTCATTTTGGCCTTGATTGGCGGGCTCGGGGTCTTCCTCTTCCGCGAACAACTCGCCATCGCGGTCTTCGGCGATGCAAACAGGGCTGGCCAAGTAGCGTGGCTGTCGCTCGGCGTGGCGATGCTTGTCGCTACTGGCTCCCAAAGCGCGATGCTGACGGGGCTGCGACGCATTGGCGACCTCGCTCGCCTGCGCATCAGTTCCGCCGTTTTGGCCACTGTCCTCGGCGTCGGCTCCCTGCTCATCTGGGGCGATGAAGCCCTGCTCGTCATCGTCCTGGTGCCGTCCATTGCGACCTTTGTCATGGGCCACTGGTTCGTTTCGCGGCTCAATCATCCGGGCGGACAGGTGTCGTGGTCTGGCATCACCAAGCAGTGGCGCGCAATGGCCCTTTTGGGGGTGCCACTGATGTTCGCTGGGCTCATTGAGCTGGTGTCGCCCCTGTTGATGCGCGTGTCGATTCAACGCGGCTTGGGCACAGACGCGCTCGGCCATTTCCAGGCCTCTTGGACCATTGGCCAGACCTACCTGGGGTTTGTTCTCAGCGCGATGAGCACCGACTATTTCCCGAGACTTAGTAGCTGCCTAGCGGACAAGGAGACCGCATGTCGCCTCGTCAATGAGCAATCGGAGGTGGCGACGCTCCTCGCTGGGCCGGTGGTTCTCGGGCTGATGACGCTGGCGCCTTGGCTGGTGCCCGTACTGTACAGCTCTGAGTTCACGGCGGCGGCCGACATGCTGCGCTGGCAATTGCTGGGCGACATCTTTCGGGTCATCGGCTGGCCGCTGAGTTTTGTGCTTTTGGCAGCCGGTATGGGGACAACGCACCTGATCAAGATTATCGCGTCCAATGTGATCCTGGTCGGTAGCACCTACTTCCTCTTAACGGATTTCGGCATCGTAGGTGCGGGTATGGGCTTTTGTCTGATGAGCGCCGTCCATCTACCCGTGATTTGGTGGTTGGCGTGGTTGCGGATCGGATTCAAGTGGTCACCGGCGGCCTGGCGCCAAGCCGTGGTCGTCATGGTCGCGGGCGCGGCGGTGCTCACGTTGGGGCAATGGTCAGAGCTGTGGGCTGCCGCCCTAGGGATTCCGCTGACTGGCTTGCTGTCGCTGTATGCCCTCAGTCGGCTCGCGACCATGGCCGGACTCTCTGGGCCCGTGGGGCGCCTCGCCAAGCTCAGTCAGCGTTGGATGCCCAAGCCGAAGTGAAGCCGGCCATGCCCCATTCAGAGCGTCGCTAGCGCCTCGCCAACCATCTCGATCACATAGCCACGCTGCGCGTCCGTGAGGTGAGGGCCAATCGGCAGGCTCAATACCTCGGCGGCCGTCTGCTCGCTCACAGGCAGCTTGACGCCGCCCAGGCTCTCTCGGTAGGCACCGCTCTGTTGCGGCGTAATCGGGTAGTGCTGCTGCGTGTTGACGCCGCGTTCGGCCAGCGCGGCTGCCAGGGACTGCCGATTCGGATGACGAACCACGAAGAGATGCCACACTGGGTCACTGCCTGACGCTACTACCGGCAGACGCAGGTCGGGATAAGCTGCAGCGATGGGAGCCAACCCAGCCAGATAGGCAACCGCATGGGCTTTTCGCCTGTCGTTCCACTGCTGAAGGTGGCCAAGTCGCACCCGCAACAGCGCTGCCTGCAGGGTATCCAAACGACTGTTCACACCGCGGGCGTCGTGTACGTATTTGACCGTGGAACCGTAATTTCTCAGGGTCCGTAGTCTGGCCGCAAGCGCGTCGTCGTTGGTTGTGATGCCGCCGCCGTCGCCAAAAGCACCTAGGTTCTTGCCGGGATAGAAGCTCCAGGCTGCAGCGTGACCATGCGTCGCCGGTTGCGCTCCGTCTCGGCTAGCGCCATGGGCCTGGGCGGCATCTTCTAGGATGAGCAGGCCATGTTTCTGCGCGATGGTGGCGATGGCAGCCATATCCGCGAGTTGGCCGTAGAGATGCACGGGAATGACTGCGCGGGTCTGCGGAGTGACCGCGGCTTCAATCGCGGCAGGATCGAGATTACAGGTCAGCGCGTCGACCTCCACCGGAACAGGAGTTGCGCCAGTCTGGCTCACGGCGAGCAACGTCGCGATGAAGGTATGCCCAGGGACGATCACCTCGTCTCCCGGGCCGATGCCCCACCCACGGAGCACGAGGGTCAAGGCATCCAGACCGTTCGCCACTCCGACGCAGTGCTTTGCGCCTGAAAACTCAGCGAATTCGTGCTCAAACGCCTCAACCTCTGGGCCGCCGATGAACCAGCCGCTGTCCATCACCCGATGCCATGCCTCATCTAGTTGAGGCCGCAGCTCCGATACGACGTCGGAGAGATCCAGAAACGGCACACGCATCAGAGCCCTTCCATGGTTAGTTGTGCTCTCGCCTCCTGCATGAAGGCGTCTTTGTCGCGGAAATAGTCGTCTTCGTCGTAGGGCGCAGAGGCCAGCACCAAGCAGACAACCCCAGGGGTGAAGTTGTAGAGGCGACGCCAGACCATATGGCCGAGATAGAGCCCCTTCGCTGGGTTGTCCAGGCTGACAACACGACTCGTGGTTCCATCTTCAAGCAGCACGTCGAACGAGCCGTTGATGGCGATGTACACCTGCTCCAAGGCCCGATGCGCATGCATGCCGCGCGCGGAATCCGGCTCCATACCCCATGCGTAATAGACCCGTTGAACCGTGAACGGAACATCTGGCTCCACGTCAGGGAAGACATCCGTCTGGCCCTCGATGAAAGCGAGACCACCCCGACCATCGAGATGGGTGCGAATATCGACGAGACGGCAGCCCGCTACACCGCTTGCAATAGCAGCGTCGGCGTTCGGCTGTGGGGCGTGGACGCTCATGATGACTACCTTCCGAGGCCAATGCGGCCGTGGGTGCCCAACGCGCCTGACTGCCACTGCTCAAGGTACCACTGCACCGTCAGCGCAAGACCGTTGTCGAGCTGACGATTGGGAGACCACCCCAGCGCACTCAACTTGGTTGGGTCGATGGCGTAGCGCCGATCGTGGCCCGGGCGGTCGGTGACGAAGGTGATGAGGCCTTCGAGGGCCTCCGGCGAAGCGTCGCACTGCGCGGCAACTGCACGGCAAAGGCTACGAACGAGGTCGATGTTGGACCACTCATTGAGCCCACCCACGTTGTAGGTCTGAGCGCTGCCGCCATGGGTGACGATGTGCCAAATCGCGTCGCAGTGGTCGTCGACGTAGAGCCAATCGCGAATGTTCTCCCCGGTGCCGTAGACGGGGATTGGCTCTCGGTCGAGGCATTTGCGAATCACCGTGGGGATCAGCTTTTCGCCGTGCTGCCGAGGCCCGTAGTTGTTGGAGCAATTGGAGATGGTGACGGGCAGGCCGAATGTGCGAGCCCAAGCGCGCACCAAGTGGTCGGAGCTGGCCTTGGATGCGGAGTACGGAGAGGACGGCGAATAGGGCGTGGTCTCGGTAAAAGCTGGATCTGTTGGGCTCAGGTCGCCGTAGACCTCGTCTGTAGAGACATGGTGGAACCTGACCGTTCGGCCGGATGCTGCCCATGCGGCTTGGCGGCCTTCATCGAGCCACGCGGTGCGGGCAGCTTCGAGGAGGGCGTAGGTACCGACGACGTTGGTTTGGATAAAGGCGCCTGGGCCGTCGATGGAGCGATCGACGTGGCTCTCGGCAGCGAGATGGACGACGGTGTCGATGTCATTGTCCTGCAGCAGCTTAAGCATGGCGGCGCCGTCGCAGATGTCGGCCTCGACGAGAGTGTGCCGGTCGGCGGGCAAGTCGGCGACGTGATTGCGGTCGGCGGCGTAGGTGAGCAGGTCGACGTTGACGATGACGAGAGCTGAGTGCTGCTCGAGCCAGCGCCGGACAAGGTTCGAGCCAATGAAGCCAGCCCCGCCCGTTACGAGAACGCGCTGAGGGCGGTGGATGGGCGCTGGTGGTTTTGGCGCTGACATGGGGCGGGTTCCTGGTTGTTGAATCGATTCACACGGGGCGGGCGCAGTTTGGTTTCCGTTGCGTGACCGGAGGATCAATGGCGACCTGCGCTCACCTTCAATCTTCAGCGGCGCGACCCTACTGCAACGTCGGGGAGATCGCCATAGACTCCAGCGTGCGTCGGGAACGGAGTGAATAGGTGCCAGGCGTTTCACGAAAGGCTGAGCAGTCGCAGTTCGCCAACTGCAACAGCACGACTAAAGTCAAACATATCAATGAACGCCAAGGTTCGCGTTGGGCGCGATATTGCTCTGGAGAGCCTGTCACCGAGGGGCCAAACACGCGCGACGCAAATCCCGACAACGCGAAATCGATGGTCCGCAGGTCTGCGACATCGCACTGCTCTGCTAGCACGTGTCCCGCCTGCGACCTGCCGAGCCCACACACATCGTCCAAGCCGCTTCCGTCGAACGCGAAGTGTTTCTCGTCGTCGAAGGCCGTTTCTCGGCCTCCAGGGCTTGATACCCAGCTTCCAAGCTGAGGCAAGGCGACAGCTCTGGCGCCCATTCTGCCCTCGCGGACATGGACCGTCGCACCTCGGATCTTCGTTATGACGACACCGGCGCGCTATACTGATGTCGGACCCACTCGGCAGGCGTCGCGGAGCGGCTCTCAAGCGCTCCCGCAGGGAGTGTGCGCTTGCTCCACACGTGCCAAGCTCATTGGCAATGACTGCCCCCTTGGAGGTCACGCGTGATACGACCAAACACCTTGAGCCTCGCGCTCCTCTTGTTGATCAGCCCGACACAGTTGGCGGCATCCCCACCACCCACGCCGTCGTCGCAGAAGCCGTCGTCGCCACCCGGAACCAACCGCAAGCGCACCGCCAAACCGACCCACGGCTCCATCGAGGTTCCCGTGGCAAACTTGCGCAACTTCGGCAAGGGCACCCTGTGGGTGCGTCTCCTGACGAAGACTGGACGCATCTCCGGAAAGGAGGTGCCGTTTCGCGCAGGGCGGATGCGCGTCAAATCGAAAGCTGTGCGGTTCGTTTTTGCGAGTGTGCCGCCTGGTGAGTATGCCATCTTCGTGCTGCACGACATGGACGGTGACGGCAAACTCGCAACCACGGTGATCGGCATCCCCGACGAAGACATCGCCATCTCTCGCAACGCGAAGGGTGGGCCGTTCGGTGGCCCAAAGTGGCGCAAAGCTCGATTTGTCCACCGCACCGCGAAAACGGTCTTGGCGCCGCTGGTGATGACTCATTTCCACGACTGACGGCATCTCGGTCATGCAGCGTGCCGGCTGACTCATCGTGGCGTGGACGCGCCACCAACCAGCTCGTGGCCGTGCTCACATCACGCACGAGATGCAGGTCCACGTTGGTCGGACGCATGCAAAAAGTGAATGTGTAGGCGATGGGTGGTCGTTCCAACACCGAGCCGTCATCCGACTCCCTGATGGTGACTAGCTGTTCCATCCTTGTCTCCCTCGCCCTGCGGGGGAAGCGTCCGTGCGCCCGAGGAGCGTTTGCCATGCACAGCGACAGGAGTACGAGCGGTATAGGTGGGCGCTAGGTCGTCATCGCAACACATAAAATCGACTAAAACGACCCTTCAAGTCACTTTATTTGGCGACATATGGGCCGAATCCGACGTTTTATTCGAAAACTTCGCTTGACTAAACGACCAAAACGTCCATAGTGGGGGACGGCGCAGTCGAATTAGTCGTATGCGTGGTGAATCAGAAACATAGGAGCAGGTATGAACAACCATGTAATCGTCGAGCAGGTGGCGCAGGGATTGGACCAGTTGGGCGCAGCGTGGGTGCTGTATCTATTGATCGGGCTGTCGGTCATGTCCGTCGCCGTGGTCGTCGAGCGGCTGCTGTTCCTTCGGCGCAACCACGTGCCTGTGGGAGTCCTGCAGGGGCGTCTCTTGGTCGCCTTGGATGAAGGGCGTGATGCAGCCGTCAAGCTCTTGCGCGGCTACACCGGCATGGAGGCTGTGGTGGCCTTGGCTGGTGTCGAGCAGCTTCACCGTGGGTCGGCAGCCGCAGAAGAGATCATGGCCAGCGCCGAAGCGGTCGAACGACAGCGCTACAGTCGCTTCACCGGGTTTCTTGGCTCGCTGGGGAGCAACGCGCCGTTCGTGGGGTTGTTGGGTACCGTCATCGGCATCATGGGCGCCTTCGCGGATCTCCAAGCAGCAGGCGGTGGCGGGGCGCGTACGCAGCTGATCATGGGCAGCATCTCGGAGGCCCTCGTCGCGACTGCGGTGGGGCTGCTCGTCGCCATTCCGGCGGTGGTCGCCTACAACCAGCTTCGAGGTCGAATCGAGAGCGTCGAGGCGAACACACAGGTGCTCAGCGGCATCGTATTGGCGCACCTAAAGCAAGTCGATGTCCTGCCGCGCCAAGCTCAAGCTGCGACTGACACGCCCTCCACCAACAATCCTACGGCCGCACGCGCGGCACGCCAGGTTGCGCTCGTCGCGTCCGCAGGCTGACCCCCCTCAACACGCCAAATAGGAGGCTCTCATGGCCAGCGCAAACCACTCCCGTGGCACCTTGATGACCGACATCAACGTGACGCCACTCGTTGACATCATGCTCGTCCTACTCATCGTCTTCATGTTGACCAGCGGCGCACTCACCCCGTCAGCCGATCAGCAGATTCCAATCGAGTTGCCCACCGCAGCCAGTGGCGAGACAGCCCCACGGCCCCCGCTGTCCATCGTCATCGATGCACGGGGCGGTCTGCATCTCGACGGCAAGCTGGTCGACAACCGAAAGCTGAAGGCGGCGATCACGGCTCGGGTCCAAGCAAACACGAAGGCCAGCGCGGTGCTGTCAGCCGACCGCCGAATTGATCATGGAACGGTCGTCGGGGTGGTGGACACCGTTCGGCAGCTGGGCGTGACCGATGTCGCCATCAACACCCGCGCGCAAGAGATCGCCCCGCAGGGGGCACCATGAACTGGCACCTGTCCATCGGCGTCGTAGCGGGACTGGTCGTGCACGCGCTGCTCTATGTCGCCATTGGGAGCCCGCAAGCGATGATCAAGCGCCCGACCATC
>JAGSHB010000251.1 GCA_023954815.1 Myxococcales bacterium | reverse complement strand
GGGCGCCAAGCCACCAGCCAAGGGCGCCAAGCCACCAGCCAAGGGCGCCAAGAAGAAGTAGCCATCGACCTGGCGGTGCGGCTCGGCTGGTCTGCACCGCCGTCGTTGATGGCATCGGCGGCGATCGACGCTGGCTCGCTGTGTCGTCGCTCAGACACGCTCGATTGTGAGCCTGAGGCCGTCGGCGTGTCTCACGACCCGGGTGAGTGCGTCAGGTCCCTGTCACTGTAGGCGCCAGAAGAACGCCCAGCCGTCATTTCAAAACGGTCAACTTCTGCTGCACCACAATGAAATCAAAGGCTAACTCGGACAGCGACTTCCCGCCCACCTTCGCCTGCCAAGCGCTGTGGCCTGCGCCCTCAAGCGGGTGATACGCAAAGGCAGCGCCCGTCTTCTCATAGTGGTTCTTCAGCTTTCCGGCTTCCGCAAACGACACCGTCTTGTCTTGCGTGCCGTGGATAATCGCCACCGGCGGATCCGCAGCGTCGAAGCGGGACTTGCCGCCAAAGGTCTGAGCGAACTCGGCGATGGTGCCCGCTCCCCAGTAGTCGATGATGCAGGCGACCTTCGATGACGAATCGAGATGCGTGGAGGGCAGGGTGGGGTCTTGTTTCGTGGTCAACTCGTCGCGAAAGTCTTCGGGATTCGTCACCCCAACGCCAACGGCTGTGTACGCCCCGGCCGAGCCGCCGCCAATGGCGATGTGATTGGGATCGACGCCGTATTTCTCAGCGTTGGCGTGGAGCCAGCGCACGGCCGCCTTGGCATCCCGCACAGCCATGTACATCGCGCGGCCGATTTGCCCGGCGCCGACCGCATCGGCTGCCTTGCCCCATTTCTCCGGCACGGTCCCCTTTGCGTAGGCGAGCCGATAGTCGATAGAGACCGTGAACCACCCCCGCGCGGCGAAGTAGTTGGCCTGGGCGACGAGGGCGGTGTGGTGGCGCGTGCCGGCAACGAAGCCGCCGCCATGGATGAAGATGATGGCTGGCCGCAAGGTCGCGCTCTTTTCCGTCGGCGCGTAGATGTCGAGCAGCAGGTCGGTCTCCTTACCTGGCTTCTTGCCCCAGTCGGAGTTGATGACCGCTTTGCCGTACACCACTGCACTGGTCTTCTTCACGCTCAGCTTGGCGCTCGCCGTCACCACTGGCGTACCGCCTTGGCTGGCATCCGAGGCCGCGTCAGCGTACGTGCCGCCGTCTGCAGCGACCGAAGCGCCGTCAGCCCCGCCGACATCCTCGCCTGCGCGTGTGGCGTCAGCTGTGGCCGCGTCTGACGTACCTGCGTCCGTCGCCGCTGAGCCGGACGTGGGGTTCGATTGCGCGTCGGAGCTGCCGCAGCCGCCCGCGAACAGGAGCGTGAGGCTGAGCAGAGCGATGAAGGATCGGCAGGTGTGGGTCATGTGTCATGTCTCCGATGAGAGGGGCGCGTCAGATGATACCCATGTCCGTCAGTGCATTGGTCATTAAAGGCGCCCAGCCGCGATTGGCGAGCGGGCTGGCAGGGCTCGGGTGGGGCACGCTGCCGATGGTCACGCCCATATCCCCCACCACTTGCTTGGCCTTCTTCTCCGCGAACTTGCCCACGCCAACGACGTAGGTCGGCTGCAGCTGTTCGACGGTCCGCCGCAGCGCCCGGTCGCAGGCGGCGAAGAGCGCGGCGCGCTCGGCCTTGGGCAGCTTCTCGGGCACGCGGTTGCGGCCGCCCGCTTCCATGAACACCAGCGGGCAATAGTTGGCGACGAAGTACCGTTCGAAGAAGGCGCCCGGCGTGCTGTAGTTCTCCTGCGCCCATCCCCAAAACCTGCGCCCACTCACCTCACTACGCTTACAGTCGAAACCTACTACTTTGCGCTTAGGATGCTCGATTTCTGGGGTGCCAATCTCCGCTGAGATGCCGAGCCAATCGCGAACGGCCGCGATTTCACCGAAGGGTACGCCGACCTGGGCCATCCCCCACGGGCCGGGGTTCATCCCCAGAAACAACACCTCACGCTGCCCTTGGCCGTACTTGTCGCAGTACTGATCCCACGCTTGCCGCGCGTAAAGCAGCGGGTTGTACACATGGGTGACAGGCGGAGCGAAGGTCTGCCCATGGAGATCGGCGATGAGGTCGTCGGTGATGGTGCGTAGCATGGTGTCTCGGGGTCGCAGGGGGTTCGGCACGGGCTGTGTGAGGGTCCTTTGTACGCAGCCATGCCGACTTGCTGCAAGCGGGCTGACGGTAGCAACAGCAAGCTGAAGAGACGGGATCGGGCCCGAGAAATCAACGCACTTTCGCTATTTCGGCTTGTTGCTCGGTGGGATCTGCCACAACGCCGTCGCCGAGGCGAGGCTCGCAATCACGGTGCCGCCGAGCAGCAGGGCATCGTCGGTGAACAGCCACATCACCGGCACCAAGACAGCCAAGCGACCATACTCAAGCAGGCGCGACCAAGGCCGCCCTTCGAACAAGCCACCCCAGCTCATCAGGGTCCAGACCACCAGCGATGCACCAGCTATGCGGTTGACCAGGGCAAGCTCCGCGTTGAAAGCCATCAACGCGACGGTCGCCAGGGTCACGGCCAAGAACCAGCAGCAGACATAGGCGATGAGCGCGGGGGACGCCTCCGGGTCGTACTTCACGTAGTTGGCCCGCTCGACCTCAGGGGCCGTCTTGAGCTCGCCGCCAGGGCGCCAAGCCGGGCCCTTGAACACGACGCGGATGGCATCACCCACAGAGGTCGCTTGCCGCATCAGCTGCCCCATCCAACGGAAGTGCGCAAAGTTCGCCCAGATCGGATTATAGGAGCGCAGCGGGCTCACCAAGCCGTAAACGACAGGTTGACCCTCTGGCTCAAAAGTCCCTAATAGTCGGTCCCAAATAATGCACACACCGGCGTGGTTTCGATCGAGGTATTGCGGGTTGATGCCGTGATGCACGCGGTGGTGCGAGGGCGTGTTGAAGACCGCTTCGATGGGCGCTGGGGTCTTGTTGATCAGCTCCGTGTGAATCCAGAACTGGTAGAGCGTATTGAGGGCGCTGCACGTGCCAAACACCAGGGGCGGCACGCCGAGCAGGGCCAGCGGCAGGTAGAACGGTAGCGACGTCAGCGAGCTAAACAACGCCTGGCGCAGGGCAACGGCGAGGTTGTAGTCCTCGCTCTGATGATGCACCGAATGCACCGCCCACAGCAGGTTCACCTCGTGGCTGGCGCGGTGAAAGAGGTAGTAGAGAAAATCCAAGCCGATGAAGGCGCCCGCCCAGAGCCAGAGCTGCCCATCTGCGCCATCCCACACCCGCAGCTCGTCGTAGACCCACGCGTAGATGGCCAAGATCACCGCTAGGTCGAAGAGATGGAACATGCGCGACGCGATACCGCAGCTGAGATCGGTGACCGCATCGGTGAAACGATAGACGCGCTCAGACCGCCGCATCGCGAGGCCGACTTCAGCGAAGATCAGCAGGAAAAACACCGGGATGGCGAGGGCGATGAGCGTAGGGTTCACAACGAGCTCCCCAGGGATGGGTCGTGCGAGATGACGGCGGGCTGGATGTCTATACACAGCATAGCCCGCAGCGACGTGTGGCGTCGCCCCTTGTCAGACCAAATCTAGGGTGTTCCTGTCGCCTGCGCGGGCTATCTTGTGCGACCGTCGTGCCGGGCACCCATTGCGCCGGGCAACCGCGTCACCCAGTGGCGATTTCATAGGGAGGGGTCATGCACATCGCATTTCTACACGGCCTCGAGAGTGGCCCGCACGGCCGCAAGTACCAAGCGCTCGCTGCCGCGTTGGGCGAGGTCATCGCGCCCGATTGCGAGGGGGTGATGAACGTCGAGGCCCGTTTGCAGCGTGTGGTGGAGACCTTGCAGGGCAGGGGGCCCGTGATCCTGGTGGGGTCGAGCTTCGGTGGGCTCATCGCTGGGCTGCTCGCTAGTCAGCCGGACCACGGTCTTGAGATCGCTGGGATGGTGCTCTGCGCGCCTGCCTTTCACGTGCCTGCGGCCGACCCAATCGATAGATGCCCCATGCCGTGTGTGGTGCTCCATGGCCAGCAGGATGACATCGTTCCGATCGAAGCCTCGCGCGTCTTCGCCAAACGATTTGGCTGCACGCTCATCGAGCTGGCCGACGATCACCGCCTGTCGCACTCGGTCGAGCGCTTGGTCGCAGAGGTGGGGGCGATGGCCAAGCGCCTGACGGAGGGCAAGTCATGAGTCGGGGCATTTCTGCGGTCATCTGGGCGCTCACCATGAGTCTGAGCCAAGGCTGCGCCAAAGAGCCGCAAAACCAAGCTGTGAGCGCGAAACCGGCTGCTGTCGCCTCCAAGCAGGCCGGGGCCCAGAACACCGGAACGCACAATCCCGAAACGCAGAAGCAACCAACGCTGCCGCCTGCCAAGCTGAGCAAACGTGGTGCGCCTGGTCCGCTGAAGTTGGCGATGACGTTCAATCCGAAGCTGCCTGACCGCACCGCCGAGACGACCAAAGCGGTGCGCAAGGTATGGGCGTGGGCCAAGGCGCTGCACCCCCACCCGCAGACCCTGCGCCAAGAACGCAACATGCTCGGCAAGAAGCACTTCGTGGAGTACCTGGCGCTGCTCCGGGTCATCGCCGCGTGGCCCGACACGCCCGACATCAGCAAGCAGGCGGTGGCGCGGGCCCATGACGTGCTCAAATGGACCGATGAGCCCGCCTATCACGACCTCGGCGAGTTGAATGCAGCGCTGTTTCGGCGTGACTCCATGAGCTACCTGCGCGCTGCGCTGTTGGCGCGTCGTTTCGGCTGGGATACCGGCAACTACATGGCGCAGATCCGCCGGGTGATGCCGCTGTACGCCGAGAAGCTGCCCACACGCGGCATCGACCAGCAGATGGCGTTCTCGGTGCTCTACGCAGGGCTTGGCCTGCCGGGTGCGCCCACGAGAAAGTCGCTCTATCCGCAGTCTCGCATCGCAAAAATAACGCCTTTTCAGCATTGGGTTCAGTCGCCAACCGTCGCGTATGACTTCACCCATGAGGTGTTCGCCATGACCGGTCGTGGCGCCCGGCCCTTTCCCTTCTTGCGGCCGATTGAGCAGAAGTACGCGCGCAAGGTCGCCCACACATTGCTGCACATTCACATGACCGAGAAGAACCACGACATCGTCGCCGAATTGCTGGTCAACCGCGTGCAGCTCCAAGATGCGACCGATGCCCAGGTGCCCGTGGCCCGTAAGTTTCTGCTCGGCAGCCAAGATGCGCAGGGTCGGTTTGGCCACTACGACGAAGAGAAGGTCCGCAAACAGCTGAAGAAGCCCAACTACGACGTCAACATTGGCGGCTACCTACACACCACGATGGTCGCACTTTGGGCGCTAATGCTCAGTAGCTAGCAGCGTGCGGCGTAATTAAAATTACTGTCGCAGCACACTGCTAGTTTTCTTTTCTATTGGGGGGCTAAGAGCGCCCCCAGCCGCGGCAAGCCGCGACTTCCCCATCCCAGCAGACAGCCCCCAACGGAGAACGTCTCCGAAAAACCGAGACGAAGCGCAGTCTGCTAGAACCGGTGACTGCGCTGCCCGGTTGACGCCGCCGTCTGGGTGGTGTTGCCTCCGCCGCGTTCCGCAAAGAGACGTTAAGTTTGGGCATGTCAGCGCCCCGCATATCAGAAGACGTCAGTATGAACGCCACTTTTCAGCGTCACAGGCTCCTGAGGCTGGTCACGGCCATCAGCGCGACCCTCATCTTCACCACCTGCAGCGACGAGGCGGGGACGCCCAGCGGCGGGCAGTCTGACTCAGGTGCGGGGCAGCTGTTTGATATTCAAGCTGGTTTGGACACGGGCACTGCCAGCGGATCGGCTGATTCTTCAGGTGTTTCGGGCGATTCCAGCCAGGCCGACGCCACCTCATCCACCGACAGCGGCGGCGCCGACGTCACCGGCGGCACGTGCCCTGGCGCACCGGATTGTTCGTGCAGCAGCGCGAAGGATTGCGACGACGGTCTCTGCATCGATACCCACCTCGGGCGCCGATGCGCGGTGCCTTGTGCGGCGGGATGCCCGGCCAAGTACGCCTGCGCGGCCCTCAAAGACACGGACGGCAAGAGCAAAGACGTCTGCGTACCGGCGTGGGGGCGCCTCTGTCAGCCCTGCGACGCCAGCAAGGACTGTGAAACGGCTGGGGTAAGCGGATCGCTGTGTGTCGACCAAGGCAAGCTGGGGCACTTCTGCGGCGCCAAGTGCGAGTCAACCGACGACTGCCCAGACGGCTACGGCTGCCAAGTGGCCAACTCCACGGAGGGCGGCAAGGCCAAGCAATGCGTGCGCCTACCCGCCGATGGCTCGAAAGACGCGTTCGGAACCTGCGCTTGCTGGCCCGCATCCAAAGCCGACGGGCTGGCCACCAAGTGCTTTGCCAACCAGACGGATCTCTCTGGCGCCGTCGTCGGTAAATGCCCTGGGCAACGGATCTGCAACCAGACGGGATTGGGGCTGTGCATCCTCGTTGGTGCCAAGGCTGAGGTCTGCGATGGGGTGGATAACGACTGCAACGGCCAGGTGGACGACAACGCGGGCGGCTGCAGCGCTGGTGAAGTGTGCACGGCAGGTAAGTGCGCCAAAGGCTGCTCACCGGTCGACGGCGGATGGTCGGCCTGGGTGTGGGGCGCCTGTTCGGTGTCCTGCGGCGGCGGCGTACGGACAGCGACGCGCACCTGCACCAAACCCGCACCGAGCTGCGGCGGCAAGGCGTGCACCGGGGATGCCAAGAAATCAGAGTCCTGCAACACCAACGCATGCGCCGGCAAGGATCTGCCAAAGGGCACGACCGCGTACAGCAACGGCGGCGCCATCGTGACGGGCCTCGTGCCGAGCGGCGTCACCTCGGCGACGGTGCATCTGTGGGGCGGCGGCGGCGGTGGTGGTTACCCCGGCAACGGCGGTGGCGGCGGCTATGTGAGCGTGAAGGTGCCCGTCAAATCAGGCGATTCGCTGACGCTGCGCGTCGCGAATGGCGGCGGCGCCAAGGGCGGCGGCGGTGGCG
>JAGSHB010000185.1 GCA_023954815.1 Myxococcales bacterium | reverse complement strand
GGTAGCCATTGAGCGCGTTGTAGGTGAACAGCGTCAGCCCGATGAGATCCGGCTCAAACTCCGCGGCAAGCTGCACTGCATCTTCGTCGTCACCGGTCCACCGCACCGCCGCCATATCCAAGCAGCGCACCTCGTGGCCCGCTGTCAGTAGCGCTGCGGCAACGTATTGCTGGCCCAAATACGGCGCGCCCATTCGCTGCGGAAGATGCGGCAAGATGAGTAAGACGCGCGCCATAGAACCCTCAGCTAGGTGGACAGACACCATAGCAGGAAAGCCAAGTCCGCCGCGTCGTCACACCTGCCAAATGTACGCAGTGTCGGCCATGACCACCGCAGTCGGACCGCCATTTTGTCAGCTGGGACGGGACAATTCAGCCGCGTCTGTGGGCAAATGTGTAGGGTTCAGTCCGCCAGAGATCCTTAGGCCGTGGCGCTCGTCCAACCTCTCATGAACAAGACACTCTTCCTGCTGACCGCAGTGATCGCCACGCTCCTCACGCCGCCGCACGACGCCATCGCTAAGGGTCGACATCGATCTCCGCAGGCTGTGCGCAAGGCCAATGCGGCGTTGGTGGCGAACATCACGCGGCAGGCCGGCGAGACGTCCTGGCAGCACATCGTCCTGCACCACACAGCTACCACCAAAGGCTCGCTGCGCGGCATCGATCGCTACCACCGCAAGCGCTTTTCCGACCCCTTGGGCATCGAGTATCACTTCCTCATCGGCAACGGTCACAGCGCGCCCGACGGTCTGATTGAGCTGGGGCGCTGGCGGTCTCGCGCTCGCTCGCTGCACGTGGTGCATCCGAGTCGGGCGCCGCTGGCCGTCACCATCTCCCTGATGGGCAACCTGCATGAGCGTCCACCCAGCCAAGCGCAGATGGTCGCTGTCGAGACCTTGATGCGGAGGTTGATGAATGTCTACAAGATGGGGCCCGAGCGTGTGAGCACCAACACCCGCGTCGATGGCACCTTCACGGTCTGCCCGGGTCGGCATTTTCCCATCGACAACCTGCTCTGGCGTCTGCAGCATCGTTCAGCCGTGCAGAACACCGATTGGCGCAGACCCTGGCCAGCGGTTCCCATGGATGGCCCCTACCCAAACCTGGACGCCGTGGCGTTCCTATTGCGTCCGCGTCTACCTTGCAAGGGCCGAAAAATACATGCTGAACCACTCACGTCCTACTCTGTCAGAGCTCCTGGCGGCGCCATCACGAAGGCCATGTTAGTCGCCCGCAACACGGGCCATGGCTGCACCCGTATCACCCGACGGATGCTGGTTCTGCGCACCGAGGCCGGGTGGTTCACGCGGGAGACGAACGGTTACCGACGTGGACGGTTGCTGGTTGCTAACAAGGGCCGAAAAATCAAGCTCAAAGACGGTCGTGGGGTCATGCTCACCTGCACGCTGGACCCCCAGCGAAGACCCGTATGCGAGACGACGACATCCGGGCGAAGCCGCCGTCGCCACTGAGTGGCGTGGGTACCGGTCTCCATACACCGCACATCTCATCGGAGCCGACTCAGTTGTCGCTCAATCCAGCGCGCGATAGATGTACATGACTAGTTAAATGTCTAGCGAATAGCGAAATATAAACTAGACAAATCGTGTTTTGTGATCGGGTGTCAACTAGCCGTTCGATCGGTCGTCGTCAGCGTGCAAAGAGCAAGAAGCGGAAGGACGAGACCAAATCGAGCGGCTCAGGGTACACTCAGCGGACATTCGCTCCCAACCGCATATCGAGGCCGCTCATGCCCCCGACTTACATCAAGAGTCCTGCAATTCAAGCTTTTCCTCCGCCCATCCATTGCGGCAACGTGCATCTGTACGCTTGGTTCGTGGAAGGGGACATGGCCTGTATGACCCGCTGGGCGGATCGCTGGTTCAACGAGCCATCGGGCGGCGAATTGGCCTACAAGCCGCTGACGTCGTGGCTGATGGTCACGTTTCAAGAGATCGAGCGTTTGCAGTCGAAGTCCGAGCCCGCGCGGTCCATGGGATACACCACTGAGCTTGAGGCGTGCGTGTGGATGGCTGTCGCCCAGCCGCCACCGCATCCGCCGCGACCCGCGTTGGCTTTGCCCTGGATCTGGCCGGATACGGGCCTTGCTGTAGCGACGGGGCGCGAGCTTTACGGATTTCGCAAGCAACTGTCGTGGATTCGCATGCCTACGGTTGGCGAGCACGGGCACCTGTCACCTCAGGAGCGAGCCGCGAACAATCAGGCCGACAACGACACGCCGTTTGTGGTGGAGTCCCTCGCGTTTCCTCAGTTTTCACCCGAGACCATGGCGCGTCGGATGCCCGTCTTGAAGATTCAACGTATCGATCCGCCAGCGGATGGCCCGGTTGTCGAATTGGGCGAGCGAGTAGAGGATCTTGGCGACGCATTGCAGGACAACACCGCTGGATTGGCACCTTTCGCCGACATTCTGTGCCACTTCGCCAATTTGCGTGTGCCGATGCTGCTCACGAAGCAATTTCGGGACGTGGGCACGCCAGATGGCGCCTGTGTTCAGTCCGTGGTGGAAGTCGCCGGAGAGCACCTTGAGATTGACGGGTTGTACTACACACTCGGCAACTGGAAGATGGTGCTGCCCAAGCTCGCAAGTCAGCCCATCGCAGAGGAATTGGGGCTCAAGGTCGAGGAGGATGGTTCGGTCGCGCTGGCGGGCGTGAGCGCCAAAATCGACTACAGCTTTGACCTCGACCTCGGTCGTGAGTTGTGGTCGTCGAAATAGCTTCCCCGATGGGCAGGGACGGCCCATGGCTATCCGCCGAGGCAGGCCAAACTTTGCGCCTTGCAGTCCTTCGACACGCAGTCTTGCACGCACGTCGCGCTGCCGCCCTTGCACTTTTCGCTGCATTTGCCCCAGCACATGGCCAGCTCCCACCACTTCATCGCTTCGGAGACGGTCGATTTGCCGAGGCAGGTCATCGTGCAGCCCGCATCTTCCCCATTGGCTTTCTTGCAGACCTGTTCGCAGCCCGAGATCTCCTGGCAACCCAGCGTCCCCTTGGTGCCGTCGGGCTTCGAGCCAGCACAGACGGCGACGCTCTTGCCACACAACTTGCCCGGATCCGCGCCGGCGGTTTGTGCCTCGAGTACGCATTTCATCAGCGCGTTGAACTGCCCCTGTGCCGCGCTGGTGCCGCCGCCGTAGCACTTGGCGGTGCAGCTGAACTTCTCGCCGTCATTGTCCGGTTTGCAGGCGCTGTCGCAGGTGCTCACGTCTAGGCAGCTCTTTGTGCCGGTGGTGCCGCCCGATGCGCAGTCGAGGGCCGTCGCCAAGCAGTCGGAAAACGGCTGCGGTGCGTCGCTCTTGGCCAAGCAGAACCACAACTTCGTGTAGTCGCTCTGCGCCGGCTTCGACAGCGTTGTGTAGCAGCTAGCCAGGCACTGAATCGTGGTCGGCCCCTTACAGGACTCGAAACAGGTAAATGCGGTCTCGCACGTCTTTGGGCCGCTCTTTTGGGCGACGTTGCACTTCATCCCGAAGCCAGAGCAGCGAGACCACATGCAGTCCGATAGGCACTTCTTGTCGCCGGTCTTGCACATCTTGTCGTGGCAGATGTGGTGGTAGCACTTGGTGAAATCCATGATCTCGGGGATCAGGGCCTCGCTCGCGGCGTTCATGCAGATGTTCATGCAGCCTTTTTTCGGGTCGATTTGGCATGCGGAGACGGTGCAGGCCCAGAGCTTGCTGCATTCGGTGTACTTGGCCTGGGATTCAGGCACGCCCTTGATGTTGTCTTCGGGGCCGGCCGGCCACTGGGATCCGCCGCCACTACTCGATCCGCCGCTGCTGCTCGACGAGCTGCTCGATGTACTCGCTCCGCCGCTGCTGCTACTGCTGCCGCTGCTGGTCGACGATCCGCCGGAGGAGCCGCTGGAGGTGCTGGAGCCGCCGCTGCTGGTCGACGATCCGCCAGAGGATCCACTGGAGGTGCTGGATCCGCCGCTGCTGGTCGACGATCCGCCGGAGGAGCCGCTGGAGGTGCTGGAGCCGCCGCTGCTGGTCGACGATCCGCCGGAGGAGCCGCCCGACGACGCTGTGCCGTCACTGGACGTGCTGTCTGAGCCCCCGGCGCCGATCCCGCCGGCATCGCCGTCGCCCCCGGCCCCGGTCACCCCAATCGTGACGGCGACGTCCGGTTCGCCCGTGCCGCACCCGCAGATGAGCACGACGCACGCGCCGATCGATAGAAGGAACTTGGCGTGGCGGCGGGCTGCCATGACGACCTCTCTCAGCTGTAGAGCCCGTAGTCTGCCTGATTTCACGGCCCAAAAGGGAGGATTCGGCTCGCCATGCCGCTGCGTAGTTCGTACCGGGAGCCAAACTCGGCCCTTGCGACTGCGATGTTGTGACGTAGTCTCCTCGCAGTGAGTTCCGGTGCCAAAGGTAGGGTGTGATGAAACAAGACGACTTTCCCATCTCGGTTCGGCTACGTGTGGCGTGGGGTGATCTCGACGCCTTTGGGCACGTTAACAATACAATGTTCTTTCGCTACTTTGAGGACGCACGCATCGCCTGTTTCGAGCGCATCGGGATGCAGATTCACATGGCTGAGGTGCGTCATGGGCCGATTTTGGCGAAGACCGATTGTGTGTTTCGTCAGCCCATCGACTTTCCCGACGCGCTGACCTCCTGCACCCGCATTGTAGACTTGGGCTCCGATCGCTTCACCATGGAGCACGCCCTGTTCAGTGACAAGAAGGGGCTGGTGGCTCACGGCAGCGGTCGGATCGTCATGCTCGACTACGCGACGGGCGGCAAGGTGCCGATTCCCGCCGACGTTCGGGCTGCCATCGAGGCGCTGTAGAGCGCTGTCCCACGCATGGCTGACGTTCCGCTGCTAACCACCGAAGATGAAGCCAACACCCAGGTGCAGTACCCGCTGGTCGCCCGTTCCGAAGACCGAGCCCGCACCGGTGAGGGCGCGAAACATCGGCATCGCAAACGAAATCTCGGGCGCAATCGTCACCCGTTTGGACACGCGCCACGCCACCGACAGGCTCGTACCCGCAGCGACGGTGTGGGTGGTGCTGGCTGAGGCGGTCTCCACGTACTGCATGAGCCACGTCACCCGCGGCCCGACCGTCATGGACACGGTCTCTGAGAACCCCCAGGTGACATAGACAGGCACTGTCGCCCCCACAAAGTGCAGGTCGTCGCCGTCCGCGCCCGTCGGCGTGCCCGAGAAGTTGCCGATGTAGCCGAGACCGGGAGCGATGGCGATGGTCAGCTTTTCGTCCGGATTCTTGGGCTTTTTGAGCGAGAGTTTGACGTCGGACTGCACGCCAGCGCCCAGGCGCATGCCCACCTCCACGTCGTCGGTGATGCCGTAGCGGGTACCCAACTCGACGAACGGCATATTCGTCGGTTTGGCCGCCACGCCCACACGCATGACCTGGGGCGCCACCCAGAACGACGAATCGCCCTCGGCTAGGTTTCGCGCCGTCGTGTACGAGCTCACAGCGCAGCCGGGCAGGGCAGCGAGCAGCAGCAGGACCACGCCCACCACCAGCCATCGGAGGCCCGATGGCGCAAGGATCGGGCGACTGCGGTTGATGGCGCTCGACAGGATCAGGCTGGTCGGCATCATTGGTTCAGGTCCCACTTGGCGCGCAGCCAAGACTTGCGAAGATCGTCGGAAGTGGCGCGCACCGCTGTGCCGGTGGCCTCGTTGCCGTCGAGGAAGGCGACAAAATCGAACTGGCTATCGGCCTCACCGAAGTTGGCGTCGAAGTTCGAGATCATGTCATTGGGCGGCAGCGTGATGATGCCGATGACGCTCGGTAGGGGGTCGAACTTCAGGCTGCGTCCGACGCTCTGGGGCAGGTTGTAGGCGGTGTAGACCAACTCTGAACACACCAACGACTGGATGGTCTGAAAGTCGAAATCGAAGTCATAGGGCTTGCCGTAGTGACGGAACGACTCGGCCACCGCCCAGGCCCGCTCCGCCTTGGTGCGCCTGGGCCGAAGAAAGGCAACGTGGTCCGCCAGACAGCTGTGATGCATGGTCGCGAAGATCACCCCCTCACTCACGGCCTCGATGATGCGATTGGCCTGCCCGTCGTGATCAGCCGCGTAGACCGCATAGGCAGCTGGCGACGCCTCCTTGATGTGCGCCACCAACCCCTTCGAAAAGAGCTTGCGAACCTCCTCGTCGTCGGCCCACTTGCTGAGCTCGTCTGGGCTCCCCAAGTACAGGGCGGCGTGGGGCCAAAACCCAGGCAGACCGAGATTGCTCAGGTACCAGTTGCGACGCTCGAGGATGATATCGCCGGGCTCCAGCTCCTTTTGCACCTCGTCGAGCTGCGCCTCTGTGATGAGATGCCTGCCGCCGCTGCGAAGCCGGGTGTCCCCCATCCACAGGGCGATGTCTTTCACCATGGGATCGAGCACACCACCGACCTCATTGCCAATCATCGCGCCGACCATGTGCCGAAATAGCTTGCCGCCCGTCTTTCGATAGGCCACACGCGCCGCCTTCGCCGCGGCCAGGGCTTTGTTGGTGACCGTCGTGAGCAAGGGATCTACCGCCAGATTCTTGAGCTGGGCCTGCAGCTCAGCCGGCAGCTCCTTGCCCAACTTGTCAGCCCGTTTCTTCTTGGCCAGCAGCTGCCATGCGGCGTTGAGGTTGGGCGGCTCGTTGCCCAGCGCCGGCAGGTTGCTTTTCGATTTCTCCAGCGCGCTGACCCCAAGGTCCAGCTGTAAAATCGTATCGGGGCGCGCCGTCTCAATCGCCATCCGCGTCAGCTGACCCTTCGCGATGCCATGCTCCGGGCTGCCCTCATCCAAAGCGGTGAAAATCGACGTCGTATCGCCGACCAGTGCGAATAGGCGCAGGCGCTCCCGCAGCTGCTTGGCGAAGCTGCCCAAACCGACAGCGCGCACCATGGCCAGCTCCCGACCTTGGCCCCGCTGACCCTGTTGATGCAGAAATCGCTGTGCATAGGAATCGAGGGCTAGGTCTTGGTCCACGAAGCTTGCGAAGAGCGGCAACAGCCACGCGCGTTCGTCATAGGTCAAAGGCTGATCGGCGCTGCGAGCCCAGAATTCCGGGCGTTTTTCTAGCTCTGCGCCAACGAACCCCATATCCCGAATCAGCCGCATGACGGCGACCGCATCCTGGGCGCTGGGCAGGGCATCGCCGGAACGACACCCAGAAGCCGACACCGCCGCCATGCAGAGCAGCAACCCAACCACCACTCGGCGTCGCCCTATTGACGGATTCTCCATCGCCAGCCTCCAGTCTCATCAATCGCGTAGGGCACTCGCTACGAAGCCCTGACTCAACCGCTCACCGCAGATGCTGCGAAACGCTCGCCACTTCATCGCGCTCCAAGGATAACGTACGGTCAGCCTCACCTTCATCGCCTGCGCTGTATTCACGCTCGTGAGTCTACGCAATGCGACGCGACTCGCCCATCCCCCCTCGGAGTATCGCCCCATGGACCCGTTCAAGTTCACGACCATCGGTCACCGACGCCATGGGCTGTGCAGCCCGCTGAGTGAACAACGTCTATCGCAGCTGATCGACGTCATCGGTCTCACCTCGCCGCGCGTACTCGACCTGTGTGGCGGCAAGGGGGAGTTCGCCATCGCCGTGATAGCGCGGCTCGGAGGGACAGCTGAGGTCGTCGACAAGAACCCCAACTTCCTCGCCGCTGCTAACAAACAGGCGGGGGGGCGACTCGCTGACGGTGCCCTGACGACGGTGACGGCGGACGCCCAGGACTATGCTGACGCTCATGACGCCGATGGTGCTCAGGGATTCGATCTGGTGATGTGCATTGGCGCGCGACCGTTCGGCAGCCGCGAGGATAATTTGGCGGCGCTGGGCAAGTTCGTGCGCCCAGGCGGCCTATTGCTGGTGGGCGAGGGCTACTACCGAACGCCGCCGGAGCCAGCCTTTCTGAAATTCTTGGGGGAATCGCACGCAGAGGGCGAGGTGGACTTCAAGTGGCTGCTGGGCGCCGCTGCACCACTAGGGCTCATCCCCCTGTACACCCTCGCCGCCACGATTGCGGAAATGGACCACTACGACGGCCTGTACCGCGCCGAGATCGAGCGCTATATCGCTGAGAATCCAAACGATCCCGACAGCGCGCTGATGGCTGAGCGTATTCGGTCATGGCGGGATGCCTACTACCGCTGGGGCCGCGATGCGATGGGTTTTGGCTACTACCTGTTCATGACCCCTGCATGAGTGGCTGCGACTGTGTACCCTCGCCGTCGCTACACACTCCGGGGAGGCCACTGTGGGCAGATCATTTCGAGTTACCGTGCTGTCATCGTCCGTGCTGCTGTCTTTGCTGCTTGCCGGTTGCGGCGCTAGTCATCAGGTGACGGCTGCAGACCAAGCCAAGGCGCAATCGCAATTCGAGGCCATCGACGCTCGGCACAAGGCGCTCAACAAGACCATGGAGAAGCGGCTCGCTGGCATCACCACGTCGGCCCTCAAGCCGGATGCAAAGTACGCTTTTCGCCGGCAGGCGATGAAAAAGCACAGCACGGAGGCCCGAAAAGTGCTCGCGGCGTATGTCCGGCTGGCCAACTCGCTGCCCAAGGACAAATTCGCCCATCAGTGGACCTACGCGGCATTCGTTCGCGGCGCCTTCATCTTCGATGACATGGGCGGGTTTGCGCGCCGGCTGTCCAACCGCTACGGGGCCGAGGATCAAAAGGCGGAAGCGGCGTACTTTGCAGGTATCGCCAAGGCCGCGTTCCGCGGGGCTTACGCAGGCTACATGCGGGTGTTGTTTCTGGCGGACCACTACCACAAGCGGGATGCCGCCGACCCGATCCACGGCGCCAACGCCTACCTCACGACGGCCAACCGCCAACGCTGCGTGGTCTCACGCGCGGAGAAGCTGTCCGAGGTCGAGCACAAGAACCTGACCTGGGGCATGTTCGACTCGGCCCACCCCAGCCAGCTGCACGTCAGCAAGAGTGACCTGCGCGGTGAGCTGATGAAGTTTATGGAGATTAAGCGGTTTGGATACTGCGCTCCGTAGCCGATCGCTCGTCGACGGAGCCCGAATCCTGGCTGCACCGCCACAGGCTTGGGTTGAGCACCTCATCGAGCCCATCGATGCGCGCGCAGATGTCGCCGAGCTCTGAGGCCTCGTCCCCAGCACCACCCGACAGCCGAACCAGCTCCGCCTTGAGCTGCAGTTGGCGCATCAACTCCTCGATTTCTTCGGCCGCATGAGCGCGGAGCTTATTCGTTGTGCAAAGGATGTGGCGAGCCTACGAGACAATGGCGCATTTTCAGGGCAAGGGTCCTGCGGCCATGGCAGCTTGTAACCCGCCGATCCCGCCCGCATCGATCACCGTCGCGAAGCCGGCCCCGCGCAATTTTCGAGCCGCCATCGCACTGCGCGAGCCAGATCGGCAGTACAGCACCACCTCGCCTTCACGGCTGCCACATTCGTCCAGGCGGCGCTCAAGTCCTTGCAGTGGCACGTTTCGCGCGTTGGGGAGGTGGCCGCCGGCAAATTCGCCGGGCGTACGCACATCGACGAGCGTAGCCCCACGGCTGAGGGCCTCTTGCGCCGCCGCGATACGCGCGGGATCGGGGCGCATCTGCCAAAATCGCCACGCCAACCAGGCGATGGTGGCGACGAGAATCAAGAGAGTAGAGCTGCTCATTGTGGTCCTTTGCGGTGGGGTCGTGGGGCGGCCTGAGTCGCGAGCTACCGCCCAACAGTGGGAATAGCTATCGGGAGGAGACAGTTCACCCAGGGTCCGTTACATGGGCGGTTGTCAGGGGCCAAAAAAACGGGGACTTGATTTGCTGGCCCGTGGCGGCAACATGTGCGGCGATTGAGCCAGCCCGGCACGGAGACGGCGGGGCGCGTTTCGATCCTGTTTTTCATCAATTGGGGGCGCCTGGGCGCGCGTCCCGGCCCGAAAAGTCGGGTTTTCATGGTCACAGCCCAACCTCATCTGGGTGCAGCGATGCAGCCGAACCGAGGCCACCGCTCGACGGCAATGATGTGCGCCAGACACCTCTCTCAAGGATACCTACAATGACATCGATGTTTTCCTCCCGCTTGTCTCTTCTCGGACGTGGCGCACTGACCGCCGCGGCGGTGGCGTTGCTCGCGACCGGTTGCAACCAGCAGGCCAAGCCCGCTCCAACCAAGGCTGCCACGCCTGCCGCGACCAAGGCTGCTGCCGCACCTGCCGCCGCCGCTGCACCTGCCGCCGCCGGCACCGCAGCTGACTGCACCACCCTCGCTGGCAATATCTGCAAGGCTGCAGGCGAGACCTCGAACGAGTGCAAGTCCATCCAGACGGCCACGAAGTTGCTGCCGCCAGCCGCCTGCAAGGCCGCCCTCGGTGACACCGCCTACACCACCAAGCGTCTCGGCGAGATGGGTAAGGCCTGCGCCGATCTCGTCAAGAAGCTCTGCGCCGACCTCGGCCCGGGCACCGCGACCTGCAAGATGGTCACCGAGAAGACGCCTGGCTTCGGCGCTGATCGCTGCAACAAGATGCTCGGCGACTACGCCAAGGTCTTGGGTCAGCTCAAGCAGATGGAAGCTGCCAACAAGCCCCTGAGCGCCGACAAGCTCGCCAAGATCGCCGCTCCCGGCGGCGGCGCTTTCGGTCCTAAGGACGCCAAGGTCACCATCGTCGAGTTCTCCGACTTCCAGTGCCCCTACTGCACCCGCGCTGCCACCGCGATGACCGCGCTCAAGAAGAAGTACGGCACCAAGGTGCGCTTCGTCTTCCGCCAGTTCCCGCTCAGCTTTCACAAGCAGGCTCACCTCGCTGCTCAGGCCTCGTTGGCCGCTAACGCCCAGGGCAAGTTCTGGGAGTACCACGACCTCCTGTTCGCCAATCAGAAGGCCCTCGGCCGCCCGGATCTCGAGAAGTACGCCACCAAGCTCGGTCTGGACATGGCCAAGTTCAAAGCGGCGCTCGACAAGGGCACCTACAAGGCCGCCGTCGACGCCGACATGAAGCTCGGCCAGTCGGTCGCCGTCCGCGGCACGCCGACGATGATCATCAACGGCACCCGCGCCCAGAATGCTGCTGACGCCACGGCGCTCGGCAAGCAGATCGACGCGTTGCTCGCCGCCAAGTAGTCACTGTTGTGACCCACGGTCGAAGGGCCGAACGCCAGCCGGCGTTCGGCCCTTCGCCTTTTTGGTGCGCCGCAGGACGGAGCTCGAACCTCGGGCCGGGCGTCGTTGTGCCGAGCCGACCCAATGGTCTAGGATACGTGTACGACTCATCGGGAGCCCAGCATGACCTCGTCCCCACCACCCGGGGGTTCTCCTCCGTCACCGCCCGCTGATCCACCATCGGCTCCCCCAACTCCGTCGCTGCCGGCCTCATCTCAGCTGCCGCCCAATCAGCCGCCCCGTCCATTTGTGCCGAGCGGAGGTCCGCTGGGTGGGCCCCCGCCGACGGGCAACAGCTCGTTTCACATGCAGGGCGGCCCTAGCACGATGTCGACGGTGTCCGCCGGGCTCGGGATCGGCGGTGTGGCGCTGTGTTTTGTGGGGTGTTGCTGTGGATTGCTGGTGATTGTCGGCGTGCCCATGGGGATCGCTGGGGCTGCGTTGGGATATCTGGAGCGCGAGAAGGTCAAACGCGGCGAGATCGACCCGAGCAGCGAGACTTGGGCGATGGTTGGCATGGCTACCGGGGTGATTGCCTTTGGTTTTGGGGTGCTCTACTTCATCGCGATGGTGATTGGTGCAGGCTCCGGCATGTTCGACCAGCTCAAGAAGTCCATGAACATGCCATAAGACAAATGCGAACAAGTTCGCTTAGCATTTGTCTTATGCTTTTCTTCATTTTTGGGGGCGCGGGGCGCGCGCCCCAGCCTGACGGAGTCAGGCTTCCCCTCCGCGTACGGGCCTTCGGCCCTTCTTTTTTTGGGGGGATTGCTGGGCGGCGGTGATCTTTCTTGTTTCGTTCTTTTTGCGGGCGCCCCAGGCTGACGGCGTCAGGCTTGCCCTGGGCGTACGGGCCTTCGGCCCTTCTTTTTTTTGGGGATTGCTGGGCGGCGGTGATCTTTCTTGCTTCGTTCTTTTTGGCGCGCTCGCCAGGCTGACGGCGTCAGGCTTGCCCTGGGCGTACGGGCCTTCGGCCCTTCTTTTTTTTGGGGATTGCTGGGCGGCGGTGATCTTTCTTGCTTCGTTCTTTTT
>JAGSHB010000090.1 GCA_023954815.1 Myxococcales bacterium | reverse complement strand
CAGGTGTCGCCTTCGCATTGATCGCCATGGGTGCACACGTTGTTGTCGTCGCACGCGACCGTCGCCGTGTCCGGGGTCGGTGCATGGGAGCAGGCGCCTTTGTCACACGCATCGACGGTGCATGGGTTGTCGTCATCGCAGTCCTTGTCCGTCTGACCGCTGCACAGCGCCGCCTTGCAGGTGCCGCCTTTGAAGCACGACTCCTTGTGGTTGCATACAGCGCCGTCGGGCAGCGCCAGCACCACACAGCCCACCCCCGCCACGCATGCGGCGTACTCACATGGCGCTACCACCGCCGGACAGTCCTGGGTCGACGCGCACGGCGCTCGGGTGAACCCGTCGACGATCGCGTCGACCGGGATGTCGGCTGCGAGGACATCGACCCCACCGGCAGGCCCGACCGCTGGCTCATCCTCCGCACATGCCGAGAGCATCAGCGTCGTCACCACAAGGATCATTCGCAGCCAGACGTGCCCGGATGACATGGACCGGGCAGTGGGAGCCTTCATGGCATGACCTCGCTGATGACCGCCTCAAAAAGCTGCACATCGCCTTGGCAGGCTGGGCAACACGAGAGGACGGAGAGCTGATGACGCGAGCTAGGATCAGCCGAACAGCCCGCAATCGCAAGCTCAAAGTCGACAATTAGCTTCATACCGACGTCCCAGACAGAGGCGCATACGGGGACTGTTCTGCCAGACGGGACCAGGGCATGATGGGCGCTCACCATGATCTACCGCACCGTCCAAACCGTCATTCGCTTTGCGCTCAGCGTGTTCTTTCGCCGTGTGCGTGTCGTCGGCGGTCACCTGATTCCGGCCGAGGGCCAGGGCGCCGTGGTCTTTGTCGGCAACCACCCCAACTCCCTCATCGATCCAGCGCTGCTCATCGCCCAAAGCGGTCGCAAGGTCAGCTTCGCGGCCAAAGACATCCTGTTTCGCTCCCGTCTGCTGCGCCCGATCCTCCATGCGGTCGGAGCGGTGCCGATTCGGCGGGCCAAAGATCACGGCGGCGGCAAGGTCGACAACAGCGCGGCGTTCGATGCCCTGTTTACGCGGCTGGCCGATGGCGGGGCGATCGGCATCTTCCCCGAGGGGATCAGCCACGACGAGGCGCAACTTCAACCCCTGAAGACCGGCGCTGCCCGCATCACATTGGGCGCCGTGGCCAAGACCGGCGCGCAGGTTCGGATTGTGCCGGTCGGGCTCAACTACAGCCGAGCTGGGCGCTTTCGCTCGTCGGTGCTGCTCAGGTTTGGCGAGCCGATCTTGATGGACGCCGACCCAAAACACGGCGCTTGGCTGACCCGCTTCCAAACGGATGAACGGGCCGCCTGTCGCGCGCTGACCACCGAGATCGACGGCGCCCTGCGCGCGCTCACCATCAACGCCGAGGATTGGGACACCCTGCGGCTGCTCGACACTGTGCGCCGCCTCTATCAGCCGCCAGGGCTCAGCGTTGAGGCGCGCATCGAGCTATCCCAGCGGTTTTCTGAAGGCTACGAACGGGTCAAAGACAGCGCCGACATCCAGCGCCTGCTCTACGCCGTGGCCCACTTTCGCGATCGCTTGGACGCCATCGGCCTCAACGAGCGCGATCTGACGTTGAGCTTCCGCTGGAGCGACATCGTCGTCCGATTTTGGCAGCGGGCGGGCCGGGCCTTGTTCTGGCTGCCCCTGGCGATCCCCGGCGCCGTCGTACACGTACCGCTGGCCATGGCCGCTGGCGCTTTGGGCGGCAAGCTGACCCCGCGATCGGACGTCATCGCGACGACCAAGCTCATGGTTGGCGCCGTGTTGTCCGTTTTGACGTGGGCGACGCTGACGACGCTGGCCGTGCATGCGTGGGGCCTTATCGGACTCATCGGGCTTGCGCTGCTACCGGCCATGGCGTGGGCGACGCTGCGCGTGGTGGAGCGCTACGCCAACGCCCGCGAACTGCTGCTGAGTTTGGCCGCGTTCTGGCGCTTTCGTCAGGAGGTCGCGGAGCTCCGGCGGGAGCGTCGGCGTTTGCAGCGCGCTGTTGTCGGTGCGGTGGCGCGCCACTTGCCGCCGGATATGGAGCCGATGTTCCTCGAGGCAAGCCGAGAACAACTCGGCGTCGGCGAGGAAGGTGACGACGACGGCGCAGAGCCCGCGTGGCTAACGTCTCTCGGTGAGCTATTCTCAGCTGGCGGCGCTCCGGCAGCGCTGACCGATCCAGCCGACGACGCAAGTTCAGCCGCGGAGCCCCATGCCTCAAGAAGCCATGACGCCAACTAACCCGCCCGTCGTGCTGCTCCATGGCCTCGGGCGCACCCAGCTCTCCATGGCTGGGATGGCCCGGTTCCTGCGCCGTCACGGCTATCACACCTGGATGCGGACCTATCCCTCCCGGCGTCTTCCCGTGCGCGATTTGGCCGAGATTGTGGGCCAGTGGATCATCGATGCGCACCAAGGCAGGCCGGTGCACGTGGTCACCCACAGCCTCGGCGGTATCTTGGTGCGTCACTTGCCCAAGACGGTGCCGCTGGCGCGGGTGGTCATGCTCGCTCCGCCGAACAATGGCAGCGCTTTGGCCGCGGCGCTCGATGATTTTGGGCCGTTTTCGATGCTTTACGGCCCCGCTGGGCAGGACGTCGCCAGGGCGCAGTTGGCCGATTGGCCGCTGCCGCACGCGCCCGTGGGCGTGGTCGCGGGCACGCGCGCGAGCAGCCTCGGCAATCCGGTGAGTTGGCTGTCTGGCCGGATGCGTGTCTTTGGCCCAGAGCGCCCCAATGACGGCACCGTGGCGGTCGATGAAACCCGCCTGCCGGGCATGGTCGATTTCGCCGAGGTCGATACGAGCCACACCTGGATCATGAACGATCCGCGCGTCCGCAACATGACCCTGCGCTTTTTACAGGAGGGACAGCTTCAGGCACCGGTGCCGCAACAGGCCGCCCGTACTTTCAACGCTGCTCCTGGTCTATGACCCTATAAATATCGTGTTTAAGTTTGGTTTGAGCTGGTAAAGAAGCCGCGGCCGCCGCAGCTTTTTGGGCGGCGATGTGGGGTTTGGCGCGGGCGCTGCTATGCTGCCGCACAACCTCTGGAGGATCAGCTATGACCCATCCCTGTTTTTCGCTGCCCAAGGCTATGTGGCGTTCGTCGATGTGGCTCGTAGTTGGCCTCCTGCTCGTCGTTGCCCAGGCATGCGGCCCGACCCAAACCTGCACCCCCGGCGAGACGCAGAGTTGCGTGTGTAGCGACGGCGCCAAGGGCGCTCAGGTCTGCGCTGGCAGTGGCGAGCGGTTTGGCGCCTGCGTGTGTACAGGCGAGCTCGACCAGGGCGACATCACCAGCAGCAAAGACGCTGGCAATTCCGATACAGGCGCAGCCCCGGACACGCAGGGCTCGACCGATCCAGCGTGCGATTGTGCCAAGGTCGGTGCGCAGTGTGGTTTCTTGCCAAACTGCTCGAAACCTTGCGGCGCTTGTCCTGCCGGCAAGCTGTGTCAGAGCAACAAGTGCGTTCAGCAGCAAGTCGAAAAGAAGGTCCCCTTCGGTGGTGCCTGCGGTCCGAGCAAGGAGTGCGTGTATCCGCCGAGCTCCGCCAAGCAGAGTGTGTTTGACGCCTACTTCGACTGCATCAACGACATGTGCGAGGACGGGCGCTGCCGCAATGGCGTCTGCATCAAGAGTTGCACCATCAGCAAGGATGCGGTGCACAACTTCAGCGGCAAGCCCGGCGCGGATGGCGTGGAAGATCCAACCAAATCCAGCGAATGCGACGACGCCATCGACGGCCCCTACGGCGACAAGTTTCGCTGCGTCGAGTTTCGTGACCCCTCAGACGTACAAAATGGTCAGTCGAACGCGTTCTGCTACCCTGGACACAGCTGGAAACCGTGCAAGGGCAGCGGCGACTGCGTGGGCAACAACTCCTGCCAGATTCGCTACGTCTTCGGCCAATACGGCACGTTCTGCGTGCCCAAGCACAAGACGCCAGCGGGCAAGAAACACGTCGAGCTCGGCGGCAGCTGCAACACCAACAAATACAACGGCGACGTCAAGATCTGCGCCAGCAACTGGTGCAGCAGCTCCTGGGGATGCCGTGCTTTTTGCGGCGACGATTCGGACTGCGTCAGTGACGTGGGCGCCTGCCAAGCCGGCAAATGTACCAACGGTTCTGGCGGCACGGCCAAGGCCTGCAAGTCCGACAGCGACTGCTCGGCGATGTTCTGTAAGTCCGGGCTGAAGTACTACTCCAACCTCGATCAGACCTTCAGCATGTGCTTTGCCAAGAACTGCGAGCTGACCAGCGACTGTGCCAAGGGTTACGGCTGCAAATTGAACTGGAATGGCGTCGTCAGCCCCGATGGCGACCCGGACCCACAAGACAACAAAAAGCTGATTTATCCGGGCTGGAACCACATTTGTCTGCCCCATAAAGAGGGTGGGGTGAAGGCCGGAGAGATCTGTGACCTGTACCCTTCCGATAGCAACACGGATGATCCCGCGTGCAACAACAGCAGCTTCTGCCGGGACGGGTTCTGCGGCAATTTGTGCAAGGGCGACAGCGATTGTGCCGCCAACATGAAGTGCGGGGCGCGGGAGTTTGGCTTCGATAGCGACGACGACGGCTGGTACGACTACCGCATCGTCGCCGAGCACTGCATCGGTTTGCCTGGCGCGACGACGGCGTGCGTGGCCAACGACAGCTGCGGTGCTGGCAAGGTGTGTAAGCCGTGGGTCCACAAGACCGGCAAGACCATCCCGGGCAAAGGCGGCGCGCCGGCGAAGGACGAGTACACGTCGAGCGGCATGTGCATCACCAAAGTACCCAAGCGCGCCCAGTTCGCCGAGTACTGCGGCATCGGTAAGGATGGCGTGCAGTGCCAAACCAACATCTGTCTGCAGGTGTTCTCGAATCAGAACTACGGCATCTGCACCGATGCGTGCGATGGGCGCAGCGATTGCCCGGCCAAGGTGAAGATTGGCAGCTATACCTACAAGAGCGTCTGTTCGAGTCGTTACGTCATGAGCAACCAGACGCTGCTCGATCCGACGGACGATGTGTTCACGCCGGTGTGTTGGCCGTCCAGCGATAGCAATAGCCTGGAGGACTGCAGCAAGACGCGCACCTGTGCGTTGAAAGGTGAGGCCTGCTTCCCGCGGGTGATCGCCCGGGGGCCAGATACGGCCGCGAAAGTGGAGTACTGGTGCATGCGGGTCAACGGCTCCAGCGAGCCAGCGCCGACGAAGAAGCCCGGCGAGTCGTGCGATCCGGACGCCAACGTGAACCCGTGCCTGGGCGGTTACTGCCTCGATGACGCCGGTAAGGGCACGGGCTACTGCTCGGCGCTCTGTCTGAAAAACAGCGACTGCGGTGCGGCGACGGACGGGATGATTTGCAACGTCGATCGCCAGCAAATTCCCCGCAAAGACAAGACGAAAGCTGCGATTGTGCCGCTCTGTATGAAGGCCAAGGCGTGTATCCCGTGCTCGGACAACTACGACTGCACCGGCACGCGGCTGTGCACCAACGTGGGTGGCACCGGGGAGCTGGTTGAGCGACGCTGTGCGCCGCAATGTACAACCGACAAGGACTGCAAGGCTGGCAATGGGGTGGGTAGTAAATGTACGGACCGCAGAGACCGATTTGGCAAGAAGACCGGCGAGAAAGTCTGCGCCCTGAGTTGCAGCTAATGCGGCGCTTTATCACCGTAAGTATGGCGGCTTTGCTGGTCTTGGGATGCGGCGAAGAGGGCGCAGCGGTCAAAGGCAAGGACGTGGGTTCGTCTGTCTTTGGCCCCGATTCTGGTGCGCAGAGCTTGTCTGATTTGGGCGGCGGTGCGGCGGCCGATAGTGGGGCGGCTGGCGCGGATACTGGCCCATCTGGATCGGATGCGGGAGCTGCGACGTCCGATGTCGCGGCACCTGACACCGGGGCGCTTGATACGGGCGCGCAAACGGCCGATTCAGCGGGTGGAGCGGCCGATTCGGCCGCCGGATCCCCTGATGGCGGCGCCATTGACGCTGGGCCTGGCGGGTGCGGTAGCTGTGACGATAGCGACCCCTGCACCACAGACGGCTGCACCGACGGCAAGTGCACCCACGACTTGACGGTCGACGGTTGTCGCATCGATGGCGCTTGCATTGCGCCCAAGGCCAAGAAGGCGGCTGGCTCCTGTTTGGTCTGCAAGCCCAGCGTCAGCAAGGTGGCATGGTCGGCCACGCTGGCGGGCGGCGATTGTGATGACGGTGACCCGTGCACGGTCTCGGACGCGTGCGTGGTCGAAAATGGGGTCGGCATCTGCGGCAGCAAACCCATGGATTGCACCACGCTCGATGGCGCTTGCACCCAGGGCGTCTGCCAAAAGGGCGCCTGCCAAGTGGCGTCGAAAGCGGATGGTGGCTCGTGCAATGACGGCGACGCCTGCACCGACCAGGACACCTGCGCTGGCGGGCAATGTTCGGGCAAGGCGAAGGACTGCAGCGGCACGGCTGACGATTGCAACGACGCGACGTGCAGCCAGGGCGTTTGCAGCAAAAAGCCCAAAACGACGGGCAGCGCGTGCAGCGACGGCGATCCCTGCACCACCGGCGACGCCTGTTTTGGCGGCGTCTGCAGCAGCAAACCGATGGACTGTAGCGGGCAGGCCGGCCCTTGCGTGTTGGCTGCCTGCAAAGCGGGCAAGTGCGTCAAGACCAACAAGCCGAAAGGGCAGGCGTGCGTCGATGGCAACCCGTGCACGACCGGTGACGTCTGCGATGCGGGCGGCAAGTGCGCTGGCAAGGCGATGAACTGCAGCTCGAAGAACGGCGTCTGTGTGGTGGGCGTCTGCGCGGGTGGCTCCTGCATCGCCAAGAACAAGCCGAACGGCACCGCATGCAGTGACGGCGAGTCATGCACCTCAAACGACAAATGCACCTCGGGCAAGTGCGTGGGCGCGGCAACCAAAGATGCGTACGAACCCAACGGCAGCGCTCCGGGCAAGTTGCTCGGCACCAAGACCGACTGCGAGCCACCGGCGACCTTCAAGGCGGTGATTTCGCCGAAAAACGAGCTCGATTGGTACTACTTCAAGGCCCAAGACAAGTCGTTTTGCACGATTCAACCCGAGGTGAAGCTCACCGCGCTGGCCGCCGATATGGACGTGTGCATCTACTTCAAGTGCGGCAACGGAAAGACTGGCGACAAGACCGTCCAGTGTACCCAGGGCAAGTACGATGGCGGCGGCCCGGGCGGCACGGCCGGGTGTTGCTCGTTCAACTCCGGCAAGATCGCCGAGTACGCCAAGATCAAACCGCGGTGCTCAACCTTGGGCGCAGGCGATGAATCCGGCACGGTGTACGTGCGGGTGCGCTCGAAAGGCGGCAAGTCGTGCGGCGGCTACACCCTGAGTTGGGCGGCCAAGAAATAGGGTGGGCTAGGTCACCGTGCCGGCGAAGAGAGCTTGCAAATCGTCGGCGAGTCGCACATTGGCCTGCGCTGCCTCGTCGACGAGCCCGTCCATATTGATATAGCCGTGAACGAGGCCCGGTTCGCAGCGGTGGCGCGTGGGCACCCCCTCACGTGCGAGCCGTTCGGCCCAGGCATCACCCTCATCACGCAGCGGATCGAACCCACAGGTGACGACCACCGCTGGTGGCAGGCCTGCACATGACGGCGTGAAAGAGGGCGAGGCGTGCACGTGGGTTGGGTCTTGCTCGCCGAGGTAGTGTCCGACGAAGAAATCGATCATCTCCGATTCGAGAAAGTAGCCTTTGCCCAGGGTCTGATGAGAGGTCGCCTGGCAGGTCATGTCGATGCCGGGATAGATGAGCAGCTGACCCATGGGCATCGGCAGACCTTCCTCCTGGGCGCGCAGGCAGGTAACCGTCGCTAGATTGCCGCCCGCGCTGTCGCCGCCAATGACGATGCGATCTGCGTCGCAGCCCAGTTTTTCGGCGTTTTCGCGCGCCCAACGCCATGCGCTGAGCGCATCATCGGTCGCGGCGGGGAAGGGGCGCTCGGGGGCCAGGCCATAGTGCAGCGCCAGCACGTGACAGCCCGCCTCCACGGCGATCCGCCTGCAGAATCGGTCGTGGCTATCCAGATCGCCGACCACAAACCCGCCGCCATGGGCAAAAAGCAGCAGCGGACTCTTGGCGCCCGTGCCTGGATCGTAGTGCCGTGCGGGTACATCGCCAGCGAGTAAATCGGTGACGTTGGCCATCACCAGGAGCTTGCCGCCGACGAGCGAGGCGTCCTCCACCGTCTGCGCCCGGGCCTCCGCCACAGGCAGCGTGTGCAACCTGGGAATGCCGCCTTTTTCACTGAGGTAGAGCAGCGCTTGGGTCTGCAATTCGAGCAGGTCACCCCGGTCGTTGGTCTGCGCTGGCCCGACGACCCGACGCAGCAGCCGAGGTGGCAGATTGAGCAGCGCCTTGAGCACCGCGCGGCGGAGTTTTGTTTTCATCATGAGCGGAAGTCTGGCGCGCGTGGATCTTATCTTCAAGTGCGCAATTGCCCTCCCATCCCGCCAAATCATCGTCCCTGTGGTGTGCGCCGCCTGACTGCTCCGCAGACGCGCTTGATCGTGACCAATCGAATTGATCGGGATCAAGGGGTTGGGGGGACCCGGCGGCTTTGATTGCAGCGCTGCGACCACGGTTGCGCCGACCTTCGTCTGGCGCCTGTCGCAGGGGAGGACCCCACCATGCTGTCTAAGTCAGCCGCCCGAGCGTTTTTCATCGGAGGCACGGTCATCGTTTCGGCCGCCTTCATCGGCCTGACGGTCGACACCCTCGGCCAGGTGCCGGAGCGCAGTAACGAATCAGAGATGACCGACGCCGTGAAGCGCGGCCACGAGATCTGGAACGACAACAACTGCATGGGCTGCCACACCATCTTGGGCGAGGGTGCCTACTACGCGCCCGAGCTGACCAAGGTGGTGAGCCGTCGCGGGGCCGAGTGGATCAAGGTGTTCATCAAGGACCCCGAGGCCATGTATCCAGGTCGTCGCAAGATGGTGAAGTACGACTTTACCGACGCGCAAATCGACGATCTGATCGCGTACTTCAGCTGGATCGGAAAGATCGACACCAACGGCTTCCCGCCTGAGCCAGATTTGAAGATCGGCGCTGGATCTTCGGCCCAAAAGTCAGCGAATGCCCACGCTGGAGCGCCGCCGTCGTTCAAGACCCTGTGCGTCGCTTGCCATGCCCTAGAAGGCTCCGGCGGTAACGTCGGTCCGGCTCTCGACGGCGTCGCAAACCGCTACGACCAAAAGACCCTCGATGCGTGGCTCAAGGATCCGCCGTCGGTCAAGCCTGGGACCAAGATGCCCAAGCTGCCCCTGACCGACGCCCAGCGCAGCGCGTTGGTGAGCTTCCTGATGACGAAAAAGAGCCAGAAATAACCACGCCATTCACTCAGCCCCTAGCTGACCGGAGGTCGTCGTGACCGTCTCTACCCTTCCAACTGACAGCGGCTCAACCGCGACGTTCAACAGGAGCGGCTCGCAGCTCCTGGCGTGGACGTTCTTCGCCACGTGCATGGGCCTGTTCGCCCTACAGATCATCTATGGCTTCATCATGGGCTTCGCGCACATGGGCTACGACGGGCTACACGAGTTCCTGCCCTTCAACACCGCTAGAGCCAGCCACACCAACCTGCTCGTCGTCTGGCTGCTCGCTGGCTTCATGGGCGCGGCCTACTGGATCGTGCCCGAGGAATGTGAGCGCGAGCTGTACAGCGTCAAAGCGGGCTGGCTGCAATGGGGCTCCCTGGTCGTCGTCAGCGTCATCGCGCTCATCGGCTTTCACATGAACTGGTGGGAGGGGCGTAAGTTCCTCGAGATCCCGCGCCCGCTCGACTACCTCGTCGTCGTCAACGTGCTGCTGTTCATCGGCAACATCGGCATGACCATCTGGAAAGCCCCGCGCATGACCACCACGGCCATCGTGCTGTACTTCGGTCTGTTCACCGCGGCGCTGCTCTATCTCCCCGGCATGATCACCTTCGACAACCAGGTCCACGACTCCTACTTCCGCTGGTGGGTGGTTCACTTGTGGGTGGAGGGCGTCTGGGAGCTCATCATGGGCGCCATCCTGAGCTACCTGCTCATCAAGATGACGGGCGTGGACCGCGAGATCTTGGAGAAATGGCTCTACGTCATCGTCGGCGTCACCTTCCTCAGCGGTGTGCTCGGCACCGGTCACCACTACTACTACATCGGCACCCCCAAATACTGGCTCATGATCGGCGGCATCTTCAGCGCGCTGGAACCCCTCGCCTTTCTCGGCATGGCCATCTGGGCCGTTGGCGTCGCACGCAGAGGCGGTCGTCAGCACCCCAACGCGGTCGCTTTGAAGTGGTCGGTCGGCTGCGCGGTGATGAGCTTCGTTGGCGCCGGATTCCTCGGCTTTGCCCACACCCTGCCGCAGGTCAACATCTGGACCCACGGCACCCTCGTCACCGCGATGCATGGTCACCTCGCCTTCTGGGGCGCGTACGTGATGATTGTGCTGAGCTTGATCGCCTACGTTCTCCCCGAAATGACGGGCCGAAAGCTGTTTTCCGGCTGGCGTTCCGAGTGGGCGTTCTGGACGAGCAACATCGGCATCACCGCCATGACGGCAGCGTTCGGTGTGGCTGGCATCGCCCAGGTGTACCTGGAGCGGAAAGGCGGTATGGACTTCCTCGCGGTTCAGGAAGGGCTCGAGGTTCACTTCCTCGGTCTGATCCTCGCCGCGACCTTGTTCAGCGCCGGCATCGGCCTGTTCATGTGGGACTTCGTGCGCTACGGCATGCCGAAGCCTCAGGGGGACAAGGTCGTCACCGGTCAGGTCTCGGACGCTAAGGTGGCCGCATGAGTCACGCTACGGAGGCCAATGTCGTGGATATGCCTTGGTATCACGCCGTCGGTGACGAGATCAGCGTCTTTGAGGCGTGCGTCACCGGCGGGCTGCCCTTGCTGCTCAAAGGCCCGACGGGCTGCGGCAAGAGTCGGCTCGTGGCGCACATGGCCGCCAAATTGGGCCGGCCCTTGGTGACGGTGGCTTGCCACGACGACACCTCCGCCGCTGATCTGCTCGGTCGCTGGTTGGTCAAGGGCGGCGACACGGTCTGGCAGGATGGTCCGGTGACCCGCGCCGTTCGGACCGGCGCGCTGCTGTACCTCGACGAGATCGCCGAGGCCCGCCCCGACGTGGTCGTGGTGCTGCATCCCCTGACGGACCATCGCAAGGAGCTGTTCCTCGATGGCCACGGGGAGACGGTCACCGCTGCGCCCGGCTTTGGGCTGGTGGCGAGCTTCAACCCTGGCTACCAACGCGGTCTCAAGGAGCTCAAGCCATCGACACGGCAGCGTTTTGTGGCCCTGGGCATGACCTATCCCGACCAGAGCGCAGAGACCCGCATCGTCGCCATGGAGAGCGGTCTGGACGACAAGCGCGCCAAGCGGCTCGTGACCCTGGGGCGCAAGCTGCGTGGGCTGGAGGAGTTGGGGCTCGCTGAGCCGGCGTCCACGCGCCTGTTGGTCGATGCCGCCACGCTGATCCAGTTCGGCATGGAGCCGCGTTTGGCTTGTCGTGTGGGGTTGGCTGAGCCGTTGAGCGACGATCCTGAAGTGATCACAGCGCTGTCTGACGTCATTGCGTTGGCGTTTTAGCTGCACCCATGGCTGACGACGCACCAGACCTTGGATTGGACTTCGAAGAGCGCATCTTCGGCAGGTTGTGGCGCTGGTACAAAGCCCGCCGGGCCGTCCCCCC
The DNA here is from genome assembly GCA_023954815.1 of Myxococcales bacterium. Classification (GTDB taxonomy): domain Bacteria; phylum Myxococcota_A; class UBA9042; order UBA9042; family UBA9042; genus UBA9042. The sequence goes on along the minus strand of JAGSHB010000090.1, from coordinate 13,551 downwards.
GCCCACCGGCGCAGTCGCGTGGCAGGACATGGCGCGGCGGCTGAGCATCATCGCCAGCGTCTTCGCTGGCCGGCCCGTGCAGGTCAAAGCAGCGGAGGGTATCGGTGGTAGTCGGGGCGCTAGCGTGCTCGTCCCTCAGCCATTCGTTTTACCGCTTTCAGACCGAGAGTCCGGGCAGATCCATGGAAAACAAGCTGATCTAGCAGCGGATATCTCTGCCGCACACGAGCGCCTCACGGCCGAGGCCTTGGTGCTGCGTGTGGTGGTAGGCGGCGCCATGCTGCAGGGCAAGGGTCCGCCCTCCGATGGCGCTGGTTGGCGAGCCGACTTGCAGCGCACACTGGCGACCTTGGATGAGGAGCTGGCCGGATTTGCGGTCCGTCGAGCCGCGATCGCCGCGCAGCTGCCTGAAGGCACCGCGTTGTGGGGCGGGCCGCTGACCCCGGAGGCTGGCGGCGTGAACGTCGACGGCGACCTGCCGGAAGGCGACGCTCCGCCGCCGGTAGAGGGCGGCGACGAGATCGATGGCGGCGCCCGGGATGACGTACGCGTCGTCTCTCTGGACGAAGAAGCAGCCGCCGACGCCGTACCCATGCCCGCGGTCGAGCAGGTGCAGACCCTCGATAGTTACAAGGGCGGGCGACGCACGCTGGATGGCTCCGATGAGCTCTCCGACCACGAAGACGCGCTGGAAGAAGTCGACCTGCGGGAGATGTTTCGCGGCGGGGCTGGCGTGAGCGGCGTGTACCGGGTCGATGTGGATGGGTTCTTCGGCATCCCAGACATCGACGGTGAGACGGCCGGCGGCATCCCCTACGACGAGTGGGACGTGCGCAAGGGGGCCTACAAACCCGGCTGGGTGAAGGTCTTTCCGGCGCGGCACACCACCACCGATCCAGCGTGGGCAGCGGACGCACTGCACCGGCGGCGCAGCGAGATCAGGCGGGTGTTGGCCGATATTGACGCCCGTTTGCGCACCAGGCGCTTGCGCGGACGACAGCTCGACGGTGCGGATATCGATCTGGCCGCTATCGTCGCAGCCCACGCCGACCGTCGGGCCGGGCGCACCCCTGACCCCCGGATTTACCAGTCGCCCCGGCCGCGCCAGCGGGATTTGGCCGTGACCGTTTTGCTCGACCGCAGCCTGTCGTCGGGCGCGTGGATCGAGGGCGAGCGGGTGCTCGATTTGGAGCGGGACGCTTGCCTCGTTTTGGGTGAAGTCGCCTGGAATCTGGGCGATGACCTGCAGATTTTGGCCTTCGCCAGCCACACCCGCCACCGCTGCGAGGTGGTCGAGCTCAAAGGCTGGCGCGACAATTGGCCCGCAGCGCGCGCGCGGCTCGGTACGTTGGCACCGCGGGGTTACACCCGGCTCGGTCCGGCGGTGCGCCACGCGTCCCGAAGCCTGGCGCGGCAAGCTGCCCACGACCGGTTGTTGCTCATCATCACCGACGGCAAGCCCACCGATCACGACCGTTACGAGGGTCGCCATGGCTTGGCTGACGTGCGCCAAGCGGTGCGTGAAGCGACCGGAGACGGCATCAGCGTGCATGCCTTGTGTATCGCACCGAGCGCCGCGCCCCTGCTCAGTGCGCAGTTTGGCGCCGGCCGGTGGACCCTGCTGCGCCACGGTAAAGAGCTGCCGATGGCCCTCGGTTCGGCCCTGGCTCGGTGGCACGTCGCGTAGCCAATTGCACGCTGGTAGACTTCGCGCGTGCACCCATTTTCGGGTCGGCGCAGGAGGTCTCCGTGTACCAGTCGTTCCGTCGCTCCACCGTCTCGCCGAGCCGGCGCTACATGGCGCTGCTGGGCCCGCTACTCGCCGGGCTCGTTTTGACGTTCGGGGCCATAGGCTGCGGGGCCAAAGACGACCCGACGCCGGCGCAGACGGTTGCAGATGTGGCGGCCGATACGCCGAGCAACGCCGACACTGGGCCGGACAAGAGCGACTGGAAAATCAACTATTTGGCCGAGAAATCAGGCCCAATCAACGAGGCGGTCGCTCAAAACGGCTGGTACCGCGGCGATCTGCATTTCCACACCGACTACAGCGAAGACGCCAAGAAACAAGGCGGTGATGACGTAAAGACCTGCCTCGCCATCGCCGACGCCTGGCGCCATCCCACGTGGGTTAAACGCTTTCCACAACACGCGGGCAACGGCCTCGATTTCATCGCCATCACCGACCACCGAGACGTCAAAGCCAAGGACGACCCCAACTTCAAACACGACCATCTCATCGTCTTGCTCGGCGCCGAGTACGGCGGCAACGGTCACGCTGGCATCTGGGGCGTCAAGAGCTATCCCAAAGTGGACCACATCAAGGACGAAACCGAGCGCCACCAAAAGGCCATCGCCGCCGTCCACGCCGAGGGTGGCCTGTTTTCGCCCAACCACCCGACCCAATCGAATATGTGGCACTGGGACGTGAAGGACTACGACGCGGTCGAGCTGTGGAACGCGCCATGGTCCGCCTTTTGGCCTGAAGAGACGCCAGCGGTGCTCGACGAGGAGATCAAGGAAACCAAGCGTGAAAACCCATGGATTCGGCAGGCGCTGACCCATCAAGGCGGCGGCACCAATCACCAGGCGCTGTGGTTTTGGTACGGCCATCTCGCTAGCGGTGCGCATCCAGCTGCGGTCGGCGGGAGCGATCGCCACATGGCGGTGCCTGCGGGGCTGCCAACGACCTACGTGCACAAGCCCGCTGGCGACAAATGGGCTGGAAAAGTCGGCCAAAAGCTCGGAAGCGACGGGATCGCGGCGGGGATCGGGCAGGGCGGCACCTTTGTCTCGCGCTCGCCCATCGGCCCGCAGATCGTGCTGACCGCTGAAGCCGAGCCGATTGGTCAGACACCCGGAAAGACCTACCCCATGGGCGCTGACCTCCCCAAGGGCAAGCGCTATCGCATCCACATCACGGTGACCCGGGCGAACGGGGGGTTGCTGCGTCTCGTCGGTGGGCGGCGGGTGCAGCCAGACAAGGACGGCCTTGTCACCGCAAAGGCCGACGTGCTCTTCGAAGCGCCGATTGTCGGAGCGCGCGCCGAGGGTCGTTTTACCTGGGAGGTGCCGACCGACGGCGGTTGGATTCACGCCTTGGTGCTGGAGCAGCGCATCCAAGGGACTTTGCCTCCTGAGATGAAGGTCATCGACGAGCTCACCTCCAAGCTGCCGGCTGCGAAGGCCGTGGGTGCCATCGTCAAGATCATGATGGCCCTGGTCAGCGACACCGCCGTGCTATTTGACGGCAAGGCCTGCGATACGGCCAAGTGGCAGGATAACAAGGCCCTGTGCATGCCGATGGACAAGATGAGCTGGGGTACTTTCTACTTGCCTGAGCAGGCCGTGCGCCTGATGAATACGTGGTTTGAAGACGGCAAGCCGACCAAGTGGTCCATGGGCGCCATCAGCTCGGCGTTCCTCGCTCCCGCCCCGTGAATCGGCGGGCTCAGCTCACTCCGGGGACAAGTGCGCCGCCGAACCGCCGCCGAACCACCAGCTGAACGGGATTGATGATGGGCTTATTTGAACGCTATCTCTCGGTCTGGGTCGCCCTGGCCATCGCTTGCGGCGTCGGTCTCGGCATGCTCTTGCCTGCCGCATTCCAGCAAGTCGCCGCCTTGGAGTGGGCCAGCGTCAACCTCGTCGTCGCCGTGCTCATCTGGCTGATGATCTACCCGATGATGCTCAAGGTCAGCCCGAGCTGTTTGCGCGATGTAGGCCGAAAACCTAAGGGATTAGCGCTGACGCTCACCGTCAACTGGCTCATCAAGCCACTGACCATGACAGCGCTCGGCATCCTGTTTTTCGAGGTGGTGTTCGCCGATTTGGTGCCCGCCGCCGATGCCCAGCAGTACATCGCGGGTATGATCTTGCTCGGCGTCGCGCCCTGTACCGCCATGGTCTTCGTGTGGAGTCACCTCACCGACGGCGACGCCAACTACACCCTGGTCCAAGTCTCCCTCAACGACCTCATCATGGTCTTCGCCTTCGCGCCCATCGCTGGCCTGTTGCTCGGCGTGACCGACATCACCGTGCCTTGGGAGACCCTGGTCGCCTCGGTTGTCGTCTTCATTGTGGTGCCGCTGGGCGCGGGCATGATGACCCAGCGCGCCTTGACGCCGGAGCGTGTTGAGGCCGTCGGGGCTGCGCTCAAGCCCGCGTCCATCATCGGCTTGTTGCTGACCGTGGTGCTGCTCTTTGGCCTGCAAGCCGAGACCCTGGTGGCCAAGCCCGGACGCGTCGTGCTCATCGCCATCCCGTTGTTGATCCAGAGCTACGGTATCTTCGCCCTGGCCTACGGCGCCGCCAAGCTGCTCAAGCTGCCCCACAACGTGGCTGCCCCGGCGGCGATGATCAGCACCTCCAACTTCTTCGAGCTCGCGGTCGCGGTGGCGATCAGTCTGTTCGGCATGTCTTCTGGCGCGGCGCTGGCGACGGTGGTCGGCGTGCTTATCGAGGTGCCGGTGATGCTGAGTTTGGTGGCGTTCGCCAATCGCACGCGGGCGTCGTTTCCTGCCACTGAAGCAGCCTGAATGAGGGCTCAGATCGGCGAACGAGCCGCCCAGCGATTGCAATCCGATTCGGCGCTAATCCTTGAATTTCAGCCTCTAAAGCGCAGTCTTGGCTGCAATAATGGCGCCGGAGCGGCCGACCCAGGAGCACGATGGAACCCCTACACTTTCATAGCGTGCTGATGCTCTGCGTCGCCAACTCTGCGCGCTCGCAGATGGCCGAAGGGCTCGCCCGGCAGATCTTCGCAGAGGATGTGGTCGTCCGCTCCGCCGGCTCCAAGCCGACGCGCGTCAATCCGCTGGCCACCCTTGTCATGGCGGAAGTAGGCATCGACCTGAGCGGTCATCGCTCCGACAACGTGCTGGATATCGACCCGACGACCGTGGATTTGGTCATCACGTTGTGTGCCGATGAGGTCTGCCCCATGGTGCTCGCCGACGCCCAACGCCTGCACTGGCCCATGGCAGACCCAGATCGCCCGGATGAGCCGCGCGCGGTGCAGTTGGGTCACTTTCGGGCCGTGCGGGACGCGCTGAGGGCCAAGCTGGAAGCGCTTGCAGGGCGGAGGCAGCCCGAAGCGTAGCTCCGAGCTGTTGTAGCGAACTTCGAAGTGACAACGAATCGCATCTTTTCGCTCGGCGGCGCGGTCTGTTCTTGTAGCGCGGTTCGCGATCGTTCAAGGTGAGACGCGTAAACCACTTTGGCTAAACCACCCCGGCGAGCGGACGTTCGCCCGATGAGCCACGCCGACAGTCCGCCCCGAGCTAGTCGGTATTCGGAGGAGGGGGCATGAGCAATCCACGGGTTCTGCTGATCGACGACGACGCGGTGACGCGCGTGGTGGTGATGATGTTGCTGCAGCAGCTTGGCTGCACCGTTGACGCCCATGAAAGCGGGCAGTCAGCGCTCAAGCAGTTGGATGCCGGGCGCGATGTATCGCTCATCTTGATGGACATTCAGATGTCCGGGCTCAACGGCATCGAGACGATGAACATGATCCGCGAGCGTTTTCCCAGCATCGGCGTGCCCATCGTAGCGATGACTGGGGCCGATCTGCCGGGAGATAAAGAGCGGTTGCTCGATGCCGGCTTCGATGACTACATGGCCAAGCCGGTCCGCCCTGAAGCGCTGTTCCGCGTGCTCAAGCTGACCTGAACATGTCGGGCGCTACAGTGGCCGGCCGAAGTGGGCCTCCACCTCACACCCCGCGGCTTTCAGCAGTCCAGTCGGCAAGGTGCCGCCTACGCAGATAATGACGTCATCGGCAGGCACCGTCTCACCGCTATCGAGGACCATGGTGTCCGTACCGATAGCGGCTGGCGAGCGCTCGAGTAGCAGCGCGATTTGGCCGTCTGCCACCGCAACATCAAGCTTTTGGCGGTTTTTCGCCTTGGCACGGTCGAAGGTCTTTCGCCGGTAGACGAGACTCACACCGCTCGCGCCCGCCTCGGCACAGGCCAGGGCGGCTTCGAGCGCGGAATCACCGCCGCCCACCACCACAACCTGTCGATCGGTATGCTGATCGGGCTCTAGCACCGTGTAGGCGACGTGGGACTGCTCCTCGCCGCGAACGCCGAGCTTGCGCGGTGTGCCTCGCCGGCCAACCGCGATCAGGACCCGGCGCGCTTTGAACTGCCGATCGACCCCTGCACCGGCGCTCGCTGACTTGGTCTCGACGACAAATCCGGTATCGAGCGGGGTCAGCCCCGATACTTTGACGCCGTGGGTGACCTTCAGGCCGGTTTGGTTCTGCAGGTCTTTCCATAGGTCGACCAGCTCTTCTTTGCGGGCGTCGGGCAGCCTGATCTTCTTGTAACCGCGCAGATCCATCGCCGTCAGCATCACCAGCTTGCGCCGCGGGTAGTGGTTGATGGCGCCGCCGATATCCGGCTCCTGCTCTAGGGTCACGGTCGTCAGCCCCGCCTCCATCGCCGCCAGCGTCGCCGCGATACCTGCCGGACCGGCGCCGATGATGCAGACATCGACCATCCCGTCGGGCGTGGGGCCCTTGTCCCGTTTGGCCTGCCGAATCAGGTGGTCGACGGCGAGGTTGCCCTGCCGCACGGCGTTGGCGATGAGGCCCATGCCGGTGATCTCGCCCACGAGATAGATGCCGGGCACGTTGGACTCGAAGTCCTTGCTGACGTGCGGAATGTCGACCCCGCGTTTAGATGTGCCGTAGACGAGGCTGATGGCCCCCACCGGGCAGTTGCTCGCGCACTCGCCGTGACCGATGCAGTGGCTGGGCTCCACCAGTCTGGAGCGACCGTCGAGCAGGTCCAAGATGTCGCCCTCGGGGCAAGAGGCAACGCACGCGCCGCTGCCCATGCAGATGTTGGGATCGATATAGGGATGCAGGGTCGCCGGGGGCTCGGGGGCTGGGCCGTCCGTAGCCATTACCTTGACTTTTCGGCGTTTTCGCCGGGTTCTGAGCCGAATTTCCAGGGCGATGGCGACCACTGGCAGGGCGGCGGCTCCGGCTGCCCAGAGCGGCCAGTTGTCGGGGATCTTCCAGCCGTAGCCATGGGCGAACGCACTCTCGATGTGCACGTAGGCGGTCCACGCCATGATCATCGCTGCGATGAGGTGGATCGAGCGCCAACCGCGCAAGATCTTGGCCGCCGCGCCCGAGACGGCGAAGGCGTTGGCATAGCGCACAGCTTCGCGCGCTGCGGCGCGGGTTTGCTTGGTGACGTCTGTGTCCGCTGCGGCCCGGCGCAGGGCGAGGTTGACCCGGATGCGCCCGGCAACCTGAGTCAGCGGCGACAACGGCAGCCGAATCATCGCCAGCAGCAAGTTGCGCTCTGGCGGCGCTCCGACCCGGCCGATTGCGCGAACCTCAGCGATGAGCGGATGGGCGCCGCCCACATCGGTGGCGACCCGCGCCAGGGCCTGCTCGGCCTTGCCCGCGAGCCCGTCGGGCTCCTCATCACCCGAGGCGGTGTGTGGCACGAGCGCGTAGAGATAGCGGCCGACGATGCCCGTCGCGATGAGCACCACCACCGCCCAGGCGCTCCAACGCGCGGCATCACTGGTCATCCGAAAGACGCTGTGCAGCGCGATGAGCCCACCGCCGAGCAGGCCGAAGAAGACGTGCGCGCTCATCCAGTGGCGCAATGTGCCCAGCTTGTGCAGCACCCGCATCCGCCGGCGCGGCAGGTAGAGCAGGTTGATGACGAAAAACACCACCGCGGCGCTACCGAGCACCTTGCCCATGAACCCGGCAGAGCGATAGCGATCGTACTCGGGGTGATCCACGAGCAGCGCCGGCGGCACATCGTAAAACCCATCGGCCTGCTGGTAGAGCCAGGCGATCGCGGCGGCTGCGATGAGCACCAGCACGAGATCCAACAGGTTCTTACGGTCGGCCATGGGGCTCCCTCAGGTCAGCAGGCGCGGGTGGCTCAGCTGGCGCGGTTCATCTGCACGCTACGGTAAACGCCGCCGAATCAGCAGGGCAACATCGACCCAATCGAGTTTGTAGCTACCCGGCGTTGGCGCGGCCGTCAGCAGGGTGTCGTTGCCCACCTGGAGCGCCACGATCCACGGCCCGTCCATCCATTCAATAGACGTACTGTTGCGCAGGCGCAGGCTGTAGTCGGCGACGGGCAAAATCTGGTCAGCGCGCACGCCCACCCGGCCGCGCAAGCGCCACGACCGGCTGAGCGAATAGCCCGTTCCGAGCCAGCCACCCACGTTGCGGCTGGGGCCGGCTGCGCGGTTGTCAGCGGTGCGCGCGAGCCCGGTCGCCACGTGGACCGCGGCATGCGGTGACCAGCTTTTTCCCCGGAAACCTGCCCGAATAGCAAAGCCGACGCGCAGGCCGTCGTACGCCTCGGGGCTGTCGAGCCAGGCCGCGTGCAGCATCGGTCGCAACCAGAAGCCGCGGCTGACGCTCTTGTCGGCGCTCATGGAGAGCATGTGACTCTTGCCGTCGACCCAGACGTCCCACGGTAGGGTCCGGGCGATGAGCCGGTCGGCCACCGGGCGATGGAAGCTGTAGCGCATGCGCCCCAACCAGCCGTACTTGCGACGGCTGACCAGTGAGACCCACAAGTAGGCCAGCTGCGCAGGGTCGGTCGGCGTGCCTGCCAGCGCAGTGCCAGACAAATCGGCTTGGCCAATCACCCCTGTGGCAGCGACGCTCAATTCACCCCACCTGTCGTGCTGAATACCCACTGATGCGTCGACCCGATGCGGATCCATCCGGCCGTCGACCCGCTGGGCCGCCCACCCGAGGCGCATCTGGGTTTTCAACACGCCCTTGTCGGTCAACCGTTGCCAGCCCAACCCAAAGCGGCTCGCCTGAGGCGTGATGCCGAGACTCACCGGATCAGGCGCCAAGCCGCCCCACGCCGTGACCGAACCCCACGCCCCGAGGCTGAGCCGCGCGCTCGCGCCGTCGACCATGCGGCCGCTGGCGCCCGTGCTCATGAGCAACCGGCCGGCGCCAACACCGCCCCAACCTGCGTCGTACCCCACCCGCGCCCGCCGAACCGCGAGCAGTCGCCGCGCCCGCGCCCCGCCCTGACCGTTGCCCTCTCGGGTGCCGATGCCGTCGTAGCGCACACTGAAATCGTGGGACCAACTAAGGCCCGTCCCCCACAACCGCTTGGCCTCTAGGCGACTCTGAAATGCCGCAAAACTCCAGCTTTTCAGACCTTTTAGGTCCACAACGCCCATGGCGACGAGGGACACATCGCCCTTGATGCTGTCATCGCCCTTCCGTTGTTTGCCGCTCATGGCCGACGGGATGAGCTTCCGCCGTACGCGCCGCTGAGCTGACCAATTGATGTGCCGCACAGGCTGCTGATTAGGCCCCGCCTTTCCAGTGCGCGCCGCCTGTTGTTTGGTTGGCGCTGCGGGCCGGGGCACAAAGCGATCCGCCTCTCCCACCCGCGGCCGACGACCGGTCTTGAGCACCGTCCGCGCCCGCGTGCCCACGACCTCCACCACCTTCAGCCGCCAGCCCTTGCTGCTGATGAGCTCTTGCCCGGCCCGCACCTGCTGCCCGCGGCTCAGCTTCACAAAGACATCGGTGTGCCCCTTACCGTCCGTCGCCACGCCTTTGACCGTCGCGCCATAGCCATGGGAAGGCAGAGCAGCGAGCCCCACCAGGCACAGCCCCATCGCCAGCAGGCGCGGAACCGTGGAGTCTCGGGCGGGGGCAGCGGCAAACATCCCTACTCCTTGCCGTCAGGGTGGCAGCTGTAGCAGGCCGATGACTTGTAGACGTAGCCCCCCTCGTCGTTGTGATCATCATCGGTATCGGTCTTGTTGTGGCAAGGCCCGTCGATGCACGAAAACGTCTGAAAACCGGTCGTGTGGCAGGACGAACACGCGACGCCGTTGTGCTTGCCGCTAGTGATCGGAAAATCGTGGTTGGTCATGCCAGCGGGAACCCAGCCGGCTGTGGTGTGACACAGCTTGCAGGTCGTCGGAAACTGGGCCGGCGTGTGCTTCGGGTTGGTCGTTTGGTCGTAGTCCGGCTTGTGGCAGCCGACGCAATCGGTCGGTGGTTTGGGCACGTCGATACCCTTGGGGGCGTGGCAACTCGCGCAGGCCACAGATTTGTGTTCGCCGGTCAGCGGCCACGTGCTGTGATCCCAGGACGCCGGTTTCCAGCCCGTTGTCTTGTGGCAGCTCTCACAGGTCAGCGGATACGCCGGGACCGTGTGTTTGGGGTTGGTTGTTTGGTCGTAGTCCGGTTGGTGACACCCACTGCACTGGCGTGGTGGCTTGGCGATGTCGACACCCTTGGGCGAGTGGCATTGGGCGCACGTTGCCTCGACGTGTTTTCCGGTCAGCGGCCAAGTCTGGTGGTCCTCCCACTTGGCTGGTTTCCAAGCTGTCTTCTCGTGGCAGGTCTCACAGGTCGTGCTGACCTTGGCCGCCGCATGATTGGGGCTCTCCGCGCGGTCGTAGTCGTGTTTGTGGCAATCCACGCAGGCCGTCGTCACCGTTTCGCCAAGGTGAATCGTTGGGTCGGAGGCCGGTTTCAAAGCGTCGCAGCCCAAAATGAGCGCGAAAATCCACAGCGAGAGCATTCGTCCTTGGAGCGGAGAGAAGGGCTGCATGTGCTACTCCTTTCCGTCGGGGTGGCAGCTCAAACAAGCCTTGTTGGCGAAGACATAGCCGCCGACCTCGCCGATGTGCTTGTCGTCCATCTTCTTCTTGGTGTGCTCCCCGTCGTGGCAGTTGACGCAGTCGAATTGGCCCTTCCCGACCCCGCCCGGATGGCAGCTGCTGCAGCTGGAGCGATAGCGTTGATGCTCGCCGTTCGAAATCGGGAAGGCCGGGTCGTGCCAGGTTGGCTTCAGCGCACTCCACCCCAGCGCCGTGTGACAGCGCTCACAGGTCGAAGTCAGCCCCAGGCTCTTATGCTCCGGGTGGGTCTTACCGCTGTTGACCAAGTCGATGTGGCAGGAGGCACACGCCCGACTCGCAGCGGCGTAGTTGCTGACCGGATGGCAGCTCTTGCAGTCGTTGGCAATGGTCTTGTGTTTGCCCTGCAGCGGCCAAAATACCGCGTGGTCAAAGCGTGCCGGCGCCCAGCCGAAGGTCGAGTGACACTGATTGCAGCCCATGCGCAGCGGTTTGTGGTCGAAGGAGAAGATCCCGAGCGCCGTCTTGCGGTGACAGGCGTCACAGGTGCTCGGCGTGCCGCGGAACTGGTTGCGGGCCTGATTGCGGTGGCACGAGCTGCAGGCGACGACGGCATGGACCCCCGACAGCGGAAACCGGCCATCGGCGTGCTTGTCGAAGCGGCGCGGCGTCTTCCAGCTGCGCGTGGTGTGGCAGCTCTCGCAGGCCGTGCCCTGTTCGCCCCGGTGGCTGTCTTTGTGACACGACGCACAATCTCTCGGCACGCGGCGCGGGACGTTCTTTTTCGTGTGGCCCGCTTGCTGGGTCTTGTGGCAGCCGACGCACGGCGCCGTGGCGTGGGCGCCGGTGAGCGGCACGCCGGTGCGGTCATGGTCGAAGTTGATGCGCTTGGGGATCACCTCCCAGCCCGCCGCCACGTGGCACAGCCCACAGGTCCACGCCGCGCGCTTGCCTGATCCAGCGGCCGTGTCGTTTGTTCCTGACTTCTGCCCCCCCGCTGCCTTCCCCGTCAGCTTGGTCTGCGTCGCGCCGCGCGCCAGCTGTGTGATGGGGGACAGCGGCGCATCGCCCGCGCGCACGACCGGGGATACCGGGGGTTTACGTGTCTGCCGAGGCCCAGCTGAAGCTGAGCCCACGACCCAAGCCAACGCGGCGCCGACGACCACCAAGCCGCTGACGAGCGCGTGCCTGCCGCGGGAGCTGGTCCGGGTGTGTAAAGCGACTCCGAGGCGTCTCATTGGCCCCCCTCAGACAAGCCGTTTGCCGGTGAAAGCCCTGAAAATACGGACAGCGAACCGGGTAACCAGCTCTGCGGATACGCCCCTGTCGCCTCGTTACTACCCGCGCCATCGACCGTACTTTGCGCCCGCTGGCCATGGGGATTTTGGTGGCACTTCTCACAGGCCATCGGCCCGAGGCGGTAGTGGATGACCTCCGTTTGGCCGACCTTGACCTTGGTATGACAACGCGCGCAGTCGGCCTTTTGGTGCTTGCCACGGAGGGGAAAGCGCGTCTGGTCGTGGTCGAACTTGGCGATGCGAAAGTCTTTGACGAGGGTGTGGCAGTCCTCGCAGGTCTTGACCTTGCCGCCCTGCCGAAACTGGCCCGCGTGACTGTCCCGATGGCAGCTCGCACAGGTGGTCTTGACCCCGGCGTAGGTGATGGGGCTTTTCGGCTTGGCCTTGAGGTGACAGTCCGCACACGCGGCCTCTTTGTGCGGTCCTTTGAGTTGAAATTTGGTCTTGTCGTGGTCAAAGCGCGTCGCCGGTACGAAGGCTTTGTCCGTGTGGCACGAGGAGCATTCCAGGGCAGGCGATCGCCCCTGAAATTGCGTGCCGTGGGGGTTGGTGTGGCAGTCCTTGCAAGCCTGCGGCGTGCCGATGAGACGCGCGACGTTCCGGGGCGAGCGTGCGTGGACCCGCCGAAGTCCCCGTCGGCGTCTTTTTCGCCGCCTTTTCGCCTTTCGCTGGCCCGTCTTGCTGGCGGAGACCTGGGCGCTTGAACCATCTCGGTCGTCCGCGCCAGCGATGGGCCCCTGGGTGTGGCACTGCTGGCAGGGCACGACGCGGTGGGCGCCCGCCAATTTCATGTCGGCTTTGTCGTGAGCGCTGGCTGCGAAGTTGGCGGGCACAAACCCCCGCTCAGTGTGGCAGTCCTCACAACGGTTGCTATCGGAGACGGTCTTGAACGTGCCCGTATGCACATCCTTGTGGCAGTCCACACAGCGCTCGTGGGCGATGCGGGTGTAGGTGCCGGCGTAGTTGCCGGCGGGTTTGTGACAGCGCTCGCAGCGCACATCCTGGTGGCGCCCCTTGAGCGCAAACGCCGTCCGGCGATGGTCGAACTGACTCTTTCGCACCGCCGCCTTCCAGTTCACCGTCGTGTGGCAGCGCTCACACCGCTGGCCCAGGCGCCGCTTGTGCGGGTCCTTGTGACAGCTGACGCAGGCTCCCTCGAGCCCTTGGAAGGCGTGCAGTCGCTTGATCGGCGTCTTCGGCATGCGGCGGCGCTTTTCGTGACACTGCGCGCAGGCGGGCTGGGCGTGGCCGTGGGTCAACTTGAAGCTCAGCAGGCCATGCAGTCGCCGGCCAGCCCCCTTTTTCGCTCGGCGCCACGAGGACTCGGTGTGACAGTCATCGCAGCCCTTTCCGCGGCTGTGATTCGGCACCGGATCACTGTGGCAACTGACGCAGGACGAAAACGACAGGCCGCGATACTGCCCTCGTTTTCCGCCCTTGGTGTGGCACTTGGCGCAGGGCACGTCCTTGTGGCGACCGCGAAGCCGAAACCTAGCTTTATCGTGAGAAAACCGGGGCGCGGGCGCGAATTTCGTCTCGCTGTGACAGCTCTGGCAATCGGGGCCCAACGTCGGTTTATGCGGGTTTTTGTGGCAGTTCACGCAGGCCTTGCCGAGACCCATCCAGCGGT
>JAGSHB010000193.1 GCA_023954815.1 Myxococcales bacterium | reverse complement strand
TCGTTGTGGTGACTCGCAAGAGTGGGAAGGACTACGTTTGGCTGTTGATTCGGGATGCCGCCGGCATTGTCAGCCCACAGCAGGTGGTGAACAAGAACAGCAAGGGAGACTGCCGCAAAGGCTACTCAGCAGCACGTGTCGTCGCCGGTTCGGGCGCTTGGTTTGTTGCCGTGTATGACGCGCACGTTGCAAGCACACCTACGATTGGCGTTATTGGGGTCTACCGCACGACGTTGACGGCCAGTGCCAAGGTCTCGACGCTTGCCGCTGCCGACCTTCTCACGACTGATTCGACAGGCGGCGCGGGCCCGGCTGGCGCGCTAGCATGGCGCGGTTTGGCCGACCTGCTCTACAGCGCCGACGGTGTGGTCACGGTGGCCGCTGAAGTGGACTACTCCACGACCGGAAAGCGGGGTATCGCAATCCACGCATTCAAGCCGAAATAGTCGAAACCCTGTGCGAAATTTTTGCTGTCGGTGAGATTTGACGGGAGTCCGGCGCTCCCGCTGGCGTGCGGCTAGACGTTGGCCTCTCCAATTTGCGGTTGGCCAAAGGGCCTTGCTGCAATCCCGGGCGGGTAGCATCTACGCCTGCGGGCTCGCGCAGTGCGGTCAGCGGCTCAGACGTCTCGCCAAACACAACCGTGTTTCGAAGGAGACGAGCCCACGCCAGCGGTGGTCTGATGCTCGGCGTCTACGTATGAACGGGTCACACGGGTGCGCAACCACCCAAGCCAAGACCCCACAAACAGCCCGAATTCAAAGCGTCTCCGCCCCAAACCAGCTAGCCGCCATTGGCGCGCGTAGACACCCCAGCGCCCCACCAGCTGACGTCTTTCGGCACGGTCAGGCCCTTCACTTCGGTGCCTTTGCCGGTGCTCGTGTCCAGTGTGTAGACCTTGCCGGTCTTCGAAAACCCGTAGAACACGCCATTCCACCAAGCCAGCCCGAATAGGCCGATGGCGCCGGTTTCGCCGAGAAGCTTCTCAATCTTGCCGGTCTTGGCGTTGACCTTCGCCAGGGTGTCGGTCTTGCCCTTGCCCTTGAGCGTCGCGAACGTGCCCACGCCGACCACGGAGAAGGCGTCGCCGCTCGACAGCCAGCCGCCGCCGTAGGAGCCGAGGTTCTTGAGCTTCACTTTGCCCGACTCGGTGTCGATGTGGGTCCACACGCCCTTGTCGGAGATGCCGATGAGCGCTTCCTTGCCGTCCGTGACCACGCCTTCTGCCACAAAAGTCATACCGTTGAAGGGCGACGGCAGCTTGGCGAGCCAGGCGCACTTGGCGGTCTCGCTGGCGCACTCGTACAGGTGGTCGGAGCTGATGGCGAAGATCTTGCCGTACTTGTTGACGGCGAGGTCGGTGATTTTGCCCTCGTTCTTGTCGAACGTGAACTTGCCGATTTTGACGAAGGCCTTGCTCTTTAGGTCGAGGTTGTACAGCTCGCCCGAGGTGTGTGCGTAGAGCTTGCCGACCGGGCCCTGGAACACCGGGCCGGTGTCTTCCGAGCCGCCGTCTTCCTCGTTGCCGCCCGCGTCTGGTGGGTCAAAGAACCCGTCGGGGAAGCCGCCGCTATCCTTGGCAGCGCCGGTGTCAGGTTTGCCGGTGTCTGCGATCCCAGTGTCCGTTGTGGCGCCGCCATCCGACTGGCCATCTTTGGCTGACTCCCCGTCCTTCAAGTAGCTCACTGGCCGCTTTTCGCCCGAATCTTCGGTCGATCCGCACGCCGTCAGCAGCGATGCTGTGAGGAGCAGTGTCGTGATGGTGATGAGGTAGCGCATGGGGACTCCCGGGCTCAGGGGCGCGCAGGGTGCATAATGACGACCCAGTACGCAAGGTGAAGTTGCAGGGTCAAATTGGCGTGTTGCGCGGGTCGGGTCGGTTCACGCCGTTTTCACATCCAACTCACACGCGACCCACACGCTGCGCGCCTGAGCGCCATATCTGTTTACGAAGCTACCTCTCATCAGCAGCCACTCTGCAGGGGAGCGGTTCAAATCTTGAGGACAACGTACAAGTCGCAGCGACTGGCGGACGGGAAGAGAGGGCAGGTTGCCTGCCCGTACGCGGTGGGGAAATCCCCGAGAATCGGGGATTGGGGCGCGCGCCCCGCGCCCCCAGATAGGAAGAAAGGGACTGGACCGTGCGCTATCGTACTTGGACGGCGCTGATTCAGTCCCCTCTGCTGCGAGGATGATTGGAGGCAACATGGCTACCTACGATATCGAACTACATGTTCGGCCGGCAAAGACCCTGCGTCGCGCTCGCTTAGCTGCTTTGGTCACAGACCTGCGCGCCGTCGCCGGCACCTGCTTTGACGAGCTGCCCGACTACCAGTGCATCTCTGGCCGGGACGAGATTCTTGAGCGCAACGTCATCGCGGTGGCGCGGCGGCCTGATGGCATCGCTGCTGGGTTCTGCTCGGCGCTGCTGATCCCGGTCGAGGGCGTTGGCGATGTGTTGCACTTAGGGCTGACGTGCGTGCGGCCTGAGGACCGAGGCTCCGGCCTGACCCACGAGCTGACCAGCCGCGTTCTGCTTGGCTATCTGGCCCAACATCGGCCTTTTGAGCGGGTCTGGGTGAGCAACGTGGCCTGCGTGCTGTCGAGTCTCGGCAACGTCGCTGTGCACTTCGACGAGGTCTACCCCGCGCCGTGGACGGCCAAGCCAACGGACACCCACAAGCGCATCGCCAACACCATCAGCGGGCTGCATCGCGAGGATATCTACATCCAGCAGAGCGCCCATTTCGACCAGGAGGACTTCGTGTTCAAAGGATCCAACGCCCCAGGAAACATGTTCTGCAAGCAAGAGGAAGACGAGCGCTTCCACCACCGCGAGTCGGCGCTCAATGGCTACTACGCCGAGCGCATGGACTTCGAAGCCGGGGACGAAATCTTGCAGATTGGCCACGTCAGCCTGCGCCGTCTGGTGGCGTATGGCGCTCGCCGCGCGGTGATGCCCAAGCGCCGTCGCCGTCGGGTGCGTCGCCTGCGCCGTGCCAGTGGTCAGCGTCGGGCGGCGTAGCAGCGTCCTAGCGCTGGCTAAGCTTCAGCGAGCAGCTCGTGCTCGATGACTTCGCGGTGAAATAGACTGCCGCGGAAGCCACTGACCCGGTCCACCACCTCGCCGTTCTTGATGTAGAGAATCGTCGGGGTCGACATGATGCCAAAGCGGGCGCAGATCTTCGGCGCGGTGTTGACGTTGCACTCGGCCACTTTCACTTTACCGTCGAATTCGGCTGCCAGCGTCATCATGATGGGTTCGAGCTGCTTGCACGGCGGGCAGGTTTCGCTCCAAAAGTCGAGAACGACGGGCTCTTTGCTCGTCATCACCTCGGCGTGGAAGTTCCGGTCGTTGACGCTGACAGGCTGTTTTTTTGGCGTGCCTTTGAGCAGCCGGGCCAAGATTCCCATGGTGATTCCTCTGCGAGACCGGAGTGAATTGGGGCGGCCCGCGTTCTATAGACTCAGCGAACGTACAATGTGTTACGCCGCGTCAAAGTGCTCGTCGAAAAAGCGCTGCACGCGGCTGATGACCGCGTCGGGGTACTCCAGCAGCGTGTAGTGAGTGCCCCCAGGGATGACGTGGCTCTCCGCATGGGGCACGCGCTGATGCACCACGTGACGCACACTGGGCGGGGTCATGGCGTCGCGGTCGCCGGCAATCATGAGCAGCGGAACATCGATGCGACTGAGCGCTGGCTCACCATCGTGGTCGTTCAGCTGGCCCATGATGCGGTGGTAGACGTCAAAATCGAGCTGGTCGAAGCCCTTGGCGATGGCCAGGAAGACCTCTTTGTCGAGCCGCTTGTCCACCAGACCGATGCGCTCGATGGCTGGCAGGAACCAGTTTTGCTTGGTAAGCAGGCCAATAGCAGGCGGCAGGGCAGGGGCCAAGGCGATCGCGGCGTGATTGATCCACGGCAGAATGTGCCTGCTGCCCGGCACTGAAAACGCGGTCTCAAAAACGCGGCCGTAGGTGCCGTTGATCAACACCACGCCTGTCACCCGGTCATCCAGATCTGCCGCGGCTTGGATACAGACCTGCACGCCCATGCTCCAACCCGCGATGATGGCGGTCTCCACGCCGGTCGCGTCCATCACCGCACGCATGTCGCCCACGTGATGTTCAACACCCAAATCGGCGAGGTTCGGGGGGCGCTTCGACCCGTACAACCCTCGGTAATCCCACGAGACGATGCGCGCCGTGCCCTTGAGCGCGCGCAGCAGGGGGGTCCAAGCAACCAAGGTGCCGCCGAGCCCATTGGCGATAACCAACGTCAGCGGACCGTCGCCCCAGGTCTGAATCTCGAGCTCTGTCCCGTCGAACGATTGGATGATCTGACGGTCAAAAGTGGGCAGGGACATGGCAGGCTCCAGCAGGTGCAGGTGCAGACGGCGACCTGAGCGGGCTGGTAGGATACGGCAGGATCGCCAGACGACAAGCGGCGAAGCTGTGGGAGTGACGATGCGAGCGTGGGGAGTGGATGCAGCGACGTGGGGATTGCGCGCACTGCTAGAGGATGCCGGGCTCAAGGGACCGGAAGGCGCGGCGCCGTCAGAGGCGTTGGCCTTGGTGCTCGGCGGCGGAATCGGTTTTGGCAGCGTCGCAGCTGGGCCCAACAGCCCGGTGCGCTGGTTTGTGTCGGGGCGTCATGCCTGGCACGCCGATTTTGCGTTCATCAAAGCCGCCTGCGAGCGAATCGGCCTGGATATCGCGCTTTTTGAGGCAGAAGACGCTGGTGTTTCGGCGATGATTTTGAGCCAGTGGATGAAGGTGAAGGCCCCCTGTGTGCTCGCTTGGGTCGACGCCGCCATGCTGCCTTGGCACAGCCTGCCGACGGAGTGGCGCGGGCTGGCAGCGCGGGTGGTCGTCCTGCGAGGAACCGCGCCGGATGGCCTGCTGGTCGAAGATCTCAACCGCGAGTTTCGGCTGCTTCGTCACGCCGATGCCATCGCCGCTCGTGCGGTGCAGCCGCGCCATCGCGGTCGGTTGATTCGGGTCAACCAGGCCACCCGGCCCATCGAGCAGGGCATTCGTCCGGGGCTTGCGGCTTGTGTGCAAGGCCTGCGGGCGCGGCATGGGGACGTGATGGGCCACAGTGGCTTACGCAACTGGGCCAGCTATCTGGTGCGGGCCGACGCGTTCCTCGACCGGTTCACCAGCCCGCCAGATGTGCTCGATGCGCTGCTGGATCTGTACCGCGCCATTCACAGCCAGGGTGCGATGATGCGCGCGCTGTTCGCCGACGGTATCCGCGAGGCCTCGGCCCTGTTGATGGATGAGCAGCTGCGGGAGCATGCCCGGGTGTGGGGCGAGATTGCCCGCGATTGGAACTTGCTGGCCAGCCGTTGCGTGCCGGATGAGCCTCAGATGGCGTCGCTGCAGCACGTGGCCATGCAGATGGACCGCGGCGTCGGTGCGGGAGATAGCGCGGAGCGGATCGGCGACTTGCGGGCCCGTTTTTCGGAGCTGCGAGGTGAAATCGCGCTCAATTGGTTGCCGGAGCCGGTGTGGCTCAACGCCCATCTGGCGTCGCTGGGGCAGGGGCTGTTGGAGATCGCGCAGCGAGAGGACACGGCGGTTGATGAGCTGCAGGGGTGGTTGTCTCAGAGTTAGGGGTCGCCAGTTCGCAGTGCCGCTACGACTCATCCCCCAACTTCCCAGGGCTCCCAATCCGCAGCTGCACCCCACCAATAAACGGGCTCGCGCCATCGCCGGTGCCGTGTTCGTGGCGGTAGCTCATCTCATCCGCAGCTAGCTCCACCCGATGGTACTTGTGCCAGTGCTTCGCCTCGGCGCGGTCGTCAAAACGCTTCACATCGCGCACGGCGTGCGCCGTCCCCTGCCAGACCAGGCGCTCGCTGATATACAATCCGTGCCCGCCGGACTCGAACACCCGGTGTTCGTCGGCCTCGACGTAGTGGGCGGCGGCCGTCCCTGCGTGGGTCTTGAGCAGCACTACAAAAATGGCCATGCAAACTCCTCCCGTGCAAACGCACTACGCAAACACATTACACACCAAAGTGTTGCACAAATGGCAGGTAATGCCTCCTCATTGAATCGGGAGACAAAGTGTCTTCTGAGCGAGCTAGGTAGCGTCTTTGCCCACAGCACGTCGATCATGAATGCGCGGCTGATGCTGGGGGCGTTGTGGGCCGCGGCAATGACGGGACCGATGCGTCTGAGTTATCGCGCCTCGCCCAAGCTGATTGTGCGCTTTCTGCCCGGCGGCCTGCTGCTCCGATACGGTGCGCGGCTTGCGTCGGGCCGGGGAAGGTTCCATCGAGTGCGCCGCCCTAGGTGACGCATCGATACCCCGGTGGCATCTTCCGCGGCCTCACACAGGAGTTGTTATGAGAGTCAGCCCGCACTTTGTTGCCCTCCTCACGGCCATCGCCTTGCTCGGAGCTTGCGGCGCGGAGAACACCGACAACACCGACAACTCAGATGCGGCACCGAGCCCGAAAGTCCCCCTCGTCGTGGTGGATTTGGCCGGATCCGTGGACCCCTTCATCGGTAGCGCCGGCAGCGGCAACGTCATCCCCGGCGCGTTGGTGCCTCACGGCATGGTGCGGGCGAGTCCGGACACGGTCGACGCCCTGGGGGCTATCGGCACCTATCATTGGGAGAGCGACAAACTCCAGGGGTTCTCACACACGCACCTCGAGGGGCCTGGTGGGTCGAACAATGGCTACGGTCATCTACTCGTGATGCCATTTGCGACGACGATCACCGACGCGTTGCCTGCCCATGCCGAACCCTATTCACATGATGACGAGGAGGCTGAGCCAGGCTACTACGCGGTGACACTGGGGAACTCAAAGACCCGGGTCGAGCTCACCGCAACGGCCCACGCAGCCGTTCATCGCTACACATTCGCGGCGACGAAATCTGGCTCAAGGGCTGAAAAACAAGGGCATCTGCTGATCGACCTCGCCCTGAGCAACGGGCGGTCGGACGATGGTCTCATCGAGCGAGTGGGCAAGCGGACCGTTCGTGGTTGGGGTGGATATAGCGTGCATCCCCCCCTCGGCGTGCTACTGAGCGAAGAGCCCACCGGGGACGCGCGCGTGTACTTTCACGTTGAGTTCGACCGGGACCTGACGGCCAGCGGCACCTTCAAGTTTGGTAAGGCGCACTCCCACGGCGCCGAGAAGATCGAAGGCGCTGGGTCGGGCATGTGGGTCGACTTTGACGCCGGCTCCGCTCCCGTTGAAGTGAAAGTCGGGGTCTCATTTATCAGCATGGCGCAGGCCAAGGTGAACTTGGAAGCAGAGGTGGGCGCGCTAGCCGAGCCGCGTTTTGACACCGTGCGCGCCAACGCCCGCAAGACGTGGAATGCGGCCTTGAGCCGGGTGAAAGTTGAAGGCGGCGATGCGGCGCTCCGAACGACATTTTACACTGCCCTGTATCACAGCCTCTTTCAGCCAGCGGACTACACCGAGGTTGGCGGCGTCTTTCACTCGGCGAGTGACGGCGCCCATCACACCCACGACGCGCGGTCGCGTGGGCTGGGCGTGGCGGCAGATCCGAAAGCCCGCCCACGGCGATTTTTCACCGATGATTGGTGCATGTGGGACAGCTATCGCACGCTGCATCCGCTCGGCACCTTGGTCGAACCCGAGCTGCGCGCCGACATCGCGTGGAGCATGCTGCATATGTACAGCGAGGGCGGCTGGTTGCCCAAGTGTACCTGGAACGCGACCGGCTATTCCCGCGTAATGACTGGCAACCCCGCAGTCGTCATTTTGGCGGATGCCTTCGTCAAGGATCAGTACGGTGGCAGCTGGCACGATGTCGACATCGACCTAGCTTGGAAGGCCATCACAAAGGCGCTGGAACAAGACAACAAGAACCCAGGCGAACAGGCATTTTGCGGGTACCTCAACCTCGGCACAGTCCCGGCGTACCGCAAGCTAGGTTGGGTTCCCGGTGCGTGCGACAAGACGCAGTCCGCCTCCATGACGCTGGAGTACGCCAACGCAGACTGGGCCGCAGCGCGTTTTGCCGAAGCCAACAAGGACACCGTCGGTCAGCAGCGCTACGACGCTCGCGGCGGCAATTGGAAGCACCACTTCAATTCCAAAGTGGGGTTCATGCAGGCCAAGGACGCCAACGGCGACTGGATCACACCTTTCGATCCGACAGAATACGCAGTGCATTTTGTGGAGGCGACCAGCTGGATCTTCACATTCTTCGTTCCCCATGATCCCGCCGGATTGGCCGCGGCACTGGGCGGAGAAGCGGCGTTGGACGCGAAGCTGGATGGCTTCTTCAAGGCCGGAGAATTCGACATTTCGAACCAACCCAGCTTCCACATCCCCTGGCTGTATGGGCGCGCGGGCCGACCCGACAAGGCCCAAGACAAGGTACGCGAGACCTTGATGGCGCGTTTTGGCGCCACCCCCAAAGGGTTGCCAGGCAACGACGACGCAGGCTCGACGTCGGCGTGGTTTGTGCTGGGTGCGATGGGCCTATTTCCGCTGTCGCCCGGTGATGGGGTCTGGGAGTTGGGGGCGCCTCTATTTGAACGCGTCACCGTCTGGATGCCCACCGACGGGGAGGCCGCGGTCGGTCGCGAGTTGGTTATCGAGGCGCCGGGCAGCGGCACTAAGGGGCATCATGTGGCCACAGCGGCTCTCCGTGGGAAGACGCTGGGCCATTTGCGCGTGGACCACAGTGAGTTGGCCAAGGGCGGCATTTTGACGTTGTCAGCGGAGTGATGAAATTGGTGTCAGGTACGCACTATTCACTACTCATAAATAGTAGACAGTACGAACCTGACACGAGACTGGGATGACGACGACCCGTACCGGTTTGTGATTCGCTTCGACAAGACCAACAAGAAGGACCGGGGACAACACAGGCCTCGCCGTGCTTTGCGACTTGTTCGACGCGAGTGACGACGTGGTCTTCGCCAACCCCGACCGTGTCGCCAACGTGCGGCAGTGGGCCGCCGTGGCTGCGGTGGAAGCCACGCTGCCGGCCAGCGATAACTTCTGGACCAGCAACTACAACCTCTACATCTACGAGGATTCAAAAAACGGCTGGGCCATCATCCCGTGGGACTTGGATGGCGTGATGTACGGCGGCGCCAGCTGGGATGCCAGCCTCGTGGACGGTCCCACAGAGATTGGTGACTGGTGGGCGCGGATGGGGCACCACCCGACGTGGCGGGCGTGGTTCCAGGAGGATGTCAAACACACGCTGGACGCGGCCTACCGAGACCTGCCTGCGCAGATCAACGTCTGGTGCTGCGGACTCCGAAATGAGGTCTCGGCCTTGTCGGAGTCGCCCGTGGCGCAGTTCAGCAGCCGCGCCTCGTTTGAGGAGAGCTGCCGGGAGATCAAGGCGGCATCCGCTGCCGCATCCAGTATCTCGAATCTGTGCTGGCCGGCGGTAGCGGCGCCGTGGACTGTGATCCCACTGTGCAGAAGATGCGCGACGCCATGACGTTGGACTGCAAATAGACCTCCGGCGTGGCGGTCGAGGGCATCCACATCCACTGCGCGAGGTTTGCGATGTCGGCGCGGAGCCATGGCGGGTAGCGTGCGCTGGCCGGCCTGGGTTCAGGGCGCCTTGACCTGCACCACCACGCCGAACAGCGGGGAGGGCTTGCCCTCGTGCCCCTTGCGTCCGTCTCTCAATTCTGCATCGCACAGCAGCGAGCCGTCCGCAAAGGCACCCACGGACCTGAGCCTGATGTCGATGGGCGCGATGAGGCTCGGCTTGGCCAGCTCCTGGATCGCCAAGGTCGCCGACGTCGTGGGCAGTGGAGCCGCATAGACGCTGTCCTCGGCCACCAGCAAGACGCGCTTACCCGGCCAGTCCATCGTCACGTTCACCAGCTCGTCACCAGCTGGCAGGCTGATTTTCTGCCACTTGCGCTCGCCGACCGCCGCCGCCGTGTCCAGCAGCTGCAGACCATCAGCGGGCTGCCACGCCATCAGGATCGCCCCCGAGGACCACAGCATCGGCGACTTCAACTGAGTGAAGGGCGCGGGCGCTTGCTCCCACTGTGGCTTGCCGTCGACTCCGAAACGCATCGGCGACCCGGACGTCGATTGGGTCTCGAGCTCGAGCGCCCAGATGCCCTTGCCGGCACCGTGGCCGACGGCGACCGGCCAAGTGAGGGTCTTGTGCGCCTTGTCCGCCTGGAGATTGGCGAGCGTCTTGCCGGCGTCCGTCGACAGCCGCCAGCCGGCGGAGAACTTGCCGCCCCCGCCGTTTTGACCGTCGCCGACGACGACCAAGAGGTCCCCGAGCTTCGCGACGCCGCTCAGGCCCCAGTCGAGCGTCCTGCCGATGCCCCCCGCCACGTTCATCACCTTGCCGTCGCTGCCCCACCCGCTCGCGTGCACCAAGACCGGGGGGCCACCAGGGGCTTGCAGGACCATCAGGAAGGTTCCGTCGGGCTCCCGGTGCATGCGCGGTGTGTAGCTTTTACCACCCTTGGATGGGCTGAGGATGCCGAAGTTCGCGCCCTGGACCTGGCCGTCCGTGCGCCGCTCCCAGCCGTTGCCGTGCGCGATGTCCATCAGCCGATCGCCGACGACCTCGAGCTGCCGGGGCGTGCCGCCCTGCGGGGCGGTGGCATCGTTGAGGGCGAGCGTGTACGGATGCGCGTCGACCATGCCCGGGCTCGTCGCCGCGATGAACTGTCCCAACCAATCGTCGATGTTGACCTGGATGGCCTTGGTAGTGGGCTCCTCAGCCGTCGCCGGCGCATACAGGTAGAGGTCGTCGCCGTCGACGAAGTGCTTGCCGATCTTGCTCAACACCGGCTCATACGGTTTCAGCGGCAGCTTGGTGATGCCCTGCTTCAGGGGGACGACGGGGATCTCGACGTCCGAGAACGGCGTTGTGATCGGGCCGGTGCGGCGCAGGTGGTAGGTCCGGCCGCCGGTCACGAAGCCGGCCGGTCCGTCGATGCGTACGCGTCCCTCCGTGATGGCGCTGGTCACACGAAAGGCCACTTTGTTGTCGGCCCAGTCGACAATCGCGCTGGGGGCCACCTCGGTGTCACCGATCCGCAGCTTGCCCGCCTTGTCGCCGAAGCCGGTGCCCCACACGTGCACGACGCCGCCTTCGACCGCTGCTGTCTGCGACACGTGGATGATCAGCGCGCCCTTCTGCGTCGGCTCGACACCTTCGGCGGCGTGGCCCCCGATGGCGAGGATGTGGAGCACCGGGAACTGCTGGCCGACGCGGTAGCATGATGGTCGGCCCTCGGGGTCGAATCCGGACACACAGATGCCGAGGTTGTTGCCGCCGGGCGTCGTGCCGAAGAAGCGTGTCGCGCCGGGCCCGAGGTGTTGGCCGCGATTGCGCAGGATGGTCGTCTTGCCGTCGCGGAAGATCCCCCAGGCGGGCAGGGCTTCGCCCTTGGCGGCCGGCTTGCCGGGGAGCCGGCCGACCCTGGTAGCGAAACCGCCATCGAGCAGGGTGACCCTCGGTCGGTGGTAGAGGCGCTCGCCGACGGTGCGGTCCGTGCGATCGACGCTGCCATCTTGCATCGGCCTGTAGGGGATACCGGCCTTGCCCGCGGGCGGATCCGCGCTGAAGACCCCTTCACGTAGCACGCCGTAGCGTGCCTCTCGGAACTCGTTGACCG
>JAGSHB010000075.1 GCA_023954815.1 Myxococcales bacterium | reverse complement strand
TGGCAACATCTGCACCACGCTCCACACGTGCCACGGCGGCAGCTGTACAGCGCCGGCAAAACTGACCGTCTTCGCGGGCAAGCCCGGCGGCCACTATCGCTACGACTACGGGCGATCTGACGGTCCGCCCACCAGCGTGCGGTTCAACAAGCCGGGTTACATCGCGAAGCATGTCGGCGGCGGCTACTTGGTCACCGATTTTGGCAACAACCTCATTCGCCATATGAGCTCGGATGGCTGGGTGACGACGGTCGCAGGCAACCCGGGCGGTGCGGGAAAGACGGACGGACGTGGGACCGCAGCATCCTTTAGCGGCCCGCTGGGTATCGCTACGCGAGCGGACGGCAAGAGCTGGATCTGCGACTACTACAATCACCGGATCAGGCTCATGAGCCCCTCATTCGACGTGGTCACCGTCGCTGGATCCACGGCTGGCTTCAGCGACGGTCAAGGGCCTACGACGAAGTTCAAATACCCATACGACGTGGCGGTCGATGTCTCCGGAGCGGCGCTCGTCGCCGACAGCCAGAACAACCGTATCCGCCGAGTGACGACGACGGGGAAGGTCACCACATTCGCTGGCTCAATCGCCGGGTGGGTCGATGGCCCCGTCGCCCAGGCGAGGTTCCACCGGCCGATTGGTCTCGACAGCAACAAGGCGGGATTCGTCTGGGTCACGGAGGAGAGAAACCACAGCGTGCGCCGCATCTCACCCACCGGCTTGGTCGAGACCGTCGTGGGGCGAGTCGCGGGTTGGCTGGACGCCGACTCCGGCCCATCGTCGAAGCTCAATCAGCCGCGCGACGTGTTGGTCGATGGCGACGGCACGCTGTACATCGCAGATTCGTCGAATCGAAAGATCCGCGCCCTCTTTACGACTGGCGCGGTCCGGACGTTGGCAGGCAGCGTCTTGGGGACGGCCGATGGCCTCGGAAAGGCTGGGCAGATGAACCTGCCGATGGGCCTGATGTTGGACGGCGATACCCTGCTGATGGCAGACCATGGCGCCCACGAGATCAGAAAACTCAAGCTGGCGCGCAAGCTGTGTGACGACAACAAGCCGTGCACCATCGACCGTTGCGACCCGATCGCTGGCTGTGTGACCGCGCCGCACGTGGACGGCGCGGCTTGCGATGACGGCAAGCCCTGTACCGACCCTGGCAGCTGCAAGGCGGGCGCGTGTAGCCCCGGCAAGGCCATCGTAGGCTGCAAGTGTACGACCGCGACGGCAGGCGGCTGCGGGGACGGAAACCCTTGCACGACCGACAGCTGCGACCCGCTCACCGGCTGCCAAAACACACCGTCCCGGGAGGGCCGGCCCTGTGACGACGGCAGCAAATGCACCAGCGGCGAGCGGTGCGACGGCGGCACCTGCAACACCCGCGGCAGTCCGTGGAGCAGCTGGGTGTGGGTCGGTGGCAAATACCTCTACGGCGACGGCTGGCGACTACCGACGTCGACCAACCAAGCCTACGTCGGACTCGGACGCACCTGCGGCTCTGACTTGGACGCCAAGGACAACCTCTGGATCGCCGACTGTAGCCGCCACAGCATCCGCGTACTCAGCCCCGATGGCACCTTGACGACAGTCGCTGGCCCCAACGCCAACCTGCCCCCTACATTCCAAAATGGCTCATCGACCGCAGCGAGGTTCCACACGCCGCAAGACGTCGCCGTCGCCCTGGACGGCTCTGCCTACGTAGCTGACAGCAACAATCACCGAATCCGAAAGATCGATGCGAAACACGCAGTCACGACGTGGGCTGGGCAAAAATCGGCCGGATTTCTCGACGGAAAAGGCGAAAAGGCGCGGTTCAAGGCGCCCCATGGCGTCGCGGTCGATCCAGTCGGTACGGTCTACGTCGCCGACTACGGTAACTTCCGGCTACGCAAGATCGCGCCCGATGCTGAGGTCACGACGCTCGCTGGAAACAGCACGTCCAAGGTCGTCGATGGCGTCGGCGCCACAGCCTCATTCGGCAACCCGCTCGATGTCGCGATAGCGCCGGACGGCAAGCTCTATGTCGCGGACACCAAAGGACCGAGCATCCGACGCGTGACGCCGGCGGGCGAAGTCCACACGATCCTCCACGGTGCCACGTCCGGCACCATCGGCGGCCTGGGGATCTACGGCACCCGCATGAGCGCGCTGCGTCACATCGATGTAGACAAGAGCGGCGCCATCTACTTTGTCGACGAGGCTTGGCATCGCGTGTTCAGGATGTCCCCTGGCGGCATGGTCACGACGCTGGCCGGCGACGGCAGCAAGGGGTCGGTCAGCGGGCTGGGAGCCAAAGCCAAATTTTACGGCCCCAGGACTGTCCAGCGACGCGCAAACGGGCAGCTCTATGTCACGGCGTACAACGGCTATCGCATGTACATGCTCGAACGCCCTGAGTGTAACGATCACAACCGTTGCACGCTGGACAAGTGCGACCCCAAGTCGGGATGCACGCACCCAAAGGCCGATCCAAAGCTCGTCTGCGACGACAACGGCCCGTGCCGACCGGCGACCTGTGACGTGAAGGTCGGCAGGTGCCAGTGGAAAGCGCGGCCAAACGGGGAAGTGTGCGGCGACGACTGCAATCTGGTGTGCACCGATGGCGCCTGCGCTGCATCAGCGCTCGCCACCACCTGGCTCGGCAACGGCGCCTACAACTTCAAGGCCGGCAAACGGTCCGAAGCGCAGGTAGGGACGGTCTATGGCATGGCTGAAAACGACAAGGGCGAGGTCTATTTCAGCGATGGGAGCCGACACCTCATCGGCAAGGTCGACAGCAAGGACACCGTGACCCTGCTCGCAGGCGCGAACGGCAAGTACGGGTATCAAGAGGGGGTGGGCGGCGCAGCACGATTTTATGGTCCGAGAGGGATCACGTTTGGCGATGGCGGCGCGCTGATCATCGCAGACACAAACAACCATCGTATCCGGCAGATGACGCCATCCAATGTGGTGTCGACCCGCGCGGGTAGCTCAAAGGGCTTCAAGGACGCGACCAGCACGCTCGCCCGCTTCAACGCACCAACCGCCGTCAGCTATCGAAAAGACGGCGTGATTGCGGTCGCCGACTCCGCCAATCGCCGGGTGCGTGCCATCGACAAGAGCGGCAAGGTCACCACGCTAGCGGGATCGACCTTAGGCACCGAGGATGGGCCGGTCTCCGTCGCTCGTTTCTACTCTCCAAACGGCGTGCAGTGGGGCGACAACGGCGCGCTCTTTGTCTTGGATTCGGGAGCCGGGCGGATACGCCGGATCGCTGGTGGCGAGGTCATCACAATCGCCGGGTGGGGGGGTCAGGGATTCTACGGCCGCGGGCGCATGGTCAGCGGGCTTGGCAGCGCGTCGGGGTTTGTGCGCCTGGCGGACGGTCGCTTCGTCGTCACCAACCGCACCACCGACCGGGTGAAGATCGTGACACCAAACGGAGAGGTCATCCCACTGGCAGGCTCGTCGTACGCCGCTCATGAAGGGCTCGGCCCGGACGCTCGATTCAAGCATCCGGTCGGGGTGCTCGTGCGGAAAAATGGGGAGCTGCTGGTCGGCACCCAAGGGTCGCGCATTCACAGGTTGCGCACGAAGGTGAGCCAGTGTGCGGCGCTGCGCGGTATCTCAGCGGCGCAGGCTGCGGCGTCGTGCCAACAGATCAACAAGACCTTCTCATTCGATGATGTCTCAACGGTGTGGGTCGATCCGGACGGTGTGGGCGGCGACGCGCCATTTGCCACCCAATGCGACCTCAGCACCGACGGCGGCGGCTGGACCCGTATCACCGAGAAGCAGTCGCCCGCGACCATCGACAAGCTGCTCGGGGGCCACGGGCAGGTCATGTACAAGTGCACATCGACCGGCGCGGCGCACATCATCTCGCCGTTGACCAAGAGCGGTTGGTCCTGGAGCAAGAAGACGGCGCTGCCGGGCGATTGGCAGATCAGCGCAAAGGGCGGGCCGGCTGCCAAGGTCTCGTGCGGCGCAGATGCAGGGATCGGCAAGCTGCCGTGCGGTTGGGGTTTTGCCTGCGCAACCGCCGGCACATTCGTCTTGCCCGGGGTCTCAGGTGTGAGCCAATGCAGCAACACGCAGACCGTGTTCACGGGCGGCCCCATGGGCATCTGCGGTAAGTCGAACCACAGCTCCTGGGCCGTATTTGTGCGGAAAAAGCCATAGCGGCGCTGGTCCCGTCAAACAAAAGCGGGCCCAGCGGACGGTGACCGGACCCCATCACACGGAGAAGGGCGCCACCGGACGGTGACCGGACCCCATCAATCGAAGCGCGCCCCGTCAGAAGATGAGCTGGCCCCATCAAACGAAGAGCGGGCGCCACCGTCCGGTGACCGGGCGCCATCAATCGAAGCGCGCCCCGTCAGAAGATGAGCTGGCCCCATCAAACGAAGAGCGGGCGCCACCGGACGGTGACCGGGCGCCATCAATCGAAGCGTGCCCCGTCAGAAGGTGAGCTGGCCCCAAAACGAAGCGCGGCGCGGAGACCGAAGTCGCCGCGCCGCGTCGTTCGTACCCGGGGCTAGACTGCCCCGGAAGCGAAATTACTTAACAGTGAGGGTACCGGTACCGGTCTTCTGACCGACTTCGACCGAACCTGTGTCCACGCCCGTCTTGGTGCGCAGCCACACTTCGTAGGTCTCCGGGATGCACTTGCAGCTGCCGGTGATGTACTTCTTCTTGGCGTCGTTGTTGCCGAGGTACCACTGGTCAACCTCGTAGACGTCGATCTCGTCGCCGGACTGGACAGCGACCGCGTCGCCCTTGCCGTCACACTTCTCGATGTCGGTGGTCTCGCTCGAGCAGGCGCCGATGGAGAGCTCGAGCGAGCCGCCGCCGAGGCCGAGGTAGCCGGTAGAAACATTAACAGCGTCGATGTCACCGAATGGGCCGCAAGCAGCCTCGATGTCCTTCGCAGCGGCGTGCTTGTTGTCCGGGCAGGCGGGGTTGGTGCCTGCGGAGTAGTCACAAGAGCCGGGCTTGCCGACACCGATGAGCTTGCCACTGCGCCAGACAGCGACCATGTCGATGTCGGGACCGGGGCTCGTCGTCTTCTTGCAATCCGGCTCGGTGTACTTGTCGTAGATCACCACGGACATGAATCCAGTGGGGGTCGAGCCGGCGTCCGTAGCCGTGCCGGCATCACCGGTGGTGCCAGCATCGCTGCCAGTGCCGTCTTCTGTGGTCGTGGCGTCGCCGCCGCTGGTGCCATCTTCGTCACCTTCGGTGCCGACGGTGGCCGAGCAAGCGGAGGTCAACAGCATCGCTGAGATCGAGAGGAATGCGAGGTACTTCTTCATTTCACTACCTTTGGGTTCTACTAGAATCAGGCGGCCCTAAAGGGACCTAGGAGTGCCCGGGCAAACCGGCGAACATGCCGCAAATCTGCGTCGTAGCGGTGCCATTGCGGCCTTCATTTGGTCGAGCAGCAATGCACCCCGCATGGGTTCGGAGCGCCCCAAGCATAGTCCCACCGCCAGTGAAGTCAACGAGAGTTGCAGCAATACAAGGCGACTTTCCCTTGCCCCGATCGAGGCGCCCGACGCATACTCTCGCGCCCAACGATCGAGCGCCAGGGATTCTGGCGAAGGTGACCTCATTATGGCCACAATGGACTGCCCTCGCTGCGGCCACAACAACGTGTCTAGCTTCCGGTTTTGCGAAGTTTGCTTGTCCCCTCTTCCCAGTGAAGAAGGCGAGGAGCGGGCCGACGTCGTCGGGCGCTTTTTTGATGAAGCAGATCTAATCGAAGCGAGCCCGGTCGTATCGTCGCGCGGCACCTCGGAGCCCACCCGGTTCGACCTGCCTTGGCAAAAAGGCGGCGCCGGGGCCGATCCAACCCTCGGTCGCAAAGCCGAAGCGGAAGACCTGAGCAACCGCATCGGATCCGCGCTGGGCGCCAAGAAAGCCGGGGCTATCCTGGTGCGCGGCGAAGTGGGTAGTGGCCGATCGCAGCTCTTTTCCCTCGCTCGGGCAAAGGTCGCTGGGGCTCACCCGGAGACTCGTTTTCTCGCGACGAGCGCCCAGGGAGCCCATCGCCCCCACAGCCTACTCGAACGGCTCGTGCGACTGCGTTTCGATATTCCGGAGTACCTCGGCGGCACCATCGCTGGGGAGCGCTTCGAGCGGGCGGTGGAGTCCCTCTTTGGCGATTCGACCGGCGCCGACGTGGCGCGCACCTGCGGCCCCATGCTCGGGTTTCATTTTTGGAATGAGCACGCGATCGACTTTGAAGATCGCCGCGAGCAAAGCCGGCGCGCCCACGAAGCCCTCTCGGCGCTTTGGCAGCGGGATCTGCGCGGTACAGCCACCGTTTTGATGATCGACGACGCCGGTGAGGCCGACGCGGAGAGCTTGGAATTCCTCAGCCAAGTGCTCAAGGACCTGCCCGGTCAGCCGATCTACTGGGTCTTCGCCGCCAATCAGCGCGGCACGCTCCGGCGCCAATGGTTGTCGGAGCTGGAGACCCTGCCGCTCGAACCCCTGGAAGACTCGCTGCTGCGGAAGATCGCGACGGAGAGCCTGCACGGCGTGCAAGGGGTGGATGACCGGGTACTCGATGCCCTGGTCGCCGTCGCTGACGGCAAACCCGGCGCGCTGCTCGGCGCCATCGAGTCGCTCATGACCGGCGGCGGCATCGTCGAGATGGGCGACAGCTGGCACCTCAAGCGGGTGATTTTGTCTGAGATGGTCGAGCGCGGAAAACTGCGCTCTCGCAAGGGTGGCCGCTTCGACATGCTGAGCGAGGACGAGCTGCTCGTCGCGCGCATGGGTGCCATTTTTGGCCTGCGGTTCTGGCTCGGTGGCGTGTCGGCGCTGCTGCGGACGACGGCCGAAGATCAGGCGAGAACCCTCAAGGAATTCGGTCAGGATGGCGTGCCAGAGCGGGTCGCGCGGGCCTGCAGTACCCTCGTCGATGCCGGTCTGGTGGTGCGCGAACGGACCAGCACCCTGCCGACGGAGACGTGCTACCGGTTCGTGGACGAAGGCGATCTGGACAAGCTGCTGGAGCTGATCGAAGAGAAAGAACGCACCGCGCTGATGTATCGGGCAGCGGTGTGGCTTGAGTTGGTCGCGCCCCATCGCGGCGGCGAGCTGGCGGATGTGCTGGCGCCCCTGTGGCTCGCCGCTGGCGAAGAGACCCACGCAGCGCACTTATATCTGCACGCTGGGCAACGCGCCCGAGAGGAGCTGCATCACGACGCGGCCCAGCGCTACTTCGAAAAAGCCCGCAAATTGGCCCCAGACGCTGCCCAGGACATTCAGTTGTTCTCCCTGATGGCGCTCGGCGATCTGGCGGAGCTCGACGGTCGCTGGGAAGAGGCCGAGGCCCGCTTTCGCGATGTTCTCGGTCTGGCTTGGAGCTATCGTGCGCGCGGCCAAGGTGCCGAGGCCTTGCAGCGCATCGGTCGCCTGTACCGCAGCAAGGGCAAGCTCAACATCGCGCTTGAGCACCTCATCGAGGCGATGAATCTGTACAAGGCGGTGGGCGATATCAGTGGCCTTGCCGGCGCATGCGATGACATCGGCCGGGCCTACTGGCTGTCGGGCAACCTCAAGCCAGCGCTGAACTTCCTGCAACGCGCGGCGCAGTATCGGGAAAAGGCCGGCGATCGCACCGGCCTAGCGACCACGCTGACCAACCTCGGCATTCTGTCGATGAGCGGCGGCAACCTCGATCGCGCCCGCACCTACCTCGAGCGCGCCGTATCCTTGCGGCGCGACGGTCGCCACTCCCACGGCTTGCTCGAATCGCTCAATGCCATGGGGGCCTTGCAGTTGACCGCTGGCGAGACCGACGCCGCCGTGGCTGCGATGGAAGAGGCCTATGAGCTGTCCAAGCGTGTGGGCAATCGCCGGATGCAGGGGATGCTGCAAAACAACCTCGGCGAGACCTTGATCAATAGCGGGCGACTGACCGACGGCGAAGGGCTGCTCTACAAGGCCGTGGAGAGCGCGGGCCGCTTGGCTGACCACAACCTGCTGTCAGATGCCGCGCGCAACCTCGCTATCGCCGCGCGGCTGCGCAACGACGGTGACCGTGCGTTGAAGTGGAGCCGGCGTGCCGTGGCTGCAGGGCAGCTGTCCGATGTCACCCGTGTGCGTGCCGCCGCCATGGGCACGTTGGCTGAGATTCTGGCCGACCGCGAAGAGACCGACGCCGCCGATACCGCTTTCACGCGGGCTGCCCAGCTGTGGAAAGAGGCCAACGAGCGCGCCGGGCTGAGCGCCTGCCTACAAGCTCACGCTGCCTTCCTCGTGCGTATCGGGGAGCAGAAAAAGGCTGCCGACCTGCTCGTGCGTGTCGATCAGCTGCAGCGTCGTGGCCGTCGCGCCAATTCGTCAGTGCATGGCGACATCGCGATCACACCCGAGACGCCCTCAACGTAGGCCAAACCACAGCTAACAGCTTGATTATTCGCAATTTTAGTTCAAATCCAGCTGTTGTTTTGAGCCGACAAGCGCGTCATGACAGTGATGTCATGGATCGCAGCTGTGCAGCGCGCCACCCATCGCAAAATGGGTTCCTACCTTCCTGTTAATGCAACCCATTTGAGTCTTCAACTGCCCTTGGCCGCTGTCTTGCAATTGACAGTGGCCGTGCGACGAGAGGTCGCGGGAGGTGCAGCATGGGATCGATGGCCATCGACGGAGAGAAGGCTTCAGCAGCAGGACCGCGTGCCCCCCTTCATCACGACCCGGTCGCGCAGAGCGTCAGTGGGCCGACGATGTTGGCCACCAATCGCCCCTACCGCGACTCAAAGAAGAAGCGTGGTGGCCGAAACGCCAGGTCTGCCGACCCGACGGTCATGTACCTTCAGGGAATCGGTCGGGTGTCGCTGCTCACCCGCGAGGGTGAGGCCGAAGTGGCTGCCCGCATGGAAGACGCCTCCGCCACCATCATCGAGATCCTGCACGCCTCCGATGTGACCCGTCCGCTTCTGCGCTCCCTCGCCTCGAATATGGCCACGGACATCGACTTGCTGAAGGAATGGACCACCGATCACGACTGGCGTGACCGCGACGCACGCATCACCACCCTGGCTCGCGCCGAACGCTTCAAGAAACGCTCCGACGAGATGGATGCCGATATTGAACTGCACCAAAGCACATGCGGCACCGGCTGTGATCGCTCGCTGGAGCTCAATCAGGCCATGCGTCTCAAGTACCGGGTGTACTGGGAAAACCGCGTCGGTGAGCGGCTCATTCAAGCCGCGCTCGATCACTTTGATGAGCATGGCAAGGCCGCTGTGCGCGCTGCCCGCGATATGTGTGAGGCGCTGAGTGAGTCCAAGATGACCCGTGCCGACGCAGACGCGCTGGATCTAGCGATCATCGGCAAGCGGGCCCGCAGTGATAGGGCAAAACGCCGCCAGCGCGTGGCCATTGCTCGACGTGATTTGGAGGCGGCCGAGGCAGCCTTTGGCGCGCCAGCTGCGGTGGCTTCACGCGCTTGCAGGCAGCTTCGTGAGTCCCACCGGGTCATCGAAGAGGCCCGCAGCGTCATGATTCAGGCCAACTTGCGCCTCGTGGTGAGCATCGCCAAGCGCTACATGAACCGCGGCATGCACCTGCTCGACCTGGTGCAGGAAGGCAACATCGGGCTGATCAAGGCGGTCGAGAAGTTCGAGTGGCAGCGCGGTCACAAGTTCTCGACCTACGCGACGTGGTGGATTCGGCAGAGCATCACCCGCTCCATCGCCGATCACGGCCGCACGATCCGCATTCCCGTTCACCTGATCGAAGCGCTCAATCGCATCATGCGGGAGCGCGCGCGCCTGGAGCAGCTGTGGGGGCGCGAGCCGTCGATGATCGAGCTGGCCAAGGTCACCGAGCAGCCGATCGCCCAGATCGAGCACATTCTGAAGATGGTGCGCACGCCGCTGTCGCTCGATGCCTCTGTCGGCGAGGCGGACGACGCCAAGCTGGCCAACTTCATCGAGGACACCAAGGCGGTTCGCCCGCTGGACGAGTGCTTGAAGGCTGATCTCGCGCACCAGACGCGCCGCATGCTGACCCGGCTCAAACCCCGGGAAGAGGCTGTGCTGCGGTTGCGCTTTGGTATTGGCGGTGGCCAGACCATGACGCTGGAGCAGGTCGGTACGATGTTTAAGCTGACCCGCGAGCGCATTCGCCAGATCGAGACGGCGGCGCTGAAGAAGCTGCGCGCCTCACCGTGCGCGGAAACTCAGACCTACCACGACAACGACTAAAATCCCGTAATTTCAAAGCAGATTGCGGAAACTTCAAAGCAGGAGGGGGGACATTGCTCCGCCCTCCTTGCTCGTTTTGCGCTGTCCGTTGCTGGCGGCGCGCGCAATAGGCTAGACTCCGCGGCCGCTGGTGAACCCCACCTGAGACAGGCCGCACAATGCGCGCCTACGGATGACCAAACGCCCGGTTGTGCGCGCAATCATCCACTTTGAGGAGATCTGACCCATGGCCAATTCGCCCCTGTCCCGGGCCGCCCTGTTGCTCGTCGCCTTCGCCCTGTTGCTGAGCGGCTGCAAAAGCCCCGCCCAACGTGCACGCGTGCTCACCAAAGATCAGGAGCAGCAGATCGCTGCCAACGTGCTCAAGACCGCGCCGAAGATGCAGCACGAGCGCAAGATCGACTTCGAAGATCGCATCACGCTGTTGGGCTACGACCTCAATGGCACGCCGACGGCCGGTGGTCGCGTCGAGCTGGTGATGTACTTCAAGGTCAACAAGCCAGTGACCGGCGATTGGAAGATCTTCGTGCACTTCGAAGCGCCCGGAAAGCGGCGCCAGCCCTTCGATCACTACGGTGTCGGTGAGCTGTACCCGGTCGCGCAATGGAAAAAGGGCGAGATCATCAAAGACAAGGTCTCCATCGCTATCCCCAAGGACTGGCCCAACGGCAAGACGCAGCTGCTGGTCGGCTTCTTCGACTGGGGTGCGTGGTCCAAGGCCAGCCAGAACCGCCGGCTCAAGTTGGCAGCGGGCAGCAAGAAAGCAGGAACGCCTGACGATCGCGCGCTCGTGACCACGGTGGACGTCACCGGTGGCCGTAAGGCTGCGGCCAAGCGTCCGTCCCGCCCGAAGGCGCCGGCGCCCACCTACCAGGCCCTCAAACTGACGGCGGCTCCGACCCTCGACGGCAAGCTCGACGAGTGGACCAACGTGCGCCCGACCGCCGCGTTCAAGCAGCCCGACGGCCGGCCGCTCAACGCCGCCTACGAGACCACCGCGCGCATCGCCTACAACGACACGCACCTGTTCATCGCCTACGAGACCAAGGACGACGACATCAAGAACAGCCACGCCGCCAATGACAGCACCCTCTGGGAAGGCGACGTCGTGGAGATGTTCGTGCAGCCCAAGGGCAGCAGCACCTACTACGAGTTCCAGTGGGCGCCGAACAAGGCGACGTTTGACGCCAAATTCACCGGGCACCGCAAGCCCAAGTGGGAAGAGGCAGCCAAGTGGAACGCTGGCGGCAAGCACGCGGTCGCGCTTAGTGGCACGGCCAACGCCGACGGTGGTGACGACAAGGGCTGGACTGTGGAGGCGCAGATTCCCTTCAGCGCCCTCGGCGTGACCCCAAAGGCCGGCGATACGTGGACCATCAACCTGTACCGCATCGACTCCAAGGGCACCCACAACCTGGCCTTCATGGGCGCGTGGGCCCCCGTTGGCGGCGATTTCCACGGCCTCAAGGGCGCCGCACAGGTGACCTTCGCCGCCGGAAAGTAAAGGTGACTAAGCGCTCAGAGCCCGGCTTTTCGCGGCTAATTACCGTCATGGCGCGTCTCCGTGACCCGGATGACGGCTGCCCGTGGGACCTCGAGCAGAGCCTTGCGTCGCTGAAGCCCTACCTCGTCGAAGAGTGCTACGAAGCCCTCGACGCCGTGGATGCATTGGGCGACGCGGCGCTGGCGACGCAGGCACCTGTAGGTGAGGTCGATCCCGCCTTGGTGAAGGCCCACAGGGACGAGCTCGGTGACGTGCTGTTGCAGGTCGCTTTTCAGTCCCGCCTCGCCGAAGAGTTTGAGTGGTTTACGGCCGACGACGTCGCTCACAGCATCGCCGACAAGATGGTGCGGCGTCATCCACACGTCTTCTCGGACACATCCAGCGCCCAGACCGCCGACGAAGTCATGGTGCAGTGGCAGCAGATCAAAGCCCGCGAAAGCAAGACCGATACGTCTGAGCAGCGAAAGAGCGTGCTCGCCGGTGTGCCGCGGCAGCTGCCGGCCCTTTTACGCGCGCAGCGGATCGGCTCCAAGGCCGCCCACACCGGATTTGATTGGCCTGGTGTCCCCGGTGCGGTCGGCAAGGTCGACGAGGAGCTGGCGGAGCTGAAGGAGGCCCTGGCCTCGGGCGATCCCAAAGCGATCGAGAGCGAGTTGGGCGATCTGCTCTTTGCTGCGACAAGTGTGGCGCGGCACGCCGGCGTCGATGCCGAGCAGGCCCTGAGAAAAACGCTGGATCGCTTTGCAGGCCGCTTTGCACACGTCGAAGAGAAGCTAGCTGAGACAGACGGCCCCCAGGACAGCGAGACGCTGGAACGCTGGTGGCAAGCCGCTAAACGAAAGCAGGCCCCCATCGAACGGTAGCCTGCCCTGCTCGCCGGTTGTCGCGCTGACCTGACTTGCCCCAAACCACATCGACACCTTGAATTGCAGCCGCTCATCCCACAGGTTGCAGGAGCGCTGCCGTCAGCCCAGGGAGAACACATGTCGTTTGTGCACCTGCACGTGCATACCCAGTACTCCATCGCCGATGCCACCACGCGGGTCGACGAGATCGCGGCGCGGTGCAAGGCCGAGGGCATGCCGGCGGTCGCTTTTACCGACCACGACAACCTGTACGGCGCGGTCGATTTCCACAAAGCCTGCAAGAAAAACGACATCAAGCCGATCTACGGCGCATCCCTGTCCATCTCGGCGCGGCCCATGGGCGAGCACGTGCTCAGAACCCATCAAATCAATGTTTTAGCGATGAATCAGGTGGGCTACAAGAACCTGCTCTACCTCATCAGCAAGGCGCATCTGCTGGCTCCCAATGGCGGTCACTCCCGCATCGACCACGCCCTGCTCGCCGAGCGGAATGAGGGGCTCATCTGCCTGACGGGCAATCTCTCAGGAGAAGTCAGCAACGCCCTATTGCGCGGCCAGCAACGGGAAGCCGAGCGTCACCTGCGCAGGTACAAAGAGATCTTCGGCGATCGCCTGTACATCGAGTGCCAGCTCACCAGCCTGCGGGAGCACAAGCAGGTCCTGCCGCAGCTGATAGCGCTCGGCGAGGCCAACGACGTTCCCTGCGTCGCCAGCAATGACGTGCACTACATGGAGCGCAGTCAGGCCCGTGCGCACGAGGTGCTGATGTGTATCGGCCTGCAGATTCAGGCCCGCCCCGATCCCAATTGGCTCCCGACGACGGACTACTTCTTTGCCAGCCCCGAGGAGATGCAGACCCGTTTCGCCGCCTATCCAGAGCTGTGCGCACGGACGCTGGAGGTCGCGGATCGGTGCAATGTCGAGCTGCAACTGGGCACGTACTTCCTGCCGCAGTTTCCGATTCCTGAGGGCGACACGCTCAGCTCGTATTTCACCAAGATCTCCGAGCAGGGCCTGCAAGAGCGCTTCGCTGAGTTCCGTGAAAAGGGCTTCGAGTTCGACGAAAAGCCCTATCACGACCGGCTCGCTATCGAGATCGGCGTCATCGAGGGCATGGGCTTTCCCGGCTACTTCCTCATCGTCTGGGACTTCATCAAATGGGCCAAGCAGGCGGGGATCCCCGTCGGTCCTGGTCGCGGCTCTGGTGCAGGTTCGCTGGTGGCCTACTCCCTGCGCATCACCGACCTCGATCCCCTGCCCTATAACCTGCTGTTTGAGCGCTTTCTGAACCCCGAGCGCGTGTCGATGCCCGATTTCGACATCGACTTCTGTGTGCAGCGGCGCGGTGAGGTGATTCAATACGTCGCCGACGAATATGGCCACGACCGGGTCGGTCAGATCGTCACGTTTGGCACACTCAAAGCGAAGGGGGCGGTCCGAGATTGCGGGCGCGTTTTGGGAATCGAGCTATCGAAATCCAACGCGGTGGCCAAGCTCGTGCCCGATCAGGCCAAGAACCTCGCCAACGCGCTGGAGCTCGAGCCACGGCTGCGGGATTTCTCGGAGCAGGACCCAGAGGTGCGGCTGCTGTTGGAGACCGCAGAGCAGCTCGAAGGAGCCGTCCGTCAGACCGGTATGCACGCCGCCGGTGTGGTGATCTCGGAAAATCCGCTGTGGGAATATGTGCCTATCGCGCGGGGAGCCAACGGCGAAAACATCGCCATGTTCGCCAAAGAGGAGGTCGAAGAGGCCGGCCTGGTGAAGTTCGACTTCCTCGGCCTGAAAAACCTCACGATGATCCAGTTCGCCATCGATCTCATCAACGAGGGACGTGCGGCGGCGGCAGGCAGTGAGCCGGTAGAACTCTTCGACATCACTAAGATTCGGCTCGACTCGCCCGAAGCCTTCGCCGTCATGTGCCGGGGTGATACGGGCGGTATTTTCCAGATGGAGTCGTCCGGTTTTACCGGCATGATCAAGCGGATGGCGCCGTCGGAGTTCGAGGACATCATCGCCGCCGGCGCCCTGTATCGCCCGGGACCCATGGGTCTCGGCATGCACAACAACTACATCGAGCGCAAACACGGCCGCGAGAAGGTGACGGTCGATCACCCGATTTTGGAGCCGATCCTCCAAGAGACCTACGGCGTCATGG
This sequence comes from Myxococcales bacterium, assembly GCA_023954815.1. GTDB lineage: Bacteria > Myxococcota_A > UBA9042 > UBA9042 > UBA9042 > UBA9042. The sequence goes on along the minus strand of JAGSHB010000075.1, from coordinate 13,697 downwards.
TCTACCAGGAGCAGGTCATGCAGGTGGCCCGTGAAATGGCGGGCTATTCGCTGGGCGGTGCCGACTTGTTGCGCCGCGCGATGGGCAAGAAGAAAGAAAAGGTGATGGTTCGCCACCGCAAGATCTTTGGCGACGGTGCCGCTGAAAAGGGCGTGACCAAGGAAGTCGCCGACGGGGTGTTCGACCAGATGGCGGCGTTTGCTTCCTACGGTTTCAACAAGAGCCACGCAGCGGCCTATGGCCTGGTGACCTACCAGACGGCCTATCTCAAAGCGCACTTTACGACCGAGTTCTACGCCGCGCTGCTCACGGCGGACAAAGACAACACCGACAAGGTGGTGCAGTACATCCAAGATGCGCGCCAGGCCAAGCAACAGGTGCTGCCGCCGGATCTCAACCTGTCGAAGCTCTCGTTTTCGGTGAGTGATGGGGCGATTCGGTTCGGGCTGGGTGCCGTGCGCAATGTCGGCGAGGGGGCCATCGAGTCGATCTTGGAAGCCCGCGAGGATGGGCCGTTCAAGTCGCTCTTCGATCTATGTCGCCGGGTCGACATGCGGCGGGTCAATCGCCGGGTCATCGAGGCGCTGGTCAAGTGCGGCGCGATGGATTCGTTCGGGGAGAGCCGAGAGACGCTGTGGGAGAACATCACCAAGGCGATCCAGCGCTCGCAGGAAGAGCAAAAAGAGCGAGATACCGGGCAGGGATCGCTTTTTGGCGCGCTCGGCGGCGGTTCGCAGGGCATCAAGGTCGACGATGCTTACCGCAAGGCGAAGGAGAGCTGGACGCTGCGCCAGACCCTCGAGAGTGAGAAGGAAGTGCTGGGATTTTACGTCACCGGTCACCCGCTGGATCGCTATAGCTCGAAGCTGTACCGGCTGAGCTGTCGCTCTTTGGCGGCGGCGCGCGACCCGGCCATCTTGCGGTCGGGCAAGCGCGGGCGGGTGAAGGTGCTCATCGCGGCCATGGTCTCGTCGTACCGGGAGATCATCACCCGCGCCGGCAAGCGCATGGCCTTTGTCACCCTGGAAGATCTCTCCGGTCAGGAAGAGGTGATGTGCTTCGCGCGGACCCTGGAGACGGCGGCGGCGACCCTGCAAAAAGGCGATCCGCTGCTGATCACGCTGCAAGCCTCGGCCGACCGCGAAGATCCCCAGAAGGTGCGTCTGATCTTGGACGAGGCCGAACTGCTCGACGATGCGGTGGGCCGCCTGACGGACTACCTGCGCATCTCGCTGAAAGCCGAGCAGTGTCGCGGCGCCACCCTGAGCGATCTCGCCCGACTGCTGAGCGAGTCGCAGGCGTGGGCCCAAGCCCGACTGCAAGCCCAGCAGGCCGGCCAAGCGCCGCCAGATACGCCGCAACCGACCCTGCGCCCGGTTGCCGAGGTCGAGGAAAAGTCCAAGTCCACGGAGGCGGAGACGGCAGCTGTTCAGGGCTCGGTCTTCGATGCCCCGCGGCCCAAAGGCCAAGCCAAAGCGAAGCAGGCCCCAGGCAAGAAGGTCTTTGGTCCTGGGCAACTGCCAGAAGTGGTGGAGCGCCTTGAGGTCAACACCGTCGTGATGGAAGAAGACGCGATCGTCGTCGACGAAAAGCCGCTAAACCTCGCGCCGATTCGCCTGCACGTGCGCGTTCCTGGGCTGGGGGTCGCGATCGTCACTGCGCAGGAGCAGATGCGGGTCGCGCCAACCGCTCATCTCATCGAAGAGCTCGAACGGCTGCTGGGCCGCGAGACGGTGTCCCTGGGCTAGCATGTCTGGTGGGCATGTCTGGTGGGCACGTCTGGCCAGCACGACTCGCCGGCGCACATGTCTAGTAGGCCGTAAAATCGGGCAATTATGCGATTTTTGGCCGATGGTCGCTGACTACAGTGAGTTATTGTAGATCAGCCACTTATTGCCTTCGCGCTTGAGCGTCATCGGCGCGGGATTGTCCCGGTGGCGGCTGTGCAGAAAGATCTTCACGCGGTTGCTCTTGGGATTGGGCTGCGCTGGGTCGCGCCGGGTCATCCGCACCGCGAACCCTTTCGAACGGGCGACGTAGCTCGCTGCGTACTGCCGAAAGTGCCGCCACTGGTAGCGGCGCAGGTGCGTGCGGGCGTTGGCGTTGTGGCGGTTGATCTCGACGTTGAGCGGAACGTAGCAGTCAAACCCGCTGGACTCGTCAAAATCGAGCACACAATGAAAGGCCTGACGCAAGGTCCACATCGGGCTGCCGTTTTCGAACTTGGTGATCAGCTTGCCTTTGACCTTCTTGCCGCGAACGCCCCGTTTTTTGGGGGTTGGACGCGCGCGATGACGGGTCTTTGGCGCGTGCCGTTTCTTCACGCGCGCCTGACTATCTGCGGCGTGCGCCGGCGTTGCCAGCGGGACGATTGCGAGGCAGGTGAGCGCGATGAGGGAGGTCAATGGCAAGCGTTGCGCGATCATGAAAAACTCCAATTTGGGCTGTCGAACGGTAACAGAGCCAGACGAGGCGAACAACGCGCCCAAGCCGCACAGCCCCAACAGTGATACGTTTGAATGGCGACAACGATTCAATCCGACGCTCCAGAGGGGACATCGTTCAGCCGATGGGGTACACGAGCAGAGCATGCAGCTTGGCTGTGGGTGCGCGCCGCACATCAAAGTCGACAGCGCAGAGAGGACGACATGACCCGCGCGACCATCGATCCCGCTCAACCACGCGATAGCGCAGCCGTCGTAGCCCTTTTTGCTGAGGACCTGACGGCCCTGCGCTTGCCCGTGGACCTCGACACCCTCGGCGAGGTCTTCAGTGGCATGTTGGCCGATCCGCGCGCCGTCGTGCTCGTGTGCCGGGAGCAAGCCGATGGCGAGGCCGAGGGCGTGCTCGTCGCCAGTCGCATGCTCAGTGTCAAACACGGTGGCCGTTCGCTGTGGATCGAAGAGCTGTACGTCGGCGCGAGCCATCGCGGCAAGGGCTATGGTCGGGCGCTGGTCGAGGGATTGCTCGATCTTGCCAAGAAGGCCGGAATCAAAGGAATCGACCTTGAGTCGTACCAAGGCAATGACACCGCAGCGCTCTTGTACCGCTCCGTCGGTTTTCGCCGATTGGGCCGTGAGCGCTTCAACTACCACCTCGACTGGGACGAGTAGCCCCACGCCCCTCTTTCTTCCTGTAGGTCTCGCTGATGCAACCACGCACGCCTGAAAAGATCGACGCGTTCACACGTTTGCTGCAGGACGGTATCGCCGCCCTGCACATGGACGCCACCGCCGAGAGCTTGCGCGTACCGGCCCATTTGCGCGATCAGTCGTGGCTCGTGCTGAACTACTCGTATCGGTACCAACTGAGCGATTTTTCCTTCGATGATGACGGCGTGATCGCTTCACTGTCATTTGGCGGACGCCCATACCCGTGCTTTGTTCCCTGGGAGGCCGTTTTTGCCATCTCCGACGAGTCGCGCGAACGCTTCCACCTCTGGCAGGAAGACATGCCAGCCGAGGCGCTCCAAGCCCTTAGTGGCCGTGCCGAACAGGCCCCTGAAGACACGCGAAAGCGACCCGAGGCGCAGCGGCCCAGCGCCCTGCCGCAGGCGCACACTGCCCGTGCCGTGGACGAGCCAGCCCCCCACGCACCAAGCGGCAGCAAGCCTAAGCGACCTGTCTTTCAAGTCATCGACGGTGGCGGGCAAAGCTCCGGCGACCGTGATGTTCATCTTGAGCGGATCAAGTAGATCTCTGTATCGCGGGTGAGCATGCACATCCTCGTTGTCTCCCAATTCTTCGAGCCTGAGATGGGCGCGCCTGCGGCTCGCTTCGGTGACTTTGCCAAAGCGTGGATGGCCGCTGGTCACCGCGTCACCGTGTTGACGACGTGGCCCAACTTTCCTTCTGGTGTCATCGACAAGCCCTATCGACAGCTGCCCTGGTCTGTCGAGCGCAAGGGACTGCTCTCTGTCATCCGGACGCCGGTTTTGGCGGTTGGGGGCCACAGCGCAGCGCGAAAAGCCCTACTTTACGGATCTTTTGCTGTGAGTTCGCTCCTCCAAGGGGCGCTGCGGGACCTGCAGCCGGACATTGTAGTCGGCACCACGCCCCCGCCGACGGTGGGCTATGTGTCGGCGTTGTTGGCCAAGCGTTTTGCGGTGCCACACGTGTTGGATGTGCGGGATATCTGGCCCGAGGCCGTCATCAATGCCGGTCGGGTTCGCGCCTCCATCGCGACTGATGCGCTCGATCGCGCCAACCGCTTGGTGCTCGGCTCGGCGGCGGCTATCACCACCGTGAGTTCAGGAAAGCGCACTCGTCTGATCGCGCTCGGCGCGCCCAGTAGCCGTGTGCATCTGGTGGCCAATGGGGTCGATCTGCAACGGTTTGATGCGCAGCGAACCTGCCATCTGCGAGCCGCGCGGGCTCGGCTGAAGACCGTCGCCCCCACCGGAAAGACCATCCTCTACGCTGGCGTCCTCAACCCCGCCCAGGGGCTCGACCTGCTGCTCGATGTAGCGGCGGCGCGACAGACCCGCAGCGGCGATCCTGTGAACTTTGTGCTGGTGGGCGACGGCGTGCTGCGCAGCCATCTGTCCAACCGTGTGGCCGATGAACGTCTGGGCAACGTGCACATCGTCGGCCCCCTGCCGCCGGCGCACATCGCTGCCCTGTACGACCGCGCTTGGGCGGGCCTCGTGATGCTGCGGCCGCGCAAAGACACCCACACCATCCCGCTGAAGATCTACGAGGTCATGGCGAGCGGGCGGCCCGTGCTCCTGTCTGCGGACGGTGAGGTGGCCGATATCGCTGCTCAGGCCAACTGTGGCCCCGTCTCAGCCGCGGGAGATATGCCTGGGCTCCAGGCCAATATCGATGCGCTGTTGGCCGACGCGCTGCAGGTCGACGCGTACGGCGCCGCCGGCCGGGCGTTCGTTCGAGCCCACAACGACTCGGCACAGATTGCGACGCACTTTCTCAAGCTCATGGAAGCCTGCCGATGAAGCGCCCCGGCCATCGCTCGGACGGGCCGGCCCGCCTGTGGCGCACACTGCGTCCGGTGCCGCCGCGGGTCCATGCCCATCGCCTGGCCAATGAAGTTCGCAAACGCGCTTGGCGCCCGCTGCTGCCTCAGCTCGTGCGCCGTTGGCGTCGCAAGGCCAAACGGGCGCAGTCCGACCCATTGCCCCTGCGCCGCCTACACGAGGCGCTGACTGCTGCACCCGTGCCAACCATGAACCTCACAGCCCTGGCTGGCGAGCCACTTCCCAACTTTCCGCCTGAATCTTGGGCGCTTTTGGAGATGAAACCGCTATCGGTGTACCACGCGCACTACCTTGAATGGGCCGAGGCCCTCGTCGCATCGGGGCGCGATCAGGACATCGACCGCTGCTGGCAAGCCCTGGAGTCCTGGTACCGCCAATCGCCAGAACTCGTGATCCCGTGGGAGCCCTATCCGCGGGCACGGCGAACCCTCGCTTGCCTGCGCGCGGCCGCGCGGCTACAGGGCCATCTCAATCCGAGGGCTGACATGCTGGCGGCGTGGCTCACAGAGATCGCGTTGGCAGCCGGCCTGCCGCTGCGCTGGCTGCGAGAGCGACATTTGGGCGGCAATCACTTGCTGACCAATCTACTGGCCGAGGCCACGGCGGCGCTGGTCGCTGGTCAACCCAACAACACAAGCGCACTGCTGTCGCAGTGGCGGCTCCAATTTGGCGATGATGGCAGCCACGTGGAGGGCGCGCCCATGTACCAAGCCGTCATTTTGGAAGATGCGCTCACGTTGGCGGGACTCGCCGGTCCGGGCCATGAGCTGGCACCGTCTATCGCCCAGGCGACGTCATGGCTCAGGGCCATGAGACGCCCTGACGGAACCCTGCCTGCTTTCGGTGATACCGACCCCTCAGTTTGCGATCGTCTGCCCTTGGTGGCACGCGCGCTAGTTGATGCAACAGTCGGCCAACCCACTCCCCGTGAGAGCGCATGGACCGCCCGCAACGACGCCGCGTCGGTGTGGGTGCACACCGGCCCGATGACTTTTGACCCGCAGCCGGGCCACGCCCACGCAGACGCGCTGTCCATCGTCTACAGTCGTGGCGATCAGTCGATTCTGAGTGATGCTGGCCTCGTAGGCTATGCAGAAACCCCGCTTCGGCCATGGAATCGTAGCGAAGCGGCCCATAGCGTGGTCGAGATCCCAGGCGCACCTCAGCTGGAGTTGTGGGGCACGTTTCGCGTCGGCCGCCGCGGCGTGATCACAGTCATCGACACCGGTGTCGAGCGCGGCTGGCAGTGGCTCGCCGCGACCTACACCTGGCCGGGTAATCGCCACACGCAACTACGATTTGTCGCCCTTTCGGCCGACGGCAGCCTCTATCTCGTCGACGAGATGCGCCATGACCACCCCGTCATCCTGCCCGCCCTACAACGGCTGCGCCTTCATGACGAAATCCAACCGACCGATTCCGATGAACATTGGTCGCTGGACGTCGCCTCTAGCCTACGCCTAGAGACCTCAGGAGCTTGCTGGCCGGAGCCATCGCGCCGATTTCCTGGGCTCGGACTGACATCAGGGAGTGTCACCATGGTCGGCACGGTGCTACCGTCTGCGCCACGTCATGCGCTGATCAGTTCGACCCTTCGTTTGGCTGACGTCACGCAGATATTTGTGGGTGTACGGGCAGCGGTAGCCGCGCGCTCGCACTTCCGGTAGAACCCGCAGCCGCGGTTCGGCAACAAAGGTACTCAGGTCCTGCGGGTCAGGCTGTACGCTGTCGGAGAGAAGTTCGTGCGCACCTACCTCGTCGCATTTCTGTTGTCGCTCGGGATTTCAGCCCTGCTGACGCCGATGGTATTGCGCATCGCCAACCGCCTGCACCTACTCGACGCCCCCGACGGCGATCGCAAGATCCACGTTGTCGCCACACCGCGACTCGGCGGTATCGCGATCGCAGCGGGCTTTTTCGCGCCGATCGTCGGGCTCGCGTTCTTTTACAACAACGCTTTTTCTCAGGAAATTCAGGGTGATTTGCTACGTCTGACGCTATTTCTGGGCGGCGGCTTGGCGATCTTGATCCTCGGCCTGATCGATGACCTCAGGGGGGTCGGCGCCTGGGGCAAGTTGACCGTGCAAACCGCCGTTGGCGTCGCCCTTTGGTACGGTGGGCTCTCGTTTGACCACATGGTCATTCTGGGCCACGACTTGAACTTTGGCCTCATGAGTCTGCCGCTCACGGTCCTGTGGGTGGCCGGCATCATCAACGCGATGAACCTCGTCGACGGACTCGATGGGCTCGCAGCAGGCATCGCCTTCTTCGCGGCCTTTTCGCTGTTCTCCATCGCTCTCATCGATGGCAACACGCCACTGGCGCTCTTCGCCGCAGCGTTGGGCGGCAGCGTGCTCGGGTTCCTATTTTACAACTTCAATCCGGCGCTCATCTTCATGGGCGACTCCGGCAGCATGACCATCGGCTACATCTTCGCCGCCTGTGCCCTGTGGAGCGCGGGCAAGCGATCGACCGCTGTGAGTCTGATGCTGCCGATTTTGGCCCTGGGGCTACCGATTTTCGACACCCTCTTCGCCTTTGCGCGGCGAGCAGTGCGCGGCAACTCACCTTTCGTCTCGGATCGCGGCCACATCCACCACTTGCTGATCGACTGGGGGCTCTCCCATCGCCAAGCGGTGCTGGTGCTGTATTTGCTGTCTTGTGTGCTGACGGGCGCGGCGGTGGTGACCCGGGCGACGGACGACCCGGTCTACGCGGTAATCTTGGTGTCGCTGACTGTCGCTGTGGCTGGCGCGATTCGCGCGATTCGCACGCGTCTCGGGCGTCGCAAGACCCTACCGACGGAAGAGTTGAAGGCCGACGGAGAAGCTGAAAGCCAACTGAGCGCTTGAATTTACAGCCTAGCAGTCTGCGTTTCTTCTCGTTTTTTTGGAGCCGCATTCCATGGGGCGCAGTCAGCCGGGATGGGGAAGTCGCGGCTTGCCGCGACTGGGGGCGCTCATAGCCCCCCAATTATGAAGAAAACTAGCTGCGTGCGGCGACAGTCATTTTAATTACGCCGCACGCTGCTAGGCGCGAGGATGTGCCTTGTCATAGATGACCCGTAGGCGCTCACGGTGCACGTGCGTGTAGATCTGCGTGGTGCCGATGTCCGCGTGACCCAGCATGGCCTGTACGGCCCGCAAATCGGCGCCACCTGCGAGCAGATGTGTGGCGAAGGAATGGCGCAAGCGATGGGGCGAGATGGGCTTGTCGATGCCCGCTTGCTCGGCGTAGCGCTTGATCAGCTTCCAGAAGCCCTGACGGGTCATGGGCCGACCCTGCCGCGTGATGAACAAGGGTGCGGTATGGCCCCCCCGACGACTACGAGCAGCAGCACTGCGAGCGATGAAGGGGCGACCGTCCGTCAGGTACTGCAGGAGTGTGCCCCTGGCCTGCTCTCCGATGGGAACCAAACGCTCTTTGCGACCTTTGCCCATGCACGTCACAACACCGCGATCAAAGTCGACGTCGCCCATGCGCAGGGTGATGAGTTCGGTGACCCGCAGCCCGGTCGCGTAGAGCGTCTCCAGCATGGCGCGGTCTCGGAGGCCGCGAGCGGTGTCGATGTCGGGCGCGTCGAGGAGCCGGGCGATCTCGTCGGGGTTGAGCACTTCGGGCAGCGAGCGGGGCTGTTGCGGCATATCGAGCAGCGCGGCGGGGCTGTCCTCGAGGTGGCCTTCCTCAACCAGAAAACGGGAGAAGGTGCGTAGGGTCGACATGTGCCGGGCGACGGAGCGGTCGTGGAGCCCGGCCTGCCGCAATTCGATGAGGTAGCTCATCAGCGCATCTCGCTCGAGCTGCCCCGGATCGGTGATCCGCAGCGTGGTCAGCGCGAATCGCTCAAATCGGCGCAGGTCACGACCGTAGGCGGTGACGGTATTGGCCGAAAGATTTCGCTCCAGCCGCAAGTGCTGGAGAAAGGCTTCGACCGCCGTCGTGAGGAGTGAGTTTTCAGCTGGCGAGGTATTCGTCATGGCAAGAGCGATCTTGTTTAGACATGGCCAGCGGTCAAACTTTTCTTTGTTTCGGTGGGTTCTGGGATTTTCTTGACAGAGCAAATCACGGGGCGGCGTGGGCTGTGGTGTGCCGGAGATCCAGGCGATTTCACCGATCGGCTGCTGCGGCCTTGTGCAGGCGGTAGACCAAGTCCAGCGCTGCCCGTGGCGAGAGGTCGTCGGGCTGCAGGGCGCGAAGTTCGGCCAAGACGGCGTCGTCCGGGCGCGCCGGGGCGGCTGCGGCTGGCACTGACCGCTTTGCTGTGCGCTTGGCAGGGCGCGGTGGTGGATCGAAAAAGCTCAGCTGCTTGTCCCCGCGGGTCGTTTGTGCGGCGTCATTTTCCAGATCGGTCAGCACGCTGCGGGCGCGGCCGATCACCTCCTTGGGCAGCCCCGCTAGGCGCGCGACGGTGATGCCGTGGGAGCGGTTGGTAGGCCCGGGCTGCAGGCTATGCACAAAGACGATGTCATCACCATGCTCTCGTACAGCCACATGCACATTGCGAAGACCAGAGAGCGAGCGCTGCAAGCTGGTGAGCTCGTGATAGTGGGTCGCGAACATCGTCAGCGCGCCCGAGCGATTGTGCAGGGACTCCACCACAGCCTGCGCGATGGCCAGCCCGTCCCACGTCGATGTACCGCGACCGATCTCATCGAGCAGGACCAAGGTGCGCGGCCCGGCAAACTGCAAGATATCTGCCGTTTCGCGCATCTCGACCATGAACGTAGACGCTCCTTCGGAGATATCGTCCGACGCGCCAATACGGGTCATCACCGCGTCGAGCACGGGCAAGTCAGCGCTGTCCGCCGGCACAAAGCCGCCCGCTTGGGCGAGGATCACCGACAAGGCGACTTGGCGCATCAGCGTTGATTTTCCGGCCATATTTGGCCCAGTCAGCAACATAATCGCGGTCGAATCAGGGCCGAGAGAGACGTCATTGGGCACGAAGGCGTGGGCCTCCAGCATCTGTTCGACCACGGGATGGCGGCAGGCACACAACGTCAGCTGCGGCGGGTGAGTCATGGGTTGCAGGGTCGGTTTGCAGTAGTTGCGCTCAGTGGCGAGCTCGGCAAAGCCGGTGTGCACATCGAGCTCTGCCAGAGCGGCGGCAATGCGTCGCAAGGGGCCGGAGCGCTCGGCCAACCAGGCCATCAGCCGGCCGTAAATCTCGGTTTCTAGGGCGGATCGCTGCTCCTTTGCGGTGAGCAACTTCTGCTCAAAGTCCATCAACTCAGGCGTTGTGTAGCGCTCGACGTGCTTGAGCGTCTGCACCCGGCGGTAGTGGTCGGGCACCAGATGACTGCGCGCCCGCGAGACCTCGATGCCGTAACCAGCGACCCGGTTGAAGCGTACTTTTGTGGTCGCGATACCCAGCAACGTGCGTTGTTCGGCGGTAAAGCGTTCCAGCCACTGGGTGCTGTGCTCACACAACTCGACCAGCTCATCGAGGCGCTCATCAACACCCATGCGGATCACGCCGCCATCGGACACCTGGTTGCGAGGCTCCTCCGCCAACATGTGGGCGAGGTGCGCGGCGATGTCGGCACCTTCCGTAAACGCCTCGGCGAGGTGAGTTAGACGCGGGGCTTTTCCCGTGAGCGCGCTCAGCTGCTGCTGCAGGTCTGGGAGGCGCTGCAACGTCGTCCGAGCGCTGACCAGTTCCCTGGGCGTCACCATGGCTGCACCCGCGCGCCCCACCATCCGCGCCAAGTCTGATCCGCCCGATAGCGCGGCGACGATCGCCGCTCGCTCGGAGCCGAGCAGCGCCTCAACCGCAGCGTGCCGCTCAAGCAGGGCATCCCGGTCAGCTAGCGGCGCCAGCAGCAGGGCCCGCAAGGCTCGCGCGCCGCCCGCAGTGCACGTGCGGTCGACGGCTGCGAGCAAAGCGCCCTGTCGCCGACCTGTCCGAGCCGTCTGCATCAGCTCCAGGTGAATCACAGCTTCGCGGCTCAAGCGCAGGTGCGTCACGGCATCGAGCGGCTGCGCGGGCGACAGCAGGCCCAAACTCGCAGGGCGAACCTCTGCCAAGTAGTTGCGTAGATAGTCGACCGCACAACCACCTGCATCGGTCTTGTGAGCGCGCAGCACATCCTTGGGAATCGGCCGCACCGACCACAGGGGCTCTTGGGCGCCAGGGACCGACTCCAGCCACGGCCGAACCGCTTCGGGCAATAGCAACTCACGCGGCTCCAACCGTACGAGCAGCGTCGCCAAACCGGCTGGATGCGCCACCTCAGCGACCCGCAGCTGCCCCGTGCTCACCTCTGCGACCGCCACGCCCAGCCCACCACCGCGGCGCGGCGCGAGCGCAACCAGGTGATTGGAGCGGCGGCCGTCGAGCGCTTCAGTCTCCAAGACCACACCGGGCGTCACCACCCGAGTCACCCCTCGCTTGACGATACCCTTGGTCTTTTTCGGATCTTCGAGTTGCTCAACCACGGCCACAGGGCGCGATAATTCAAGCAGTTTTTGCAAATACCCGCTCATCGCGTGGTGCGGGAAGCCGCACATCGGAATGGGCCGAACGTCCTTCTTGTTACGAGACGTCAGGACCATGTCGAGCAGCGGCGCGGCTTCGAGTGCGTCCTCGAAAAACAGCTCGTAGAAATCCCCGAGTCGAAAGAAGATAATGGCGCCGGGGTGGGCCCGCTTCGCATCGATCAGCTGGCGCATGACCGGCGTGAGCGAGTCGTAGTCGACATCAGCGCTGATCATCCAATGGGGTGCGGTCATGTTGCGTCACAAAGTAAGATTGAGGTGGGCTGTGGGCGGCCATCTTGCACGGATGGGACGGAGAGCGCACCGGCTGATGCAAGCCGCCATCTGCTAGGCAACAGGGACCGCTAGGGTTGGGTGGAGCAGTGTAGCACCCGGACGATTGTCGGCCCTTTGGTCTCTACCCTGTCGCCGGCCGCCGGGCATGAAATCGACTCCTGCCAACGCCAACCCGTATCGGCGCGCGCAAAGAAATCTGCCTGAGCGCCACGCTTGATCGTCCCGCAGGAGCGCTGCCGTAGCCCAGGCTCCCAAATGGTCGTCTCTAGCTGCTTGCCGATCATGATCTCGACAATATCGAGCTGGTCTTTGCAGGTGTCTTTGTCCAACTCAATCTCGATGTCGCACACGGTTGTCGGGCACGCGCCGTCGCAGAGGCACGCACCAAATGGCAGCGGATCGAGCGCGGTTTGCTCGACAGCACATCCGGCGATCAAGAGCTGGCAAAACAATGCAAAAATGACCGCGCCTACCCGAGAGGCAGCGGACAGTCTTAGCCAGGGGAGTTGGAGGCGGCTGTGCATCACACCGGTAGGATGCGAAGGGGAGGTCCGCCACGTCAACCGATGATGGCATCGAAAGCGCAAAGGGCCGGCGACGATCCTGGGTGGAATGTTGCGGTGATCCGCTTGTTGGGGCACGCTTTTTGCGCCTCGAAAGACCAAGATGATGGGGTCGCTGCGCGCAGCTGTAGCGAAGGAGTTCCGTGGAAACGCCGTCGCGATTGTCGAAGAAATCAGTCGTGACTTCACGGGGCACTTGGCCGCTGTTGTGCGCGTTCATCGTTGTGCTATTGGGCGGTTGCGGGGGGCCGTTCCAGGTCGTACAGAGCCGCCCGCTTGCCGCTGAAGGACCTAAAATTAAGGGGTTTATCGTATTTCCAGTGGCGGATATGACGCCCGGAGCCAAACCAATCGACGCCTCGGTTCGTGCGTCAGATGTGGCCGGATGGCTGCTCGATCGCACGGAGTTGCCGGTCGTTGGCCACCTGGATTTCAAGTCCTTCAAGGCCCCTGACGACATGCGGATGGCGTCAGTCGACACCGACCTGGTGACCCGAAAAGACAGCGCCCAACCCGATCTACATGGCTGGGTTAGCGTCTGGGTCCAAGTCACGGAAAATCGCGCGACAAATGTGCGAGACCTCGTCGACATGAGGCGCAAAGGCAAGAAGAACCAGAAGGTTTATCGGATGCACGGGGTTGAGGCGACGGTGCGCGTTGAAGTGCGTCTGCGGGATGCCATGCGCGGAAGGACCAAGGCTGTGATCGTGGTCAAGGACATCGACGACCCGACACGGATGCGACTGAAGGGCGATCCGCGGCCGCGGGTGACGCAGTTGATCGAGCGCGCCCTGGGGCTGGTGCTGGAAGAGGCCGAGGAGCGGGTGGCGCCCGAGAAGCTCAGCCGGCTCATTCGACGCAAAGGCACGGTCGCCAACGCGACGGGGCTCGCTGGCTATGGCACGCCGACCAAGCCGTCTTTGATCGACGAGTACAAGAAGAAAGGTGAGGTCGACCTGAAGACCGCGCTGGTGACCCTATGGAGCCGCCTGGCGCCGGAGCTCGGCATCCGAGTCACCTACTTTCCGACGAAATATCCGGGGCTGCTGTTCACCGCTGACCGTGCGCCGCTGAAGTCAGGAGACGTGGTGCGCTCCGTAGACGGCGAGCAAATCTGGGACCGATGTCAGCTCGATCGCGTGCTGCGCAGTTGCGAAACCTGCAAGGCCCACGTGCAGCGCGGCTTCAAAGAGCTGTACCTGCCGTTGCGCTGGCAACCCGTGCCGAGACCCGATCAGGACGATCCGTGAGCGGGCGTCCATGGGGCGACTCTGCTTGCCCGTGGCCCGACGCGCCGCCCTGGGCATACGGGACGTGTCGATGAGCGCACAGACCCCCGAAAATGAGCTCAGCGGCGAGTTGGAGCG
>JAGSHB010000102.1 GCA_023954815.1 Myxococcales bacterium | reverse complement strand
TCTGGGGCTCGAGTGGAAATACGATCCCCTATTGGCGCCCGTTTACGAAGCTGTCCTGGCTCGTGGAGGCCCAGATTTGGGGCCATGAGCGCGCTGCGCCCTTTCATTTGACAGGTGTGCTGTGGCACGCGGTGGGGGCTGTTGCCGTTGGCTGGTTGGGGCGCTGCATTGGAGTTGGACCGGTCCTAGCCGCTGCCGCGGGGGTGGCCTATGGCCTGCACCCCGCACCGATGGAGCCGGTCAGTCTGCTCATGGCGCGCTCCGACGTGACCGCCATGACGGCGAGCGTGCTGGCCCTGGCAGGGTGGTGGCGTTGGCGTCATCGCCGTGGGGCGGCTTGGGTCCACGTGTTGCCGCTGTGCATTGCGGTGGCCAGCAAGGAGACCTCGGTGGTGCTGGCGCCCGCGCTGACCGTCGTGACGGCGTGTGAGGTGTATTGGCAGCGGATCGACCGGCGCCAAGCGCTCCGCTTGCTGATCCCGGCTTGGAGTATTGTGGTCCTGGCCTTGGGGATGCGGCACCTCGTCATGGCGGGGCGAGGCGGGGCGGCGCTGCAGATCGAACCTTTGCGATTGCTCGTCGGCGGTGGTCGCTACCTGATCGCTGCGCTGCCCCTGCGCATCGAGACCGGTCTTGGCAACATGCCCTTGGCCTTTGCCGCGACGCCGGGTGTCTGGCTGCCGGCGACCTTCGCATGGCTGGCCGCCGCTGGCGCGCTGATTGTCGCGTTCAGAGCACGGGCGGCTGCCGCGGTGATGTTGCTCATGTGGGGGATGGCCACGGTGATGCCTGTCCTCATCGTCGAGCAGATGAATGTGCCGTCGGTCGCTGGCAAGTTTCCCCTGGCGGATAGGTGGGTCATCGGGCTGGTGGGCGCCACCACACTCCTGGCCGCGCTGGCGGTGCAGCGCCTCATGCAGCCCCGGTGGCGCCATGGCGTCGCCGGTCTCGTCGCGGTTTGGGCGCTGGGGATGCTGGCCATCGCCCCGGCGCAGCGCGCGCTCTACGCCTCCGAGCTGACCCTGCTCGACCTCGAAGATCGCTCGCTCTCCCTCATTCCGGCGGCGTTTCATTCGACGGAAGACCGCTGTCGCGCGATCGATCGGCAGATCGTGCGCCATGTCGCCGCCGGCCAGTGGCAGGGGGTGACCACCGCCCGCGTCGCCGCTACCGCTGCCGGCTGCCCGCCTGATTTTGACCGCGACTTCAATCATCTAAGCGCGTTGGTGAGCCTACAGCGGTGGCCGGAGGCGCACGCCAAGCTTGCGCCCATGCAGGCCGCGAGTCGGCGCGACACCCGTCACCGCGCCACGTTGGCCTATCTCGCCGGTCGCATTCATCTCGGGCGGGGTCATCCGATGGCCGCTGTGGCGGCCTTCGATCGGGCCGAAAAGTGGGGACTTGGCGATTGCGCGCTACCGGCTCGCCGGGCCATGGCGTTGCGGCAGGCGTTGCAAGCGCCTACTGCCGCAGGAGGCCACGCCGCCGGATCAGCAGTGACCCGCGGGCGTCACGGCCGGGCGGCAGCGGATCTGCAACGCCACGACGCCTGCTTGCGCCGCCGCGGCCAGCTGCCCGCACCGACGATCTTGCTGCTGGCCGCCGAGTCCTGGGCAGCCGCTGGTCGCCCCGCCGACAGCCAGCGCGCGTTGGCCCGTGCGCGTCGCCATCCCGGGTGGACCGAAGCCATGGAGCGCCACGCCCACAACCTGCAAAAACCCTGAGACCAATCGCCCTTGCACTGCGGCTGACGACGTAACCATCTACATCAGCCCCGATATTTTTCTGTTGTCTGATGGTGATGCGCCTACTCTGACGGCGTGGAGCGTAGACCTACGAGGCGCTGAGCCTACCGGGGCGCATGGGTGCCGCCGGCCGGACGTTTGCAGGCCGCTCTGTCAAGCGAGGAGACACTGATGGGCAGCCCCTTCGACGCGCTACTACCCGATGAAATGGCCGAAAAAGCCGAACAGGTCGGGATAGCCAAGGCCGGTCGTGACGCGGTCAGCACCTTCGCCTTGGCGGTGCTCGCTGGCGCCTTTATCGCGCTTGGCGCCATCTTCGCTACAACCGTCGCCACCGGCAGCGCCGCCATCCCGTGGGGAGTGGCCAGATTGCTCATTGGCATCGTCTTCAGTCTGGGCCTAGTGCTGGTGATCATCGCTGGCGCCGAGCTCTTCACCGGCAACAACCTCATCGTGATGGCTTGGGCCGCCAGGCGGGTATCCACCGCCAAGCTCTGGCGCAATTGGTTCATCGTTTTCGCGGGAAATGCCTTCGGTGCCGTGGCGACCGCAGGGCTTGTGGTGCTAGCTGGCCATCACAGCTTTGCTGGCGGCGCGGTCGGGTCCACCGCGATGAAGATAGCCGTGGCCAAATGCAGCCTCACGCCTGTGGCGGCCGTCTCCTTGGGCATCCTGTGCAACGCCTTGGTCTGTCTCGCGGTCTGGTTGAGCTTTAGCGCGCGCACCGCGAGCGGCAAGGTCCTGGTCATCATCGGCCCCATCGCCGCGTTTGTCGCCGCTGGCTTCGAGCACAGCATCGCCAATCTGTACTTCGTGCCGGTCGGCCTGCTGATCGATCTGGCCGACCCGTCCTTCCTGGCTGCCATGCCCTCCGCCGCGGCCGAGGCGCTGACCGTCTCCAATTTCTTGTGGCGAAACCTATTGCCCGTCGCCATCGGCAACATCATCGGCGGCGCTGGACTGGTCGGCTTGGTCTACTGGTTCATCTACTTGCGTCCCCGCCGTCGGCAGTGAAGGCGGTCTCCCGCCGCGCAGTTGGCTGCCATCATTTCTGCGCTGGCCGCTGCCTGTTGCGCTTGTTCTGCGGTGGGGCCTTTGCTATCTCGCTGACGGAGCGGGACGGAGGCCGAACGATGAAATCAGTGTTCAGACCCCAGCAGATGCGTGCCTCAGGCTGGTCGAGGCGACCCGCGAGCCGTCTTGGATGGGCATCACTCAACACAGTCACCCTCCTGGGCGCGCTCACCGCTTTGAGCACAATCACCGCGCTCGGCTGCAGCGATGAGCCAGCTACCCCGGCTGTAGCTTCTTCCCCCGCCCTGACCGAGGCGTGCAGCGCCATCGCCACGGCCCGTTGCCTCACCATCGAGAGCTGCTGCGCCGAGAGCGACCCGCCACCAAAGGTAGGCGCGGCCTGTATCGATGCGGCCACTGCGGCGTGCGAAAAAGAGTACGCCGACGCCGCCAGCGCCATGGGTGCCGGCAAAGCCCACGTCTCTGACGATCGGGTGACGGCTTGCAAAGCGGCGATCACAGCGGGCAAGTCAGCGTGTCTGCCGCCAGCGCCAGACGAAGTCGCGGCGAGCTGCGGGGCGTTGGTCATCGATGACGCTGCTGTGGGGCAGCCCTGCGCAGCCAGTGGATTGGCGTGTGCAGCTGGGACTGCGCGCTGCCGCAGCGCTGGCGGCAAGACGCCCATGTGCACCGCGTTTGCGGCGCTTGGAGCCGACTGCGCTGCCGCGCATTGCAAGCCGCCTTTGCGCTGCGTGACCGATAAATCGGGGAAAAAGCGCTGTGCTGACCAGGGCAAAGAGGGCGCTGCTTGCGGCCAATCCGGCGATTGCGCCGTCGGGCTTGCTTGCAGCGCGACCAAGACCTGCGCACCGGGAACAGGGGGGGGCACCGCGTGCACGGGGCCGGGCACCTGCGCTGCCGGATTCGCCTGCGACGACACCCAAGGCAAGTGTGTGCCGCAGGTGAAGTTAGGGGCCGCTTGCCTCGCTCATCGTCACTGCCTGCCTGGGTTGGTGTGCGGCGGTCTCGGCCTCAAGGGTGCCTGTGTCAGCCAGCAGGCCATCGGAGCCGCGTGTCAGCAAGATAGCGATTGCGCCGCCAGCCTGCACTGCAGTCTCGCCAGCCAGACGTGTGTCCCCAAGGCCAGCGCCGGCGAGACCTGCCTCGGCGCTGAGAGCTGCGGCCCGCTGCTGTACTGCGACGTCACCTCGAAGCAGTGCATGACGTTGCCGGGCGAAGGGGCTGCGTGTGCCTTCAACGTCAAGACCTGCCAGCCGGGTCTGACCTGCTACCAGCCGAGCAAGAAGGACCGAACCTGCGTCAAACTGCGGAACGAAGGGCAAGCGTGCAGCCAGCAAAACAACTGCAAAGCCGGGCTTGGCTGCCAAAAAGGGCTGTGTGTGCCCCTACCGGCCAACGGCAAGACCTGCCTCGACAAGATGTACTGCGCAGATGGCTGGTGTGACCACGAGGACAACCGCTGCAAGGCGTGGCTCGGCGCTGGCAAGGCCTGCAAAGGTGGCCATGAGTGCGGACCAGACGGCGCGTGCGTGGGCACCAAGGCGTCCAACCTCGTCTGCGAGCCGCTGCCTGGCAAAGGCGACGCCTGCCTGCTCAGTTGCAAGACCGGCCTATTTTGCGCGGTCTCCAAGACCCCTGGCCTGTGTCAGCCGGCGATCTGCGTCATTGGTGGCTAGCGCACCGGCGACGGCAGCCCCCGGCGTTGGTCCAGTTACTTGGTGTACGGGGCCACTGGCAACCCGGCGGCCTGCCAGCCCAAGATGCCGCCTTTGAGGTTGTAGACCCGGGTAAAACCGGCGCTGAGCAGCTGCGTCGATGCCCGCACACTGCGGCGACCGCTCCTGCAGTACACCAAGATGGCTTTGTCTTTCGGCAGGGCGGCGATGCGCTGATTGAAGTCCTTGGCGAAGACATTGATGACCGTCGCGCCAGCCAGGGTGCCTTTTTGCACCTCAGCGGGCGTGCGCACGTCGAGCACCAAGCCATCCGGTTTCGCCATGAGCGCCTTGAACGCGGTCGTATCGACGTCCTGCCGCGCAGGGGCCTTGGCTGCCGTGGGCGAGTCGCTCGCGGGGCGGCCATTGGCCGTGGTGCCGGCAGGCGTGGCCTTGGTGCAACCGGTGAGGAGGGTGGCGGTCAGCAGGGTCAGGAGCAGGGCGCGAATCATGGTGAGGTTCCTTTGGCGTGAGGCGTGCATGAGCAAGAGCCATTAGCGGGTGAGATCGTTTCAACGGGCAGCCAGAAGATCAGCCTGATTGCAGCAGCGTCGGCGACCAAAATAGCCACAGCATCGACAGAAACCCGGCGACATTCATGCCGATGCCGGCGAGCAAGAACTCCCGTGGGTTGTAGGCACGTGTGCGGGCGTAGACGAGTAGGTCGAAGAGCAGCCAGCCGACGCCCGCCAGCAGGAATCCGCCGAGCACCCAATCGCCAAAGGCCAGGCCGCAGAGCAGCCCCTCGACCAAGACCATGGCGATCACCAGGGATTTAGCCGGGCCGATACCGATGAGCGTTGCGGTGGTCACGCGACCGGCGGCGCGATCGGGCACGACGTCCATGATCTCGCCGATGAGCTGGGCGTGCATGACAAACAGGCTCAGGTAGAGCCAAGCCAGCGGGCTGATCGGCGGTCGCCCGTTGAGCGCCACCGACAGCTGCACCACCAAGAGGTAGCCCAGGGGGTTGAGCAGATCGAAGGGGGGCCGACCACGCAGCCCGCCTACCTTCGCGTTGTAGGTCGCGTTGACGGCGAAGATGCCGGCGAAAATGAACGCCGCTTCGAGCCCTGCGAGCCAAATCGACAGCGCCACAAAGGGTAGCTGAGCCAGGGCCATGACCGGGATCAAGGCGCGCAGTTGTCGCAGCGAGCCGCGGGCGCCAAAGAGCCAGCTGTCTTTGCGCGGGTTGCGCGCGTCGATGTCGACGTCGACCAGATCGTTGTAGCCGTAGACCAGCACATTGAGCGGCCAGGTGGCGTAGAGCAGGCCAACCCACAGCGCCGGCGAACTCCAATCGGCGCCGGTGGTCAGCGGCAGGAGGTAGAGCCAGAGCGTCTGAAACCACAGCCCGGGGCGGCTGACCTTGAGCCAGAAGGTGAGCCTTTGGGCCATGGGCTGCGCTGGAGACTGGGCCATGATGGATCGCCTCGCGCTACTTGGTCTGCATGTGCAGGGTGCCGTCCCAGTCGGCACCCGGCGACGCATCTTGCAGCTTGGCACATCGGTCAGCGAGCACCGCCGCAGCGTGGTCTTTACGCGGCCAGTCGAGGTCGGAAAATCTCGCTTGGGCAGCACCAAACTCACCCGCCAGGTACAGCTCAAAAGCGGCTTCGTAGGCCGAGATTCCGGCCAAAATGTTCGCAGCCACCTCGCCCTTGGCGCCGATGAGCTCGAAGATGTCGAGCGGATCGGAGCGGCCTTTGACCTGGACCCGGTCGACCCGCCGCAGGACCACGGCATCTTTGGCCAGCTGAGCGGTGTGTGCGCCGATCAAGATCGTCGTGCCGTAGACCTTGTTGAGACCTTCGATACGGGCGGCGGTGTTCACGGGATCTCCCAAGATCGCATAGTTAAACCGCTCGGGCGCGCCGATATTTCCGACCATGACCTCGCCGGTGTTGAGGCCAAATCGCGTCGGTAGCTTGGGTGTGTCGGAGCCTTCTGCCTCCGCCAGCAGCGCGTCGCATTGCGCCGCCATGGCCAGGGCGCCGTGGCAGGCGCGCACAGCGTGATCGGCTTGCGGCATGGGTGCGCCCCAAAAAGCCATGACCGCATCACCCAAGTACTGACAGACGGTGCCGTCGGTGGTGGCGATGGCCTGGTTCATCCGGTGCAGGTAATCGCCCAAGGCATCCAGCACGACCTCCGGCGCGGTACGCTCGACGATGGGCGTAAAGCCGGCGATGTCCGAAAACAACACCGTGAGTTCCTTCTTCTCGCCGCCGATTCGGGCCTCTTGACCGCTGCGCAGCAGATGGCGGACGAGCTGGTGGGGCACGTAGCGAGAAAACGAGCGCAGCCCATGGCGCAAAGACCCTGCCGCGGCGTCCATCTCGGCCAGTTCCCGTACCGCAGACCGCTGGCTGGTCGTCGTGTTGCCCTCGGCATCTGGCGCTTCGCCGAGCTCGAAGAGCGCCATCTTTCGCATCTGCTCACTGACCCGGGCCACCGCCCCCGTCAGGCCACGGGACACACGCAAGGCCACAGTCGCAGCGACCAAGGCGATGAGCAGCGCGATGAGCAGGCTGCGCTTGGTTTGGTTGCGCAATTGGCCGTAGAAGTCATCCTTGGGCACGACGCTGATCGCGATCCAAGGCACGCCGTCCAGCGGTCTGGCCATCACCAGCAGCGGCCCTGTCTCGAAGGCTTGCCATTTCTCGTCTCCGGCGCGTTGTTCCAGCGCTGCCCAGGCGGTGCGCAGCATCAGATCGGGATGCTGATTCGCAGAAAAAAGCCTGTATTTATCGCCCTTTTTCTCCACCAGCGCGGCCTTGGGGTGAGCGACGACCTCGCCGGATTGCGCGACGAGCACAGCGCGACCGCGCTTGCCTAGCGGCAGCCCTCGCACGTAGTCCGACAGGGGTGAGGCTTCGAACTCCACCGCGATGACCCCCGCCGTACCCGTACCGCCACGCTTGGGCACTGTGCGCACGTAGGCCACGCCCGCCTGCATTCGCGACAGGAAGATATAGGGCGGCGACCAGCCACCCACCGCGCCCACAGCGATGCCCTTCTTGTACCAGGGCCGCATGCGGGGATCGTAGCGCCTCGATGTGGAGGGCAAGGGCCGCCACGAGCCATCGGGCTGCCTCTCGGCATCGACCAGCGCCGTCATGGGCATGGGCCCGCTCTTCGGCGGGGCCCCGGTGCGTAAGGCCGGATCGAGGAGTGTTCGAGTGGTCCGCCGCATTCGAATACCGGCTTTGCTCGGCCAGCGATAACAGGCGAGATAGGTGCCATCGGCGCGGCCGAAACTCGCCCAGGTGAACTGTGGATTGGCGTCCAGGGCCAGCTCCATCCACGCCAGCACGGCCTTGTCGTCATGGACATCCAGCATGCCGACGCGCACCGCATCAGCCGTCAGGGTGGCGAAGGGCCGGGCTGGCTCCAGGAAGCGCTGCACCTCGTGGGCCGTGCGGGCGCCGAAGCTGTCGCCAAGGGCGTGCCACAGCTCATCGATCGACGCTCGCCCGGACGCCCAGGTTGTCCACGTGATGGCGACAGCGGCGACGGCGATGAGTCCGACCATGGAAGCCGTGAGCAGCAGGCGCAGGGGGACACCGCGGCGTCTGGGGTTCTGGGGCGGTGTGGGCTCGGCCATTGGGGCAGTGTGCACGCAGTTTTAGGGGGGGCGTCAAGCGCGCCGTGGTTTCCGCTCCTCGCCGGAGCCCTCTAACCCATGGCGCTGCGAGTTTACGGTCCGCAGCCAGGCTTTGGCGTGTCAGAGCAGACGCCGTTCCAGCTGATCTTCGTCGTGGCGCTGCCGCTGAGCGTCTGGCCAGTCACCTTGGCCTTCACCGTTACGCGCAGCACGGATTGGGTGACTTCGCACGGACACTGTACAACAGCCGCAACCCCATCATAGCCCATGAATCCGGGTTTTTTGGCGTCGAGAACGAGCTGTAGGTTTGCTTGGGTTGGTCCGGGCGCCAGCGGCTGAGGTTGACCATCGACCGAGAGTGTCACCGCGATGGGCGTCGGCTTGGTGGGGACTGTCGCCGCAGGAAGTCGAAAGCTCACCCATAGGTGCTGCAGGCCCTGCCAGCCGGGCAAGATGGGTGCCGGCACGTCTGAAAAGGTCACAAAACCGGTACCGTCGTCTTTCGCTCCTGCGACCAGAACCGCATGGTTCGCGGCGGCATCTGGGCTCGGGGCGTTCGCATCTGGACCCGCCGCATCTGGACCCGCCGCATCTGGACCCGCCGCATCTGGACCCGCCGCATCGTGGTCCTGCGTCTCGGCGGCGAGGCCCGCATCGGAGAGGGGGGCGTCGGTGTTGGCTGCGTCGGCGGCATCGGGCGAGCTATGCCCACTCGCGGTATCGCCGGCGCCATCGCTCAGACTTGTCTCCTCCGTTCGTACCTCGCTGTCAGTCGACTCTGGTCGCGTGTCACAGCCGCCCATCATCAGCGCCATCCCGCCAAGCCCGCCAAGAAGCCAGCCCTTGAGCCGCCCGCCACGCAGCTTGCGGGGGCTCGGCAGATTGGCCTGAAATTGCAGCATCTTCATGCCTCAACGCATACGGGTGATGTCTTTCATGAAACCAATTTGTGGCATATTATGTGCGCAGATGAAAATGTTTCACCTGCTATCTCTCCGCCCTTCGTGGGTCCTCGGGGGCATTCTTGTTCTGTCCGCGCTTGGTTGCGGCACCGGCATGGTCACCGACAGCCTCCCGGCTGACGGCCACGGCGATGGGCCGCCGGCGGGGTTCGGTGACATAGCCCGCGTGGCCGACAGTGATGTCACAGGCATAAACGAGCTAGATTCCAATGTGCTTCTGGACGCGTCCACGGCTGCTCACGATACGAAAGGACATGCGCGCCTGGCCGACACGACCCCGTGCTTGGCAGTGTCGTGCGTCGATGGGCAGGGTAGCGATGGTCAGCCTGAGGACGTCGCCACGTTCTCACTAGCCGATGCGGCGCTCTCCGACGGCGCGCTCTCCGACGCTGGGGGGGGCGATGTTCCGCTGTTCGATGCGAAGCCAGTTGACGGCAAGGACGCTGCAATCCCCGTCACCGATGGCGCAATTCAGCTAGAGGTACAGTCCGGGGATACAAGCAATACGAGTGACGCTGGCGCGCCTTCCGCTGACGCCGCCGCCCCCGCCGCCGCTAGCTTGCCGCTCGACGGCCCAAAGCCTTGGCCCTCGCCTGCTGATCCGCCAAAGAAGGGTGCACTGCCGGGTTGTTCTGGCGGTTTCGTGGCTCTGCCGGCCAGCCCGCTGCCCCTGCCTCCCACACCCACAAAAAACGGTATTCCGATCAGTATTGCCGCCCACAGCGGTGGTCTCATCCAGGATCTCGATGGCGACGGCGATGCCGATGTGCTGCGTTGGGGAGAGGGCGGGCAGATTCGCCTGCACGTCGGTGGGGGGAGTGGCGTGAATCTGCTGCAGCCGACGGCGTCCTTCGCGGCGGGCAACGGGCAGGCATGGATCGCGGCTGCGCAGACCGTGGTGGTGGGTATGGAGACACGCACGCTCCTTGTCGGTGAGCTGCATGCTTGGTGGTTGGTCCGAGGCGCGCTGAAGTGGCAACTGACCCAAGCGAGCGCGTTTTCTGCGACCACAGCCGCTGGCCCGCGCAATGCCACCGTATGCGACGTGGACGCCGACGGACTGCTCGATGTGGTGCTGACCGTTTACGACTGCGACAAACCCCAGCGCCCTCGGCTGTTTCTCGGCCGGGCTGACGGGGCATTTGTGGATGTGGGCGAGGTTGGCGGCTTGTCCCATCAGGCCGCCTACTGGCAGGTGCTGTGCCATGACGCGGACGCGGACGGTGACGTCGACCTGATGATGCTGACCGATGGTTGCGGGACCGGTACCACCCAAGTGTTCGCGCGGCAGACTGGGCGCAATTCGGCTGGATTTCCGGTGTTTCAGCGCCAGATTCCCCACCCAATGTTCGCTTTTCCAAAGGGTAAGATGCCCTTTGCGAGCCCCATGGGAGCGGCGGCGGGCGATCTCGATGGCGACGGTTATCTGGATGTCATCATCGCCAACGTCGGAATGCCGTATCCCGAGGTGGCGGTGGCCAAGATCACCCCAAAGCTCATGCTGCCGTGGGTCTGGTTGGCGCGCTCTCTGCTGCTGCGTGGGCGTCCCGATGGCAAGTGGGTGGATGTCGGCGCCAAGACGGGGCTCGCCGGTCTGATAGACCCGATCAAAAAGGTCGGTTTGGTGGCATGGGGCGTCGGTCTGCTCGACGCTGACCGAGATCGGTCGCCGGATGTCTTTTTAGCCCACGGTGATGACGGGGACGCTGCCCTCTTGAAAAACCGAGGTGCGATGCGGCCGGTGCTGCTGCGGAATTTGGGCGGCACCCAGATGGTCGAAGTGAGCGCGGCGGTTGGTCTGCCTAAGAAATGGTCGGGCCACAGCCTCTCCTTGGGAGACCTGGATGGTGACCTCGATGTGGATGTGCTCATCGGTGGCGATGGCGGGCCGCCCCTCGTGCTACGCAACGACATCCAGCACGGCCGACATGCCCTGCGGGTGCAGCTTCGCGGCACCATGAGCAATCCAGTGGGCGCCCAGGCGCGTGTGAAGGTCACAGCTGGGGGAGTGACCCGCTACGTCGAGGTGGGCGCAGACGGTGCCTTTGGCGGCCAACATGAGCGTATCGCAGACTTTGGGTTGGGGAGCCACAAGAGCGCGGCAGTGCACATCCTGTGGCCGAGTGGCGTCACCCAAAACCTCGGGATTGTCGCCGCCGATCAGCTACTACAAGCGCAGGAACCCAAGGTTTTTTCACTCAACCAGCGTGTGATTCAGGCCGGGAAGACGGCGACGTTGACGGTGGTGCCGAAGCTTCTGCCCGGCAACACAAGCGCATCGGTCACGGTGAAGGTCTTTCCGAAATCACTGCTCAAGGGCGGCGGCACAATGACCTGCAATCCGTCCTGCCAGTTTGTGCTCAGCCGCACGGGCAGCCCCCCCACGACCGCACGGCTACAGATCACCATCGGCAAGAAAACCCTCGGGGTGTGGCCGAGCTTGTGGTTGCCTTGATGGGAGCCATCCGGCTCGGCCTTGTCAGCGAGGCCAGCAGCTAGCGCTCCAGTTGACAATACTTAGAAGATCCAACCGATGGAGAGTTCACCATCGAGTGTGACCGGTAGGGCGTTCATCAGGTCGTCGACCGTGTTGATGGCGTCTTGGACGTCAGGGTCCGTTGATGTGCTAGAGAGACTGTAAACGGCGCGCCCGACACCGAACCGCAACGTAATATTGAGTCCATTGCTCCATGCCCAGCGGCGGCCCACGTTGAAGGTCACACTCGGAGCGCTGACCGATACGTCGAATGACTTCTCTCCTGCACCATCGACGACCTTTACCACGCTCGTCCCTGTTTGGTAGCCGAGCATTGCGCCGAGAAAGCCAGAGTCCTGTGTCTTCGACCAATGCCACCGATAGCCCACCGCTGCACCCGCACTCATCGTCGTCGAGTCCTTGTCGCTTGACTGTGAGAACAGCCCCTCGGCGATCAGACCATGCTGACTGTTCATCAGGTGCTCGAAATTCACCGAGTAGCTGCCAAAAAGCAGGCCGAGAGGGCTAAAGTTCACCGAATTGACTCCCATCGGAGCGGCTGGAGGAGGCTGCATTGCGGGCGCTGCAGGTTGGGCTAGAACGGGCACGGAGAGACCCGAGATCAGTACCAACGTGAGGAATAAATGACGAGCAGAACGCATCGGCGGCTCCTGTAGCGACACACAGTAGGTGCCAGGCGGATAAGTAGGCGCCCCAGCGGGGGGCGTATTTGAACTTGATATCCGCAATGTACTGGTCAGTAGCCCGTTGAGCAACCGGAACAGCCCACTCAATCGGGTAGCGCGCAGGACTCAAAGACCGACCTTCCCAAAATCAGCCAGTTGTCTATGCTGCCCGCCCTTCCCGCCGCTACGGAGCGCGCTATGAGCCAGCCAAACCAGATGACCTCATCCCCAGACCAGACCAGCGAGTCACACAGCCCGACGACGGCCGCTGAGATTCGTGCCGCGTTCTTGGATTATTTCGCGGGCACCGGCCACACCCGGGTCGACAGTCACTCCTTGCTCCCGCCGGCGGACCCGACCCTGCTCTTCATCAACGCCGGCATGGTCCAGTTCAAGGACTACTTCACCGGCGCGCGGCCAGCTCCCTACAAATCCGCCACCTCGACCCAGAAGTGCCTGCGGGTCTCCGGCAAGCACAACGACCTGGAAAACGTCGGTCGTACCCGGCGGCATCACACCCTGTTTGAGATGCTGGGTAACTTCAGTTTTGGCGCATATTTCAAGGAAGGCGCCATCAAGCAAGCGTGGGACTTCCTCACCGGCACGCTCAAGCTCGACCCAAGCCGTCTCATCGTCACCTATTTCGAGGGCGACCACGACGTTCCACGTGACACAGAAGCCGTCGACATCTGGAAAGAGGTCAGCGGGCTGCCCGAAGCGCGCATCGTCGCTATGACCGCCAAGGACAACTTCTGGGCCATGGGCGACTCTGGTCCCTGCGGCCCCTGCTCGGAGATCTACTACGACCTCTGGCCCGAAAAGGGCGACGAGACGACCTTCCCTGAGGACGAAGAGCGCTTCATGGAGGTCTGGAACCTCGTCTTCATGCAGTACGACCGTCAGTTCGGGATGCTCAAGCCGCTGCCGCGCCCTTGCGTCGACACCGGTATGGGTCTCGAGCGCATCGCGTCGGTGGTGCAGCAGGGCCAGTCCAACTACGACACGGACCTGATTCGCAGCCTGATTTCGCACCTGGAGCGCAAGAGTGGCATCGACTATGGCGGGCGCTTCGATCCCGAGGGCGAGGCCAGTCACGACGAATTGGTCGAGCGCGATGTGGCGTTTCGGGTGGTCAGTGATCACGCCCGAGCGACGGCTTTTCTCATCGCCGACGGCATCTACCCCGACAATGAAGGCCGCGGCTACGTGCTGCGGCGGGTCATGCGCCGCGCGATTCGCTTCGGCCAGAAGCTGGGGCTGACGGGTCCCTTCTTCGCCGATGTCTGCAGCGAGGTGGTCACGGCCATGGGCGCGGCCTTCCCAGAGCTGACCGCGCACCACGATGTGATGATGCGGGTGGTGTTGCAGGAAGAGGATCGCTTCTCCAAGACCTTGACCGAGGGAGAGCGCCTGATCAGCCAAACCCTCGATCGCATCGAGGCAGAAGGGGGAGAGCGGCTGCTCGACGGCGACACCATCTTCCTGCTCTACGACTCCAACGGCTTTCCCACGGACCTCACAGCGCTGATCGCTGCGGAGCGGGATTTCGATGTCGATATGGCTGGTTTCAATGCCGCCATGAACCGGCAGCGTGCGCGTGGTCGGGCGTCGTGGAAAGGCGTACAGCAAGACGGCGCGCAGCTCATCAAGAGCTTGGTGGATGCGGGGCTGACGACGGAGTTCGTCGGCTACACCACCGCTGAAGTGACGGACGCTGAGGTGCTGGCCATCATCGGCGATGGTCAACGCAAGGAAGTGGCACACCGCGGTGAGACGGTGCAGGTCGTGCTCGATCGCACCCCGTTTTACGGCGAAGGTGGCGGCCAGGTCGGCGATCGCGGCGAGCTGCGTTGGCATGACCTGGGGACGGACGCGGACAAGGCTCAGATCACCGACACGACCCGGCCGGCTGACGACATCTTCCTGCATACGCTCACCCTCGGTCAGGGCGAGTTGAAGATCGGTGACAAGGTTGTCGCAAAGGTCGATGCGGCCCATCGCGCTGGCGTTCGCGCCCATCACTCGGCGACTCATATCCTCCACAAGATCTTGCGCGACGTGCTGGGCACCCATGTGCGGCAGCGCGGCTCTTTGGTGCAGGCCGACCGGCTGCGTTTCGACTTCTCCCACTTCGAGGCCATGACGCCGGCTGAAGTCACGGAAGTAGAGCGGCGGGTCAACGCGGCTGTGCTGCACAATGTGGACGCTGACATCGCGTCCTGCTCCATGGACGAGGCCAAAGAGCGCGGCGCGATGATGTTCTTCGGCGACAAGTACGGCGAGACGGTTCGCGTGGTTGCCCTGGGTGATTCGGTCGAGCTATGCGGCGGTATCCATGTCCAGCGGACCGGCGATATCGGCTTGGTGAAGGTGCTCACGGAGACCGGCGTTAGCGCAGGTGTGCGGCGGATTGAGGCGCAGTGCCACCTGGCCTTGCTCGATCAGGTGCAGGTTGTCTGGGGCCAGCTCGAAGGCGTCAGCCGGCGCTTCAACGTCAAGATGGATGCGGTCGATGAGCGTGTCGGCGCCAGCTTGGAGCAGCTCAAGAAGCTGGAGCGCGAGCTGGAAAAGACCCGGCAGCAGCTGACCCTGGCCCAGGCCAATGCGGGCAGTGGCGGCGGCGGGGATGACGGCACGGTCACCGAGCAAATCGGCGACTTGACCCTGACTGCGCGCGTCGTGGCTGGCGTGAGCGGCAAGGACTTGCGGATCTTGGGCGATCAGGCCCGCGACAAGCTCGACAAAGGCGCCGCGCTGCTCATCAGCGTCAACGGCGACAAGGTGGCGCTGCTCGTGGCCGTGACCAAGGCCGAATCAAAGGCGCTGCACGCAGGCAAACTCGTCGGCAAGCTCGCGCCGATGGTCGGCGGGCGCGGTGGTGGGCGCCCCGACTTCGCTCAGGCTGGCGGTAGCGACGCCAGCGGGCTCGACGCTGCTGTTCAGGTGTTTTTCGAAGCCGCGCGGGCCGCCTTTTCAAGCTAGACCGGGGGCAGCAGCCCTCAGCGAATCGTCCCCTCAGGGTGAGATTGACACACAAGCTGACAGCGTTTGCCCTAGCCTGCGCGCCGTCGCGTGGGCGGCCAAGGGAGCAGACCATGACCCAGACACGTGCGCACCAGGCGCTCCTCGCAGCTGTGATGATGATCGCCTCCTCTTTTTTTGGGTGTGGCGCCGAGGAAAAAGACGCCTTCAAGTTGCCCGTCACGGATGCCGGTCACCGCGGTTTTGATGCCGGCGCAGATGGCTTCAGCGCCGATACTGGCGGCAAAGACGCGGCGCCCAGTGACGCACTGGCGGGCGACTCCGCAACTGGCGGCGAGTCGGGCGACGCCACTGCCGCCGACGTCATCCCCGGCGGGAATGGCCAGCCCTGCAAGACCAACGACGAGTGCGACACAAACGTCTGCATCGATACCCCCAAGGGTCAAATCTGCGCGGCGACCTGCATCGAGACCTGCGCTGCGGGGTTTGCTTGTAAACAGCTGTCCGGCAGCGACGCTAGCTACTACTGCCTGCCCCGCTGGCTACACGCCTGTGAGCCATGCACGACCTCCGACGCTTGCCAAGCCCCCGGGTTTTCTGGCGCTGCCTGCATCGACCGCGGGGCGGAGGGCTCGTTCTGTGGCACAGCCTGTGACGACAGCGCGGGATGTCCCACCGGCTACGCCTGCGCCCTGGTGACCAACGTCGAAGGCACCCAGAGCCAGCAGTGCCTGCCCAAGGCTGGCGCGGCGTGTGGCTGCTCCCCGCGGGCAAAAAAGCTCAAGCTCAGCACCGGATGCACCGTCAAACTCAAAGCTGGAACCTGTCTCGGCGCCCGGAGTTGCGGGGAAAAAGGGCTGAGTGCGTGCGACGCCAAGCCGAAGAAGGAGAGCTGCAACGGCGCGGATGATGACTGCGACGGCCAGACCGACGAAGCGCTCTGCGACGACGCCAACAGCTGCACGACCGACGCTTGCGACCCGGCGCTCACACTCGCCGGCGGCTGCACCTACACCCACGCGCCTGGGGCCTGCGATGCCGACAAGAACGCCTGCACTGAGGGCGACGCGTGCGCTGCTGGTGTGTGCAAGAGCGGCAAGACCAAGAACTGTGACGACAACAACCCCTGCACGCTGGACGCCTGCCTACCAGCGAGCGGCTGCACGCAGACCGCTGACGACGGCAAAGCTTGCTCCGATGGCGACGCTTGCTCTGTGGGCGATGTCTGCCTGGGTGGCTCCTGCTCATCGGGCGCGCCAAAGGCCTGCAAGGCCAGCGGATTTTGCGTGACCTCGGCCTGCGACAAGGCCTCTGGTAGCTGTAAGGAGGCGCACAAGGGCGCAGGGACGCCGTGCACGGACGATAACGCTTGCACCACCGGGGACGGCTGTTTGGCCGGCAAGTGTACCGGTACCAAGGTGGTCTGCGACGACAAGAACGCCTGCACCACCGACAGCTGCCACCCGACCCTGGGCTGCCAGACGAAGGCCAATACCCAGCCCTGCGACGATGGCAACCCGTGTACAGCGGCTGACGTCTGCGCCGGTGGGCTCTGCGGCGGCAAGGCGGTCAACGCCAAGATCTACTGCGATGATGGCAACCCCTGCACCACCGACGCCTGCGATCCCAAAGCGACCGGTGGCGCCAAGAAGGGCTGCGTATCGGCGCCCAACAAGCTGCCCTGCGACGACGGCAACGGCTGCACCGCCGGTGATGTCTGTAGCGCCGGGATCTGTAAATCCGGCACCAACACCTGCCAGTGCGCGGTGGACGCTGACTGCAAGGCCAAGGAAGACGGCGACCTGTGCAATGGCACCCTGTTCTGTGACAAGTCCAAGCTGCCCTACAAGTGCGCGGTCAACCCGAAGACGCTCATCACCTGCTCAAAGGCTGGAAATACGGCCTGCAAGTCGGCCAAGTGCGCGCCCAAGACCGGCAAGTGCGGCCTGGTGCCCGCCAACGAGGGCCAGCCGTGCAACGCCGATGGCTCGGTCTGCACCGTCGGCGACTTGTGCCTCGGCGGCGCCTGCAAGCCGGGCAAGACGCTGGCCTGTGACGACAACAACCCCTGCACCAAAGATGTGTGTGATGCGAAAAGTGGCTGCGGGGCGACCAAGCTGGGCGACAAGACCCCCTGCGGCGCGGGCAAGTGGTGCATCTCTGCGAGCTGCGTGGCGAGCGTGTGGTGCGGCGACGGCAAGGTGAATCAGACCGGCGAGCAGTGTGACGATGGCAACACCCTGGACGGCGATGGCTGCAGCAAGACCTGCCAGCAGGAGGCGGCCATCAACCCCTTCCCGGGCACGCTGGTCATCTCCGAGATCATGGTCGACCCAGCGACGGAGAAGTACGGCGAGTGGTTCGAGATCTACAACCCCGGCAAAATCGCGATTCGCCTCACCGGACTGATTATCGGCGATGGTTTTGGCAAAGAGACCATCAAGGTCCCAAATCTGGTGCTCAAGCCGGGCGCGTTCTTTGTCTGCGGCAACAGCGCGACCCTGGGCGGCGGCGGCAAGGCGAACTACGTCTACAGCTACGACGACATCAAGCTGAGCAACAAGGGCGACTCGGTGAGGCTGTGGTTTGACGATCAGCTCATCGACTCGGTGACCTACGGCGGCAAGAAGTGGCCGACCATTCCAGACAACAAGACCTTTCAGCTGTCGCCGACACAGATGACCGCCTCGAAGAACAACTATGGCGAGGCGTGGTGTGTGGCGACCGTGAGCTTTGGAACCAAGGGCGCAAAGGGCACGCCTGGCGCGAAGAATACGCCTTGTCAGTGATCATGGTGGAGGTGGTGTAGCCTTTCGGCACGGACGCTTCTGCCGAGGATGACCCCATGGCCCTGCCCGACATCAAACGCCCGCTTGTGGTGATTCCAGCCGCGCTGGCCGTGGGCATTTGGATCTTTGCGAGCTTGGCTACGTTGGCGCCGCTGATGTTCTCGGCGATGCTTTTTGATGCGCCCGGCTCGCAAGACAACCCATGGCTGTGGACGATCGTCGGCTCGATGATTGCCGTACCGGGCCTGAGCCTGCTGAGCGTGCCGAGTTGTATTGCGGCGCTGTTGATGGAGGCGAAACGACCCTGGAAGCCCTGGATTGTCTGGCTATTAGCGGGATTGCCGCTGCTGGCTGGGGTGGCCTTTGTGGTGGGAATCGTGGGGATCAACGTCGCCTGTGATGGCAGCTTTTCTTGTGGGTATTGAGGGCGGAGGCAACCCATGCCATCGGGCGAGATGAGCGGCTTCTGGGGCCTTAAGAACCTGGGTTTGCGGTGCCACTGAGGGTCGCCGCAGCCCGCTTCAGGGCAGTGACCAACTGCTCAGGCGACTGGGCACCACCCAGGCGAATCCGCCCATCGATCACAAAGTGCGGCACGCCGCGAACCGATGCCGCGATGCCAGAGCGGGCCTGCTGTTCAATGGTGGTGCGCGCGCTCGGGCTGTTGAGCGCCGCCTTCACCTCCGCCGCATTCATGCCGACACCGAGCCCGAGCTTCGTCAGGTTGGCTGCGTTGCCGATGTCGACCCCACGCTCGAAGTAGGCGTCGTGGATGGCGCGGAGCAGGGCCCGTTGTTTCGCCGGTGGCGCCGCAGCGATGAGGGCGTGGGACAGGGCCGAGTTGGAGATCTTGCTATCGGCCCCAAAGACAAACCGCACACCGGCCTTGGCGCCGACCGCCGTCACCCGCTTGAACATGCTGTCGACCCTGCCAGCGCCGTACTTCTTTCCCAGGTGGGCACGCAGGTTGCGGCCGTCGGTCGGCGTGTCCTTATCGAGTAGGAAGGGGTGATAGCGGACCACCACCGGCCGATCCGTGAAGCGAGCCAGCGCAGTGTCGAGGTTGTGGCAGCCGATGCGGCACCAAGGGCAGACCGTGTCGTGAATGACTTCAACTACGATAGGGGATTTGCTGTTTGGCACTTTGGGGGCTGTCACTGGTTGCCTCGCTTCGGTTGTCGCCACGGTTGGGGCCGGTTTGGTAGCGGCCTGCTGGCGCTTGGCCGCTTTGCTGCCCGTCGTCGCGAGGCCCGTCTTCGCTTTGACCGTGGCCTTGGGTGGCGCGCCAGTTGGGGGGCGACCACAGGCGCCGCCGAGCATCAGCGCCATCACCCCCAGCATCACGAGCCGCGGCGAGGTGGGGCGCACCGAGCTGAGCGTTGGTTCGGGCGGCGGGTGCATCGTGAACATGGTGGACTCCTGGGTGACCGATGACAGCCGAGCTTTGGGCCGTCTGGTCGATGGTCGATCGGCTCCATCGTACCTCAGTCGACCCGTAGCCACTGCATCGGCCTAGGAGAGCCGATCTTGTCGCCTCCCCCCCTACTATAGCTCCCCCCCTCACCAAACGGCTGTAGCGGGCTCCCAGGGCCAATTGCGGGCATTTTCCATCAAGAAAAGACCCAGAAATGCGCCCGCGGACGCGCAGGGAGACGGCTGTCCATGGTCACAGATTTCTGGCTGGAGACGAGAAACTACGCAGTCTCTTAGACCCGCACCGCCCCCGCCACAATCGCCTCAACGACGGTTGGATCGGCCAGGGTCGACACATCGCCCAAGGCCTCCGGCATCCCTTCAGCCACCTTGCGCAAGATCCGCCGCATGACCTTGCCCGAGCGCGTCTTCGGCAGCCCAGGCACGACCTGCACTACATCGATCCGCGCGTGGGCGCCGATCTGCTCGCGGCAGGCGGCGTTGGCGGCCTTCATCAGGTCTGCGCCGGGATCTGCGCCCGGCTGCAGCACCACGTAGGCATAGACACCCTGGCCCTTGATGGGGTGCGGAAAGCCGACGACGCCGGCCTCCGCGATGGCCTCGACGCTGATCAGCACCGCTTCAAACTCCGCGGTGCCCATACGGTGACCGCTGACGTTGAGCACGTCGTCGACCCGGCCGGTGATGAAGTGGTAGCCGTCCGCGTCGCGCCGACAGCCGTCGCCGGTGAAGTAGTAGCCGGGGAAGGTCGAGAAGTAAGTCGCCACGTAGCGCTCGTGGTCGCCCCAGACCGTGCGGGCCATGCCGGGCCAGGGCTGCGCCAAGCACAGTCGCCCCTCGCCTGGGCCCACGATGGGCAGGGCGTTGTCGTCCAGGAGCGTCGGCACAATCGCCGGGTTCGGTAGGGTCGCGCTCCCTGGCTTTGTTGGCGTTGCTGGCGCGATGGGGGTAATCGCGATGCCGCCGGTCTCGGTTTGCCACCAAGTGTCGACGATGTTGCAGCCCTTTTCGCCGACGACGTCGTAGTACCACTCCCAGGCCTCGGGGTTGATGGGTTCGCCGACGGTGCCGAGCACCCGCAGGCTGCTGCGGTCGTAGCGGGTGACAAAGTCGTCGCCCTGGGCGGCGAGGGCTCTGATGGCGGTCGGGGCGGTGTAGAAGATGGAGACCTTGTGGCGCTCGACCATGTCCCAGTAGCGGCCCGCATCGGGATACAGGGGCGTCGACTCGAACATCAGCGTCGTCGCGCCATTGCAGAGCGGGCCGTAGACGATGTAGGTGTGTCCGGTGATCCAGCCCACATCGGCGACGCAGGCGTAGATGTCGTCCTCGCGCAGGTCGAAGACCGTCTCGTGGGTGTAGGACGCCCAGGTCATGTAGCCGGCGCAGGTGTGCACGAGGCCTTTAGGGCGGCCGGTGGAGCCGGAGGTGTACAGGACAAAGAGGGGATCTTCCGCGGCGCACGTCACCGCGGCCAGATCCGCCGAGGCGTCTTTGACCGCGTCATGCCACCACACGTCGCGCTCGGGCAGCCAGGCGACGGGCGCGCCGGTGTGCTGATAGACCAGCACCCGGCGCACGTGGCGCTCGCCGACGCAGGCCTCGTCGCAGGTGGCTTTGAGGGGGATCGTCCGGCCGCCGCGGAGCCCCTGATCTTGGGTGATGATGACCTCGGCGGCGCAGTCTCGGATCCGATCCCGGAGCGCT
Source organism: Myxococcales bacterium (assembly GCA_023954815.1). GTDB lineage: Bacteria > Myxococcota_A > UBA9042 > UBA9042 > UBA9042 > UBA9042. The sequence continues at coordinate 1,347 of JAGSHB010000102.1, read as the reverse complement.
TCGGCTGAAAAGCCGCCAAAAACCACCGAGTGCACCGCGCCGATACGCGCACAGGCCAGCATGGCGATGGCCGCCTCGGGCACCATGCCCATGTAGATGATGACCCGCTCGCCCTTTTGCACACCCATCGCCCTGAGCGCATCGGCCGCCTTGCAGACCTCGGCGTGGAGCTGGGCGTAGGTCAGCGTTCGGGTGGTGCCGGGCTCGTCGCCCTCCCAGAGGATGGCCACCTTGTCCCCGCGGGTCGCCAAGTGCTGATCGAGACAGCTCTCGGTGACGTTGAGCGTGCCATCGGCAAACCAGGCGACTTGCTGCTCGGCGATGTTGTGAAAGTCGCCGCTGAGCCCTTGGCTCGGCTCCGTAGTCCATGCCAAGCGCGCCTTCGTCTGATCGAGCCAGAAACCGTCGGGGTTGTCCTTGGCGGCCAGCCACTGCTGCCGCCAGTCGTCCATCGACGCGATCTTGGATGGGCTGCCTTCGGAGACACGTGCGGGAACGGGGTACAGGCGGGTCATGGAGGGCTCCTGCGGCAGAAATGGTGTCGCGGAGCATAGCGTCACCGGCGCTTGTCGAAAAGGCGGTTTGACAGCAACTTCAGCCGCTCAGATGCACAGCCCGGTGCTGCCGTCACACGTGCGGCAAGGCGGACACTGACCCTGGGGTTGGCAGGGTTGGGCGCACCCGTTGCTGCCCGGATGGCAGCTATAGCCAGTAGGACAGATCCCCCCAGGCTTGCAGGTCACCAAGGGTGTACAGGTCGACCCGCCACCGGTCTTGGTGCAGCCATCGGATTTCATCGGCGAGCACAGGTCCTTTTCTGTGGCGTACGTCTCTTTGCTGCCATCGGCGCAGGTGACCTGGATACCCCCGCCGTTAAAGCTCATCGTGTAGGTCTTGTTGCCAGATTTGAGCGTGCTGGTCACCGACTTGGCCGCCAGTCCGGTGAACGTCCAGGTCATACAGGCCTTTCCGGTGCCGTCGAGGCCGGTGCACTCAATCTGGTCCTTGCCCCCGTCTGTCGTGCAGCCAAACGACGAACCGCTAGCCCACTCAGTGCTCTGGTGGGCCCCCGACGTCGTCAATTTGCAGGCACCCACGGGTTTGAGACACGCCAACGCCGCTTGGATGACGCACGAATTGTAGCCCGGCGCGCCCTGTCCGCAGTCGCCCATGACGTACGTCGACGTGGCGCCGACATCCCCCTTGTCAGTCCCGCCGTCCGCTGCGTCGCTCGCAGTTGCGTCGCCCTGTTCGCCGTCACCCTGCTCGCCGTCACCCTGCTCGCCGTCACCCTGCTCGCCGTCCCCCTGTGCACTCGCATCCGACAAGCCGCCTGCTGCGTCGTCG
>JAGSHB010000289.1 GCA_023954815.1 Myxococcales bacterium | reverse complement strand
TGGCTGCCGACCGATCGCAGTCGGCGAGACCTGGATTCGCCGGTGGCCTCCCTGACGTTGCGCAGCCCAGGCCTGATGACGGTGAGCGGCGTGTCCGTCCATCCAGGTCAACGGGTGGCGGCTCGCGCGCCCATTGTCATACTCACCAGCGACACCCAGGTGGGGCTGCGGGTGACCCTCAGCCCCAACGAGCGCAAGAGCCTCGGAGACAAGCCGCAGCTGCTGCTCCTTCCGGACAATCGACGAACGATACCAGTGGCGATGTTCGGTGCCCGGGCCAACGCGGACGGGCATCTATTGATTCCCTACAGCAGCCCGACGAGCGCGCTGCGTGTCGGCGAGCGAGTTCCCGCGGCAATCGAATACGGCGACGGACGCTCGGTGGTCAGCATCCCGGCGGCGGCAATTTTGCGAGCGGGACAAGAGGCATATGTGTTCGTACAGCGGAGCGCCACAAGGTTTGAACGCCGCGTTGTACGGGTCGGGCGGTGGTCCGGTGACGCATGGGAAGTTCAATCCGGCCTCGTCGTCGAAGAGCGCGTTGTCATCGATGGATTCGACGCCGTGCGCGCTGCACAATCTCGCGCGAGGGCAATCCCATGAAGAGTGAACGGTCCCGCTTGACGCAGCCGGCTTCCCGCCCAACCTTATGCGCCCGCTTCAATGGAGGAGTCGCCATGCGCCTGCGCCCGATGATCGCCGCCCTGACCTGCATTTTCCTGTTCGCGTGTGGTGGCGCGCACCTCGCCAAGCGCGGAGATCAGCACCTCGCGCAGGGAAAATATGACCAAGCCATCGCCGATTACGACGCTGCGGCCCGAGCGAGTGAGGGTGATCCAATGGAGGTCAGGCGTTACCGCGCCAATGCGACCGACGCCCGGCAAAAGGCAGCGCGGATGCACATTGAGCGGGGCGACCAAGCCTATCGCAACAAGAACCTCAAGCTAGCCGGCAGCGCCTACAAGAAAGCCCGCTCCTACGCGCCGACGGAGCCGCTGGTGGTCGAGCGTCTATCGACCCTGCTGAAGACGCGCGTTCGCATCGAAAGCCAACTCAGCGACGCATCTCGCGAGCTAAACGCCCTGCAAAACGAGCCAGATTCGGCGACCTTGACCCGCTGGGAGGGCCTCGTGGCGACGGCGGAGGGGTTGCTGGCTTGGCGCCGTGATTACCCGCGCGCGGAGCAGTTGTGGAACGGGGTGACCGGTCCGGCGAGCGCCGCCATGCTTACCGAAGCACGCAAGCTCTTGGCCGCAAAGCAACCCTCGGATGCACGGACTCAGGCTGAACGAGCGCTGCGTCTGGTGCCATCGTCGGAGTCCGCCAAGAAGCTGCTCGAGGAGATTGACCAGCGCGGTCGCGCCAAGTCCTACGCCGCCGATGCCAAAGCGGCTTTCGATCAGGGGCGACTCGAGGACGCATTGGAGGCGTATCACCTAGCCCTCAAGCACAACCCGACGTCTCAGAGCGCCAAGGACGGGCAGGCATTGGCTCGGTCAGCCTACGTCAAAATGCGCATCGCAGAGGCCAGAAAACTGCGGAAAAAGCGCGACCGGCGGGGCGAACTGATGGCGCTGCGGGCGGCGTGGAGCGTCAATACGACTGATGCGAAGCTGGCCAAAAAACTGCGCAAAGCCTACGACCGCGCCCACAAGAAGGCGATTAGCGCCTTTTATCGGCAGGGGCGGTGGTTTGAGAAGCGCAAGCGGCCAGGTGCTGCGCTGATTGCCTATCGCACGGCCACGGCGCTCGGTGGTGGCCCCAAAGACTTGCCCAAGCGGCTCGCCCGCATGGAGGAACGCATTGCAGCTGGCGCGGAGTACAAGGTCGCCCTTCGCCTGGCGCGACCAGGCCGTGGTGTCATGAAGGGTGCTGCGAACCTATCCCTCACCGCACTGCGGCAGTCGATCGCGGGAGCCAAGCTCGGTTTGGCCGGGATTACGTTCGTGACCGGCAAGCGTGCGATGCGCAAGGCCGAGGGTCAGCTGGTGTTGGATGTGTCCCGCTTTGAGTTGCCGCGGACCGACCGTCCAGAGCCTCGGAAGAAGAAGTTCCTCGACCGCATTGAGTTTCCGCCCAATCCAGCCTGGGCCGAAGCCCAAGCCCGTCAAGCGGCAGCGCTCGCCAACCTCAACAACGTGACAGAGCGACTGCGACCGCTACAGGAGAAGGTCAACGCGCTTGAGGCCCGCTTGGCCAAGCATCAAGACGAGCTCGGCAAGTTGAAGTTGCGCATCCTCGCAGAAGACGCCACCTACTACGCACACAAGCCCAAGCCATGTCATGACGGCACGACCAACTGCAAGCATAGCTACGCCAATCAACGGTGGGCGAAACACCTCGCTTACCACCGGGTACACATGACCAAAACTGAAGCGGGAATTCGCAAGATCTCGCCGGAATTCTCGGCCGCCCGCGATGAAGCGACCAAGAGTCAGGAGGCGTTCGACAAGTCGGAACGCGAGGCGCGCGAGACGCCTCAGAAGCTCCGCAAGGAGATCTGGCAGGACCACAGCTACAGCGTACAGCTGCACATCGTCGACCTGAAGGCAACGGCAAGGCTGAGTTGGATGGACCGGCCTTCGAGATCAGAACTGGGCGCCGGAGAGACGACGATGGACAAGCAGCGGGTGGATTTCTCGACGCCTGGCATCGTCATCAAGAAACAGACGCTGGAGCCGCCGCGGCGCAATTCTCTGCCTGATGAGGGGCAACTGAAGCTTGAGGTGGCGAAGGCGCTGGCAACCGCGGTGGGTGCTGCGGTGTGGCCGAAGCTGCGGCTGCACGGCGAGCGTTTTGCGCTGCGGGCGAGTAAAGAGCGGATGACACCGGGGCGGATCGATTTCGAGGTGCGGGCGCTGGCGACTGGCAAGGCGCTGTCCGACAAGACGCGGCAGGCTTTCGTGGCCGACGTGTTAAAGGCGACGGGCTACGATTGGGCGAAGAAGACGGTGGATGTGTCGTTGGTGCCTTATAAGTAGGGTGGGCGGTTGAGTTTGGTTGGGCTGCTGGAGGGTGCTTCGGCGCTGCCCATAAACGAAAAAGGGGCCTGTCCGGGTTGGGCAGGCCCCTTTCAAGTTTTTGATACTTCTCGTGAAGTCGTGGCGCGCGACGCAGGATTCGAACCTGCGACCCCTGGCTTCGGAGGGCACCGCGGCGGGTTGGGCGGTTTTGGGATTGATTCGGACGGGTTGGCAGCTTTTGGATTGCCGGTAGATCGCGGCGGCAGCTGCGGCGGGGTGATCGCTGTGCTTGATGGGCTGGATTTTGGATTTTGGCGGCGCGGGCAGGCGTCGGTGCAGGTGCCTGCTTGCCGAACTGATGCGAAGGTGCCGGAGTGGATGACTGTGCGCGAGGTGGCGGCGGAGCTGCGGGTGTCGACAGCGACGGTGTATCGGATGGTGCAGGAGGGGTTGCCGCATGTTCGGGTTAGTCAGTCGGTTCGGGTGCGGCGGGCTGAACTGGATAGGTTTGGTGGGGGACTGGGGAACAAACTGGTCACATCGACCACCCGTCGGACGCGGGAGCAGCCGGGCACTTAGTTTACAGATATTTGGGGGATGCTACCCATCGCCGGAATCGAAGTGCGCCACGCGAGCGCCTCGCTCCCACGACCACAACATCTGAAGCATGTCGTCGATCTGGTGAAGCCCGTCAGCGTCAACTGCAAGCTCCATCGTGAATTCGCCGCCCGCTCGAATGGAGGATGCCACCTCAGCGAGCGCCTTGCGACGCGCTGCAGCTTCATCTTGTGAACATGCGTCCGAACGCACGTACTCCTGTACAGCGGGAAACTGTCGGCCGTTGGGTCTCGGAGCGTGTCCATGCAAGAAGTAGATCCGATCGTCATGGGTCGCTTGCGGAGTCGACACGCTGAACCACTTTGAGCCCCAGTCGACGATGATCCCGCTGCGCTCGGCTTCCTCGGGGATACCTGCTAGCACCGTCCCGATTGACGGCGGTGCTAGCAGGTATCTCCGACCGATTCGTCTTCCCGTTCGATCCCTTCTTAGGAGTCTTCGCCGGGCGCACAGCCTCGGTGCTCCTGACAACGCCCGAGACAGTGATTTGTGCGACTCAGCTAGGTATTGCGCCGGTTCCAATCCGACAACCTGGGTAGACACCGGCTGCTCGCTGAGAAACTCGATGATGCGGCGGCGTTTGCCTGGAATTCGGTCCGCGCCGAAGACTAGCCGTACGGATTCTGTGCGTAGGTTGGTCTCGACGGTTCGCCAAATCGCCTCGGCGCCATTGCCTACCAGATTCGTTTCCAAGAGGCGTTCGAGCCGTTCGGTTCGCGCTTCCCTGTCTCCGGTCTCATTTTCGGCGAGATTGCACTCTGGCACGGCCGGTGTAGACCACGGCGACGCTGCCGGTGCCGGTGCGGCCAGCGGAGAGGCGACGCAGAGTTTGAAAGTGTTCCTGTCAGTGCGAACGCGAATGTCGAAGATGACGCGGCTGGCCTTTGC
>JAGSHB010000135.1 GCA_023954815.1 Myxococcales bacterium | reverse complement strand
TGGATGCCTGGAACGCTCCAAGCGCCAGAGCAGGCAGCGAGTTTCGAGTATTTTTTCATGTCGAGGAAGCCTTCGCGGGTACCGTCTGCGCAGCCGCTCTGGGGCTCTGGGATGCCGCCTCCATCTCCTGCGCCAGCAGCATCACCACCTTGGCCGTCAGCGCTGGTCGCATCTGAAGTTGCGCCGGCCGATGTATCTGCGGCTGTCGCGTCACCGCTCGATGTGCCGCCGGCATCACCCGATTGCGTGTCCGCCGCCGTGGTTGCTGTATCGAGTTGGGTTTCGCCGCCGTCGGTCTTGGCCGTTGCCGTGTCAGCGTTGTCGCCGTCCTTGTCGTTGGCGGCGGTGTCGACCTTGGCACCGGCATCGAAGGCTGTGGCGCCGGTGTCAGCGGCGGTCGTTGTCTTTGCACCGTCGTCTTTGGGGTCGCTGCAGCCCGTGGACAGCCCAAGCGGCACGGAGCAGACCAGTAGGACAATGACAGATACGGTGCGAACGGAATGCGAGCTAGACACGGGGCCTCCTGGACTGGCGCGATGGGCCAGGGGACAATTGGGCGGAACCATAGACGTCACCGAGGCTAGCACGGCCGAAGGTACGCCGTGAACCCTGTTCACCTCGGCTACAGCGTCCAGACGAGCCCCAACGAAATCGTCGGGCGCACATCACGCAACTCGCCATCGTGGGCGTTGAACATGGGGCTGCTCGCCATGTCCGTGCGGGCATCCAAGCGCACCATGACCTCCCGGATCGGTCGCCACTGCAGCGACAGCGTCGCCGCAGACAGGGTGTCGACGGGCCACCACAACCGGCCCAACTGCTGCCCCTGACGCACCTCCAGTTCACCGCCCTGCCAGAACACCTCAGCGCGGGCTGTCACCTTCCAAGCTGGTCCCGCAGAGAGCCTGGCGTAGACCGTACCCGCGGCCCAGTTGGCCATCTTGCCCTCGTCATCCGTGGTCCAGGTCTCCGCACCGGCCTGCACCTGCGCGGCAAATTCCCACATGCTGTTGGCCTTCAGTGTGATGAAGCCGTCGGCCAGCCAGCCACGAACATCACCGACCCCCGACATATTCAGCGCGGGACGGGTCGGCGCGCCGCTCACCAGCAGCTGCCAGGTACCCCAGCGCTGCTCGCCGAACGCCCGCACGATGAAGGTCGACGGGATGTTGCTGGCCACGTTTTGCGTCCAGCCGCTGTATAGGCCCGCCTCCAGCGTCGTCTTGTCGTAGGGCTTGTACTGGGCCCGCAGACCGGTGTGATAAAACGGCATGGCGAGGTTGAGATGGGAGCTGGACCAGCACCAATTGTCCCGCGCAAAAACGCTCTCTAGGCCGATGGGTGAGCCAAATAAGCCGCCAGCGAGCGTCAGGTTTTCCGTTGCTTTGACCGCTCCCCAGGCCTCCTGCAACAGGCTCCAGTCGATGACGCTGGGCGGCTCGCCGCTGTAGACAATTCTCGGAGTCCAACCGCGCCACAGCGCAATGCGTCCGTGGGTTCGCTGGGTCTCGGCCTCAAGCGCAACCATCACAGAGGACAGGGCCAATTCGCCGTGGCGGGGGTCGAACAGGCGACCGGGAATCGCGCGATCCCGCGGCTTGTTCGCGTCGTAGGCGATGAAGCCTTCCACGGTGGCATCGAGCGAAACCTGGGTCTTGCCGTTGGTTGTCGCGATGGGCACGGCGGCTTGGCCCAATTTGGGGAGCGTGACGAGGGCCGTCGTGACGGCGCACAGGCCGATTTGGGTGAGGACGCGGAGCCAAGGGCGCCTGACGGCCTGATGTGAGCGATGCACCTGAGTGACCTCCGTCGGAGTTGTGATGGTAGCCCAACGGTAGCAGGAACAGCCCATCTCGTCGCATCGTGCTATGTCATGCGGTAGCGGAATACGGTTGGCAGCGGGTAGGTTGTTGTCATGATGCAACAGCCCTTCCCACCAGCGAGTTCCCAGCTTTTCCGCCTGAAATCCGGTCGGCAGCATCGAATTCTGGCCGGGCTGTGCGCGCTTGTGTTGGTCGCTGGCTCGCTGACCACGACGCTGATTGCGCAGGCTGAACCCACAGCCAAGCCGCCGCTTCGCATCATCTATCTGCAGCCCCTGGGCAAGATGCCGAGAGCCCGCGTGCAGCTAGTGCAGACTGCCCTGCGCGCTTTTTTTCCGTACGAGGTCCGACGTCTCAAGCGGATTCGACTCCCGAAATCGGCCTGGTACCCGCCCCGCCGCCGTTGGCGGGCCGACAAGCTGCTCGATACGTTGGCCGCTCGCATGCCCAAAGGTGGTTTTCGCATTCTCGGCATCACCGCAAAGGACATCTCCACCACCAAAGGCAAGCATCGAGACTGGGGCGTGCTGGGGCTGGCTACGTTGGACGGTAGTGCGTGCGTTATCAGCAGCTTTCGGGTGGCCCGCGGCGCCAAGTCACGGCGTCAGGCCGACGATCGTTTTGCCAAGACCGCTGTACACGAAATCGGTCATACCCTGGGGCTGGACCACTGTCCGACGGTGGGCTGCTTGATGGAAGACGCCCGCGGCAAGGTCAGCACCAGTGACCGTGAAGTGGATCTCTGTCCGCGCTGTCGAGCGCAGCTGAAGCGAAGCGGTCACGGCGCAAAAAGCCCGAAGAAGCTGCCTTGGCGGCGCCCAGCGGCTGCAAAGTAAGGCCCGCGCACTCACGCCCACGGGCTACTTGCAGCCGACCTTCTTCGGCGTCGGAATGACCCGACGAATCCGGTGGTAGCTGTAATCGCTGACGAGGTAGCTGTACTTGCCATTGCTGCCAGGCAGCGCCAACACATTGTAGGGGTTGCCAAAGCGCGCGGTGTGCGCGGAGCCATTGGTGTAGCCGTACGTTCCGCCCGCGATGGTGCCGACCAACTTGCTCTTCGGCTGGATCAGGCGGATGGCGTGATTGGAACGGTCGGCGACGAGCAGCTGGCCATCACCACGAATCGAAATACCACTGGGATAGCGGAATGAGGCTGTAGCCCCCACGCCATCGGTAAATCCATAGGCGCCGCCAGCGACCAACTGGGTCGTCCCGTCTGCCAAGATGCGGCGAATGCGGTGGTTGTAGCTATCTGCGACGTAGATGATACCGGTCGTGGTCACGTCGACACCGTAAGGGCGATAGAACATGGCGGTCGTGCCCTTGCCTTCCTTGTAGCCCGAGCCGCCGCTACCAGCGATGGTGCTGGTGGAGCCCGAGGTCGTCACGCGCCGAATGCGGTTGTTGTACGAGTCCGCGACGACGAGGGTGCCGTTGGTCGGGTTGAGGGCGATGCCTTCTGGGTAGTAGAAGCGGGATGATGTGGCGTTGCTGTTGATGAAGCCAGGCAAGCCGCTGCCCGAAAGGGTCGTCACCGTGCCGCCCGTGATGCGACGAATCCGGTGGTTGTAGCGGTCAGCCACGTAGACGATCTTACCGTCAGCGGACACTGCGACATCAGACGGGCGGTAGAACCGCGACGATGCCGCCGACGTATTGGTGAAGCCGTGACTCCCCGAACCTGCGTGCAACGACACCACCCCGGATGCCGTGATGCGGCGAATCCGCGAGTTGCTGCGGTCGGCGAGGTACAAGGTGCCGTCCTTGGCGCGCGCCATGCCACGGGGGGAGTAGATGCGGGCGCTGGTACCGAAGCCGTTGAGGTAGCTCGGTGTGCCGCTGCCGATCCAGGTGCTGACGGTGTCGGGCACGACGCACTTGCCGCTCATGCAGCGCTCGCCGACGGTGCAAGCGTCGCCGTCGTTGCAGGTGGTCTTCGTCGGCGTGAAGATGCAGGCGCCCGTATCAAAACTGCAGGTGTCGGTGGTGCATTGCTGACCATCGTTGCAACTCTTGTTCTTGCCGAGGCACTTGCCGCTCAGGCAGAGGTCACCGGTGGTACAGGCGTTGCCATCTGAGCATTTGCTGCCGCTGGACTTTGCTGCGAATACGCAACCTTTTGTGCTGTGACAGCTGTCCGTGGTGCATGGGTTGCCGTCGTTGCACTGGGCGACCGAGACGCCGACCACACGAATGCGGTGGTTGCCACTGTCTGCCACCCAGGTTTGCCCCATCGGTCCCACCGCGACGCCCGCCGGATAGTTGAAGCGTGCAGAGGTCGCGGCGCCATCGAGAAAGCCGCTGCTGCCGCTGCCTGCCTTGGTCGACACCAAGCCCTTGTAGATGCGGCGAATACGCCGGTTGCTGCGGTCGGCCACCAGGACCTCACCCGTCGGGCTGAGCGCGACGTCGTAGGGGTAGGTGAACCTGGCCGACGACAGCGCGCCGTTGATAAATCCGCTGGATCCGCTGCCCGCAAACGTGGATGCGGTGCCGCCGGCGGTGACGAGACGAATCTTGTGGGTGTACGTGTCCGCGACCAGCAATGAGCCGTCGGAGCGCACCACGAGGCCGCGGGGATAGGTGAACCGAGCTGCGCTACCGGTGCCATTTGTAGAGCCGGATCCACCGCCGCCAGCGAGCGTGGTGACGGTGCCGTTTGGCAGGATACGGCGGATGGCGTGGTTGTAGGTGTCGGCGACATAGACGATGCCTTGCAGGCTCACCGCGACGCGCTCCGGATAGTAAAACCGAGCGCTTGAGCCAGCGCCATTGACCAACCCTTTGACGCCTGATCCGGCCAGTGTCGACACTTTGCCGCCGACGACTTTGCGAATCCGGTAGTTGTTCCGGTCGGCGATGTACAGGGTCTTACTGCCCTCGTGCCAAGCCACGCCACTGGGGTAGGCGAACCGCGCCGACGTGACCGCGCCATCGAGATAGCCGTACGATCCGCTGCCGGCGAAGGTGCCCATCGAGGCAGCGATTTTGCCGGATTTTGGGGTAAATAGCCGGATCCGCTGGTTGTTGCGGTCGGCGATGAGCAGGCGTCCGTCGGCTCGCCACACCAAGTCTTCCGCGTAGTTCACCCGTGATGAGCTGGCGGCGCCGTTGGTGAATCCGGCCGAGCCTGTGCCTGTCGCTGTGGATACCGTGCCGTTTGTTTGAGGTTTACAGCTACCGGTTGTGCAACTGTCCCCCAAGGTGCAGTTATTGCCGTCATCACACGCCGCCTTGCTAGGTGAAAACAGGCAGCTGCCCGATGTGGCGTTGCAGCTGTCAATAGTGCAGACCTTCCCGTCGTTGCAGGTCTTGGTTTTGCCGATGCACTTGCCGCTGAGACACACATCGCTCAGCGTGCAGGCGTCGCCATCACTGCACGACGAGCCGCTCGATTTCGCTGCGAAGATGCAGCCAGCTTTGGCGCTGCAGCTGTCGTTGGTGCATGGGTTGTCATCATTGCATTGGGCGACCGCGACGCCGACGACGCGCACCCGATGGTTGAAATAATCCCCGACCCAGACCTGACCTATCCCATCGACCGTGACGCCCTGTGGCCCATTGAACCGCGCGCTGGTGGGCGCGCCGTTGACCATCCCACCGGACCCGGAGCCGGCGAGCAGGCTCACTGTGCCGCCGGCGATTTTGCGCACCCGCTGGTTGGAGCGATCGGCGACAACGAAGCTGCCCTTGGGACCGCGAGCGATGTCGTAGGGATAGTAAAAACGGGCCTTGGTCAGGCTGCCGTTGGTGTAGCCACCGCTGCCAGTGCCTGCGTACAGCGAGACCACGCCCAACGGCGTGACCTGGCGAATCCGATGGTTGGAGCTATCAGCGATGAGCAGTGTGCCGCTCGGCAGGGCGGTCAGGCCGCGTGGATAGTTGAACCGCGCGGCGCTACCGATGCCGTTGACGTACCCAGTGCTCTTGCTGCCAGCGAGGGTCGTGACGGTGCCTGTCGGGGTGATCCGACGGATGGCGTGATTGTAGGTATCCGAGACGTAGACGATACCGCTGCGGCTCACCGTGATCCCTTCCGGATAGTAGAATCTAGCGCTGGTGCCCTTGCCGTTGACCAGCCCGATGCTGCTGCTACCGGCCAGGGTCGTCACCTTGCCGCCCGCGATGCGGCGAATGCGTTGGTTGCGCCGGTCGGCGACGTAGAGGGTCTTCGTCGGGCCGTACCACGCGACGTCGGCGGGGTAGTAAAAGCGTGCTGAGGTGACGACGCCGTCAAGATACCCTGCCGATCCGCTGCCAGCGTACGTGCCCACCGACGCCACTTTCTGCGAGCTACCCACCGGCGTGTAGACCCGGATGCGGTGATTGCTGCGGTCTGCGAGGAAGATGCGGCCAGCGCTATCGTGATCCAGCCCACGTGGATAGTAGACGCGCGCTACCGTTGGGCTGCCGTTGGTGAAGCTGGCCGAACCTGTGCCGAAGCCCGTGCGAACGGTCCCGGTCGGTGGCGGCTTGCAGACGCCTGTGGCGCAGGTTTCACCCAGGGTGCATGCGTTGCCGTCGTTGCAGACCGAGGAGGACTTCGTCGTGGTGCAGTTGCCCGTAAGGGTATTGCAGCCGTCGACTGTGCAGGGGTTGTTGTCGTTGCAGACCTTCGGCTTGCCGATGCACTGGCCCGCGCTCGTGCAGATCTCTTTGAGGGTGCAGGCGTTGCCATCCGAGCAGCCCGATCCGGGCTTCATGACCGCAAAAGCGCATCCTGAGCTGGGGCTGCACTTGTCGGCGGTGCAGGGATTGCGGTCGTCGCAGGCGGCGATGGGCACACTCAGGCGGCGGACGCGGTGGTAGCTGTAGTCGCTGACCCATGGGCGCCCTTTGACGTCCACGGCGATACCGTAGGCAGATGAAAAGCGTGCCGTCTTCGGAGGGCCATCCAGGTATCCCGAGCTGCCGCTACCGCTGAAGGTAGTGACCTTGCCGGCGGCGATTTTGCGAATGCGGCGATTGCTCGTGTCGGCGACGTAGACGCTCGAGCCTGGGCCCACTGTCACGTCGTAGGGATAGTAGAATCTGGCGGAGGACACCGAACCGTCGAGCAATCCCGTGCTGCCCGACCCGGCGAAAGTCGATACGACCCCGTCCGTTCGCACCCGGCGAATGCGATGGTTGTTGGTATCGGCCACCAACACGCTGCCGTCGAGCTGCACCGTTAAGCCGCGCGGATAATAGAAGCGAGCCTTCGCCCCCAGCCCGTTGGTGAATCCGGCCGATCCGGTACCTGCCAGGGTGGTGACCACGCCATTGGGGGTGATCCGACGAATGCGGTGGTTGTACGTATCGGCCACATACACGACGCCCGCGGCGCTGACAGCCACGCCCTCTGGAGAGCTAAACCGCGCTGATGTGCCCGCACCATCAGCGAAGCCACCACTGCCGCCTGCGAGTGTGTAGACCGTCCTAGACCCTGTATTTCCGGTGATTTTTCGGATCCGTTGGTTGCTGCGATCGGCCACGTAAAGCGTCTTGCTGGCTTCGTGCCAGGCCACATCGTAGGGGTAGTAGAACCGCGCCGAGGTGCCCGCGCCATTGGTGGATCCAATGCTTCCTGAGCCGGCGAATGTAGCGATGGTGCCGAGCCCGTCATCGCCCTTGGTCGCGGGTGTAAACACGCGGATTCGGTGGTTTCTGCGATCGGCGACAAAGACACGGCCGTCGCGCGCTGTGTCGAGGCCGATGGGGTTGTAGACGCGTGCAGACTTTGCCGCGCCGTTGGTGAATCCCGCCGATCCGGTGCCGATAATCGTGCGCGTGGTGCCCGCCTGAACGGACTTGCATGCGCCGCCGGTGCACACTTCATCGAGCGTACAAGCGTTGCTGTCCGAACATGGGCCAGTCAGCGACTTGGTGGTGCAGTTGCCGCTGTTCTTATCACACGCGTTCAGGGTGCAGACGTTGCCGTCATTGCAGGCCTTGGGCATGCCGGATGCGCACTTGGCGGCCTTGCACGCGTCGCCGACGGTGCACGGATCACCATCGTTACAAGCCACGCCATCAGGGAAATTCTGGAACTTGCATTTGCCGGTCTTGCCGTCGCAACCGTCAACGGTGCAGGGATTGTTGTCGGAGCAGGGCACCGGCTTGCCACTCTGGCACTCACCCTTGCCATCACAGCTATCCCCGATGGTGCAGTAGCTGCCGTCATCGCAGACGGTGCCGGACTTCGCCAGCGGATGCTTACAAGCGCCGGTGGCGCCATCACAGTTGTCCTCGGTGCACGGCTTGCCGTCACTGCAGGGTTTGGCTTTGCCGGGCAAGCACTTTCCTTGGTCGTCGCAGGTATCGGTGAGCGTGCACTTGCTGCCGTCGCTGCAGACCTGGCCCTTCATCGCGGCGCCATCATGCTTGCAAGCGCCCGCAGCCTTGTCGCAGCTGTCCTTAGTGCACGGCTTGCTGTCGTCGCAGATCTTCGGTGTGCCAGCGGTGCATTTACCTGCCGCGCAGGCATCCTTGTCTGTGCAGGCGTCGCCGTCGTCGCACGCGGCGGTGTTGGGGGTAGATGTGCAGCCCTCGGCGGGTTTGCACGCGTTTGTTGTGCAGGGGTTTTTGTCGTCGCAGTCGGTCGTCGTTCCGGCGCACTGTCCCGCTTTGCACGTGTCATTGGACGTGCACTTGTCGCCGTCATCACAGGCGCTGCCGTTGCCTGCGGGAGCCGTGGTGCAGGCACCGGTCTGCGCATCGCAGCTCGCCACGAGGCACGGGTTGTCCGACTTGCAGTCCTTCGCCTCACCCGCCGCGCAAACGCCGGATTGGCACGCATCCTTTTCGGTGCACGGGTCCCCATCGTCGCATCCCGCGCCGTCCTTGGTCGCGCTCTCGGTGCATTGCCCGGTCTTCGCGTCGCACGCGCTGATTTTGCAGGCCCCCGCTGCCGTACAGGTCTTGGCTGAGCCGGGAACGCAGGCCTTGTCCTTGCAGGCGTCGCCGGTCGTGCACGCATTGCCGTCGTCGCAGCTGCCATCGTTTGGGGCGTGGGTGCAGGTGTGACTCGTAGCGTGACAGTCGTCGATCGTGCAGACGTTGTCGTCGTCGCACTCGCCGCTCGCGGCGTCTTCGTCCGTCTCGCCGTCGCAGTCATCGTCGACGCCGTCACACGTCGCGTCGTCGGATTTGCACGCGTCAGCGGCGCTCGCCGAATCGCCCGTCGCCTTCACGTCGGTCAGCTCGCCTGTGTCGGTTGCGCCGCCGAGGCTGTCCGTGACCGCGCTCGCATCAGCGATGAACGCGTCGAAGTTTGAAAAAGGAATGTTGCCGACGTCTTGCGTGGACCCACCCGGATCCTCGGATGTGCCACAGGACGAGAGCCCCAGCGCGAGCAGAAGCATCAAAGGGAGACAGCGGAGATGGTGCATGGGAGCCTCGGCGCGGATGGCGGGAGCAGCGACGTACCGACACGCTACCGTTGCACTGGGCCCCAAACAAGCCGAAACGCCCGCGTCCATCGGCGATTGAACTCTGCGGATGGCGTGTTCAACGCTGTTCAGGCCGTTCGGTCACGCTTTCAGCCCATTTGAGCTCGCTAGATGAGCGCGACCAACAGCCCTGCGGCGACCAACAAGGTGACGATGACCTTCGTCGTCTGGCTCGATGACGTCACCGCGTCGATCTGCACGAGGGACTTCACCTTGGGCTTAGAACGGCGTGTTCCACTCTCATGCCAGCCAGCCTTCTCATCCCAGGCTTGCACCTCCAAGATGGGGGCAGCGGAACGCGGTTTACTTCTTTGGTACTTGGGGGATCTCATCACTTCTCCTGCGTCATCCTCGGGGGCGGAGGACACACAAGAGAGACGCAGGACCCGCACGAGTCTGACAACAGTCGATTATCGGAGCGACGGACCGCAAAATCAGCGCGTTTGCGCCAAATGGGCGGCGGGTTGAGCCCCGCGCCAGACAGAAGATAAGGAGATAACCGGGCGCTATAGGCTACTTGAGGCGCGACAGCACGAGGTCGGTGACGGTGTCGATCGTCGACCCACCCATCATGCCCATGCCGCCAGTGTGCTGCGAGGTGCTGATCCGACCTTGAATGCCGGTCATCACACCCTTGCGAAGATTGTGGCGGGCGGTGAAGTCCCCCGTCATCTTGAGAGCAGGCATGCCACTTGGCGCGCCGGCGCGAGCACCAGCACCTTTGGGGGCACCACCCATCATCGCACCCTTGGGCATCCCGCCGCCCATGGCGCCTTTGGGTATCCCGCCCATCATGCCGGCCATCCCTTTGGGCATCCCGCCCATCATGCCACCACCCATGGTCGCCGTGCCCCCGCGGGTCTTCACTTTGACCTTCGCGCCCGGCTTGTTCATGCCTGTGCCATCGCCCGGCGTGCGGATCGTGACGGCGTAGCTAGCGGTCTTCTTGGTGACCTTCGTGATCTTGGTGTTGAACTGCCAGTCCGCGATGCGAGCCTTGACCTCATCGCCCTGGTTCACAGCGCCATCGGGCAGCCGCAGCATCTCCATGAACTGCTTCGGCACCACATCGACCCGACGACCGCCGGTGCGAATGGAGACGGTGCGTTTCTTGCGAGCCATGGTCTTGACGCTGTAGCCGCTGCTCAGCTTGCCCGTCTTGGGGTTGAATTTGGCCCACACCGTGACCTTCTGACCACCGGCGCTGGCGCTAGCGGAGCCGCCGTTGGGGCCGACTTTGCCCGAGACCAGGAGCGACTCGCCGCTGTCGTAGACCATCAGATAGAAGATGTCCTTGAAGACGAATCGGCCCTTTCGGTCGATATCTACGGCGTTTGAGAGCGCTTTGGGCGGCAATGACGACAAGCCAGCGATGAGGCGGCCGCGTCCGTCTTTGACCGTGAACTTCTCAATGACGAGCTGCGCGTGAGCCGTGCCGTCGGGGGAGACGTTGCCAACGACGATGGCATAGGTGGCGTCGATGTTGGCCTTGGCGTTGATCTTCATCCCGCCGGCGTTCATGCGCATGGTCTGCTTGGACTGGGCGCGGTAGCGGTGGGTGCTGCCCTTTTTCCAGGACCAGACCAGTTCGGCGGCGAAAGCGGGCGAGGCGGCGGCACATAGGCCAGCGATGACCAAGATGGCGGCGATTTTGCGTGTGTTCATGACAGCTCCGAGTGTGTGGCCTCTTGCAACGGGTGAGCCTGCGGTTGATTCAGCGTGCGACGGTGGATTTTTTCGTCGCCGGCGGATTGAGAGGACGCGGGCGCCTGTTGAAGTTGCGCTGAGGCTTGGTCATGAGGCGGCAAAGAGCCAGTGGGGCAGGGGGGCGGGGCGGTTTGGTTGGGGTGTGGATGAGGCTTTTGCGGGGTGGTGGTGAGCTGGCCGCGGGTTCTTGGGGCGGCTCCTTGGGGCTCGGGGTCCCGTTCGGGACTTGTTTGGGACTTGTTTGGGACTTGTTTGGGACTTGTTTGGGACTGTTTGCTGGAGATGGAGATGGCGGGAAGGGGGTCGTATCTGCCTTGAGTTACTTGGAAAGTGGTGTTGTTTCTCGCGGTGGGCGGGTTGGCATGGACATTGCTCCTTTCTGAGGCGACCCGGCGGAGCATCGCGGGTCCTCGGAGCTGCTGGACGCAGACGCTTCGTGCACGAAGGCTGGGCCGGAGGCTGCCGTAAGGCGGTCAGGACGGCTATGGCGGTTCGTGGGCCGGTGCGGCTTTTTTGCTGTTTCGGTCTGCTCGGGGAGGCCCCAATTTTTTTGGCGAATCGTCCCATCGCGGTCGGTCGGCTAAGCGATCTCACGGAGTTGCGCCTGAACTTCCTGCACTCGCTGCTGCTGATGCCACATCGAAAAGTAGGCGCCGGCGGCGGCCACAAGCTCGGCGTGCGTCCCCTGCTCAACAATCCTGCCGCCATCGAGCACCAAGATGAGATCAGCATCCACAATCGTCGAAAGCCGATGCGCTACGACCACCGTCGTCCGCCCGCGCGAAACCTCATCAAGCGACTGCTGAATCTCCTGCTCGGTGTGGGTATCGAGCGCCGACGTCGCCTCATCCAAAATCAGAATCGGCGGGTCCTTCAAAATCGTCCGCGCAATGGCCACGCGCTGCTTCTCTCCGCCTGACAACTTCAGCCCACGCTCACCGACCGGCGTATCGAACCCCTCGCTCAAATCCGCGATGAAACCCTGAATTTGCGCCATTTTAGCTGCATGCGCGATCTCCTCCTCCGACGCACCGGGCCGCCCATACTCGATGTTGTAGCCAATCGAGTCGTTGAACAGCACCGTGTCCTGCGGCACCACACCGATGTTGCTGCGGACCGAGGCCTGGGTCACCGATTTCAGGTCCTGCCCGTCGATGCGAATCGCGCCGCCCTGTGGGTCGTAAAATCGAAACAGCAGCCGCGCCACAGTCGACTTGCCACTGCCCGACGGCCCCACAATCGCCACTGTCTGCCCGGCCTCGGCCACGAACGACACATCATCCAAAATCGTGCGGTCGTCGTTGTAGGCGAACGTCACGTGGTCGAACTCAATCCGCCCGCCGTCGACCGCTAACCCCTCACTTTCCGGGGCGTCTTGCACCTCAGCGTCGACGTGCAGCAGCTCGAAGAGCTTGTCCATATCGATGAATCCCCGCTTCATCTCGCGATAGACAAACCCCAGGAAGTTCAACGGCATAAACAGCTGCATCATGTAGGTGTTCGCCATCACAAAGTCGCCGATGGACAGGTCGCCAGCCACGACGCCCGACGCCGCCATGTACATCAAGATCACAACCCCGGCGCTGATGATGGTGGCTTGGCCCACGTTGAGAATCGACAGTGAGCGCTGGCTCTTGACCGCCGCGGATTCATAGCCGGCCAGCGATGCGTCGTAGCGCGCGTACTCGTGGTTTTCGTTGCTGAAGTACTTGACCGTCTCGAAGTTCAGCAGGCTGTCGATGGCCTTGGTGTTGGCTGCCGAGTCCTTGTCGTTCATCTCCTTGCGAAACTTGAGTCGCCACTCCGTCACGATGAAGGTGAACGCGATGTAGATGACCACCGTCGAACCGGTGACGATGGGATAGCGATAGTCGAAGTAATACGAGAGGATCGCCATCACCAGCACCAGCTCAATCATCGTTGGCAGGATGTTGAACAGCATGAAGCTCAGGACAAACTGCATGCCGCGTAGGGCCCGTTCGATGACCCGCGACAGGCCACCCGTCTGTCGGTCGAGGTGAAAGCGCAGCGACAGATGGTGGAGGTGTTTGAAGGTATTGAGCGCCACGCCGCGCTGGGCATGCTGGGAGACGCGGACAAAGACGAAATCGCGCAATTCCCCCAGGATTGTAGTCGATAAGCGCGCCAGCCCGTACGAGACGATGACCGCCAATGGCAACACCAGCGCCATGTCTTTGGGGCTCAACGCATCGACCGCGTCCTTGTAGATGACGGGGATGTAGACGCTCACCAGACGGGCGCCGACCAGGCAGACGAGCGCAACGATGACGCGAAGCTGTAGGTCTTTGCGGTCCCCAGGCCACAGGTGCCCTGACAGGGTGCGGAGGGTCTGCCAGTGATTTTGCTCCTCGTCGGTCGGAGTCGCGTCAATCATGGAGCGCATGGTGTTTCCCGTGGTCGGAGAGTTGGGAGGCCTCAGCGGGCGCAGACACCTTGCAGCGATACCTCGACCGTGGCGGCGTAGGTTGGCTCGCAATGGGTGAGAGGTGGAGAAGTGTCGCCACAGGCCACGAAAGCAAAGGGCTTTCGTTGGCAGATGGCGTCGCCGACCTTAGCCCAGCGTCGGGTAGTCCGTGTAGCCCTTTTCGCCTGGCGTGTAGAGGGTCATGAAGTCAGGCTGGTTGAGCGCTGAACCCGCAGAGAGGCGGGCCACAAGATCAGGATTGGCTAGGAACGGCGTGCCAAAGGCGATGGCATCGGCGCGGTCCTCTGCGATGGCCGCGTTCCCCGTCTCTCGGTCGAAACCGCCATTCAAAATGAGGGGTGCACGCAACGATGCGCGGATGGTTGGCGCGACGGCAGGCGCACCGGGCGTGGCGAACATGTGACCTGGCACGTGCTCCACTACGTGCACGAAGGCGAGGTTTCGCTTATCCAACTCAGGCGCGCCGTGGGCGTAGAGCGCGACGGGGTCGGTGTCGCTCATACCGTTGTAGCTACCGGTCGGCGACAGTCGCAGTCCCGTGCGCTCAGCCCCGATGGCAGCTGCGACCGCGTCCACCACCTGCAACGGAAAGCGCCACCGATTTGCGATGCTGCCGCCGAAGTCATCGTCTCGCTGGTTCGAGCCATCCTTGAGGAATTGGTCGATGAGGTAGCCGTTGGCGCCATGAATCTCGACACCATCGAATCCTGCGGCGATGGCGTTCTTCGCGCCGTTTGCGTAGTCGGCGACGATTCCGGGCAGCTCACTGGCGTCGAGCGCCCGTGGCTCGACATACGGTTTCTTGCCGAGCGGCGTATGAGACTCGCCCGCCGCGGTGATGGCCGAAGGACCCACGGGCAGCTCTCCGCCGAGAAAATCAGGGTGCGAGACACGGCCCAAATGCCAGAGCTGCAAGAAGATTAGCCCGCCTTCTTCGTGCACAGCATCGGTCACGGGGCGCCAGGCGGCGATGGCCTCCTCACTGTCGATCCGCGGTGCGTTGACCCAGCCCACCCCCTGCGCCGACACCGCCGTGGCTTCGGTGATGAGCAACCCACCGGTCGCGCGCTGGGCGTAGTACGTGGCCATGTGGGGCAGCGGTATGCCCTCGGCGGTCGCACGCCCGCGGGTCATAGGGGCCATAAATACGCGGTTCTTGGCTGTGTGGTCACCAATTTTCAGGGCGTCGAAGAGCTGGTTCATGACGTGTACTCCATAGTCTGTTTGCTCCCCCACGATAAGGCGTGCAGAAATGGGCACAATAGACAAATATAGAACATATTGTTGCGTATTTCGCACGAGTCGGACAGCCAAGCCGAAGTTGCGCTTTCGACCCGCATTCGCGGCCTAGAAGTGCACGATCGCCTGCATGAGCCCCACGACGCCGTACGTACCAAACTCACTGCCCAACGCAGGACCACCAGCGGCAGCAAAATCTGGCGCATCGCCCACGCCGCCATAGACCGACGCCATCAGGTTGGCGCTTTCGCCTACGCTCCACGCCACACTGCCGGCGAGCAACGTCGACTTGTCCGCGAGATTGGCCATGGCTGTGCCAGAGACGGTCCACACATCATTGGCTTGCCAGTTGACCATGGCCGCGCCGTACCAGCGCCCGACAAAATAGGCCGTGCCGCGCTGGAGATTCGGCGAAGAAAATGCAGCCATGTAGCCGCCAGTCGTCTTTGCGCCGGGTCCGTTGAAGGACAGCTCGCAGCTGACGCTCACCTCACTGCCGATGCGATCGATTCCCAGCGTGCCGCGCACACCATCGGTCGACAGGTCAATGTCATCGAGGGATGCCGTCTGGGTCACCTCTGCCCGCACCTTGTAGACGTCCACCAGCCAGGTGATGCCGCCGGCCAGCCACAGGTCGCGCCACTGCTTGGCCAGCGCTGCGTAGGCCTCGATGTGTTCGCCGCCGTAGCCGAGTCGCGCGCCAGCCGACAAATCCGCCCAGGTGCCCCGGTCTGCCACGACCACATCGAGCTCCAGGTTGTCCGTTGGATACATCAGCGCCCGCAGCGCATCGACACCGCGTTTTTCCACGCGATCCAGCTCAAACGGGCTCTGTTGCACCCAGATGTCGGCCACCGGAATGAGCGAGGTGAAGCCCCAGGTCACCGCTTGGCGTCCAATCTTGAGGTCGGCGAGCTTGGTCTGCACCGATAGTTGCAGGCGATCCAGGTCGTGCTGCACGGCGAAGCCTTCACCGCTGACCAGCTCCGTATCGAGATCCAGCCACCGCTTGGGCGGCGCGCTCGTACCGACACCGATGAGCGAGCCCATCCCAGCGTTGCTTGACGGCGCCGTCAGGTTCCACAGCAGGCGGTTGTGTACATCGAGGCGCACACTCTCGCCCCAATCGAGCCCCCAACGAACCCGCAGCGTACCGCCCTGAAACGCGCTATCGGCCGGCACCACACCCTTGGCCGCGCCATCGTTCGCCCACGGCAGGTGAGTCACGCCGGTGGCCTGCTGGGCATAGCCCGACACCACGAGCCGCTTGCCCTGATGGTCAAAAATCTCCGCAGCCTGAGCCGAATGAGCGCAAACCACCCCGACAAATAGGGTCGCCAGGGCCAAAGTGGCTTTGCGAACGACCGCGTGAGGCTGGGGCTTTGGGCGCATCGGCGTCATGCCACGACCTGACCACTCCGCAGCGAGATGACCCTGCGGCAACGACTGATGACCTGCTGGTCGTGGGTGGAAAACACGAAGGTCACCCCCAGCTCTTGGTTGAGCTCCAGCATCAAGTCCAACAGCGCCTCGCTGGTCTCAGCGTCGAGGTTGGCGGTCGGCTCATCGGCCAGCACCAACCGCGGCTTGGCCGCCAGGGCGCGCACCACCGCTACCCGCTGTTGCTGGCCGCCGCTCAGCTCATGGGGCCGCCGTTCGGCCATCGCCCCCAGCCCGACCCGCTCGAGCAGCGGCATCACGATGGCCTTGCGCTCTGCCGGCGGTACACCGCGCAGCTGTAAGATGAACTCGGCATTCTCACGCGCTGTTAGCACCGGAATCAGGTTGTAGGCCTGAAACACGAAGCCGATGTTGGCCAGCCGATAGTTCGCCGCGTCACTGCCTGTCATGGCCGAGATGACGTCCCCGGCGATGCTGACGTCCCCCTGCGTCGGCCGGTCGAGGCAGCCAATCATGTTCAAGAGGGTGGTCTTGCCCGACCCTGATGGCCCAGCCAGCGCGCTAAACTCGCCCGCCTCGACCTGTAGCGTCACCCCGCGCAGGGCATGGACGTCGATATCTCCCTGCTGATAGGTGCGGTGCACATTGCGAACTTCGATCAATGCAGTCATCGGTCTCTCCCGTCGATTCAACACGTGGGCTTGGCTAGCGCGGTTCGTCAGTCGTAAAATCGCATCGCTTCGGCCGGCGCCATGCGAGTCGCGCGCCAGGCCGGGTACAGGGCGCTCAGCATCACCAAGGAGCCAGCGCCAGCGGTCGCGATGAGCCACTTGTGGGGCCGCAACTCACTGCGCAAAATCAGATCCGCCAGGGATACATCGCCCACGCCCAGCTCCATGCCGTACATCTCCGCGACGTTGATTCCCCAGTGCTGCATCGCCAAATGGCCCGAAAATCCAAGGATAAAGCCGACCGTCAGCGACACCAGCGTCAGCACCAAAGTCTCCAGCAGCAGCAGCTGGGCGATGCGCGGCCCTGTCAGCCCGAGCGCGCTCAGCAGACCGAACTCCCGCACACGCTCCATCACCACCATCAGGAAACTATTGGCGATTGCGAAGGCGACGATGACAAAGAGCACGATGAGGTAGACGTAGTTAAACGCGTCGTCGATCTCGATGAAACCGACGATTTCGGGCATGGCCTCCTGCCAAGTCAGGACCTCACGCGCTGGCGGCTTGGGCGCTTTTTGACCGAGATCCCAGGCTTTCAGCGCCGCAAGCGCTCCCGTTTGAATACCTTCCGATGCCGTCTCTGGGTCGGCCACCAGCCCCAGCTCGTGCACCTGGTCGCCGGTCAGACCGATGGCGTGGCGCGCGCCCTTGAGGTTGGTCAGCGCGATGACCTTGTCGAGATCTTTACTCCCCGTCTTGATGACCCCTTTGACCAACAAGAGCGCACGGCCCACCTCGCCATCCGCCCGCGTCGCCGTGAGCACCACCCGGTCGCCGATGTGCACGGCGAGCTCGGCCATTACCCCAGC
>JAGSHB010000206.1 GCA_023954815.1 Myxococcales bacterium | reverse complement strand
TTCACATGGAGTCCATCTCAACGACACGCGCAATTGTTGCGGGCCCACCGCCGGATTCAATCCCCCGGCGGACTCTCTGTTCATGACGGTCAACGACTGGCCGAGGGAGGACGCTATGGCGGATTGGACGGGGGCAAGGCATATGAGGTGGCCCTGGCATTTGCAGGCCCTGTGGGGCGCTTGTAGGCAGTTCGCGTCTTCGGTGGTGTAGGGCGCGCAGTGCGGTCTTAACACCGGCGTTCCTTGTGACCCTTGGGACGAAGCAGCCCCCGACAATGAGGATGATGAGCCCTGGCGAGCTGGGGCGTAGTCGGCCCTGTTCCCCTTCGTCTGCAGCGGGCCTACTTGATGAGCGTTCCCACCACCTGACCGAACGACGCTTTGGTTGTGCTCTTCCCGACAGTGCCGTTGCCAAGAGCTCCGTAGTACCCGTAGCCAGTGCAGGCGACCGAACCATTGTTACGCAGCAGACACGTGTTGCTGCCCGACGCTTCAACTTGGACGACGCCGGTGGCGACCTTGACCGGCGTTGCATAGTCGTCTTTGGTCTTCTTGCCGACGCCGAGTTGACCCACTTGGTTGGCTCCCCATGCGTAGACCACACCTGTCGGCGTCACCGCCACACCATGGTCGCCCCCCATCTCAGCATCAGCCACCGTGGGTAGTTTCGCTGTGCTCACCTTCTTGTCATTTAGGTTGGGGATTGAGAGCGGGTCGCCGCGCTGACGGTTGGAGTTATCGCCGAAACACTTGAGTTTGCCGAGGTTGTTGAGACCGCAAGTGGTATTCCTGCCGATCTTGATCGCGCTTATATTGCTCATCAGTGTGACAGGCGTCGGTTTCAAGACGTCCAGGCCTGTGCTGCCGGCGGGGGCGGACTGCCGGTATACATTGCGACCCCAACAGGACATCACGCCGGCGGTGTCAAGCGCGCAGACGTGAGCGTAGCCAGCGTCCAAGTCGACCACGCCGCCGAGGCCGGGCACTTCGGCAGGGTGAACCTGACTGCCACCCTTGTACCCGCGGCCGAGCTGAGCGTCGCCGTTGAGCCCCCAGCACCAGACCGTCTGGTCGAGCCGAAGGGCGCACGTGAAGTCGGCTCCCGCGACTACCTTGACCACGGCGCCAACCCCCTTGACGACCTGAGGCGTCAGCACGTCGGAGGAGGTTTTGGTGCCAGTGCCCACGGCACCGCTGGTATTGCGCCCCCAGCAGGCCAGTGTCTTGTCGGTCTTGACCGCGCAGGTATGGCCAGCGCCGACAGCCACATCGATGACCGCGCCCGCCGCAGCCACTTTGTAGGGCACCGGTGCGTGCTTTGTATTACCGTTGCCAATCTGGCCGTCCGAGTTCCGGCCCCAGCACCACAAGCTCTTGTCGGGGCGGGTAGCGCAGAAGTGCTCGGAGGTGCCACCGGCGAAGAGCTTGCTGCCCCAGCCCGTTCCCATCAGCGAGCATACGCCGGCGCCACAGGTAGAAGCCTCGCCGCAGACTCTTTTATTGTGGGTATTGTTGAAGACACACTTGCCGCTACTACAGGTCTCAGCGGTGCAGTAGTTGCCGTCGTTACAGTCGCCATCGACCTTGCAGCTGCAGGTTGCGGTCACCTTGTGGAGGCAGCCCAGCTTCGTGTCACACGAGTCAACCGTGCACTGATCGCCGTCATCGCAATTCAAGCTGGCACCCGCGCACTTTCCGGCGCCATCGCACTTGTCCGACAGCGTGCAAAGAGTCCCATCGGAGCACGGCTTCGTCGTGAAGATCTTCTTGCCACAGCCGCTCTCAGGCAGGCACGGGTCGTCGGTGCACACGTTGTCATCCTCGCAGCTTATCTTGGTGATGGTGCAGTTGCCGCTTGTGAGGCTGCAGACGTCCTTTGTGCACGCGTTGCCGTCGTCGCACATGGCGTTCGATGTACAAGTACCGGTCTTGACGGGCAGCGGAGCGTTGCCGATCAAACTCGAACCTTTGGTGCCATTGCCCAGTTGCCCGTAGTCGTTGCGACCAGCGCACCAAACACCTCCGTCTTGGCGCAGCAGGCAGGTAGCGAACCGGTTGGCCTCAACCTGCGTGACCTTTGTCAGATGACCGACTGCGCCAGGCTTGTTCCGAGAGGTCTTGCTTCCGTCACCCAGCTGACCGGTGTTATTGCGCCCCCAGCTCATGGCCGTTCCGTCGCTTCGCAGGCCGACCGTGTGGTAGAAGCCGCCAGCGATCTGTACGCCCGCCGCAAAGTTGACGACCTCTGCAGCCTTTGCCACGTCTGAGCCCTGGGTGCCGTTGCCAACGCCGCCGTAGTAGTTGTAGCCCCAACAGAACGCCTTGCCGCCAGTGGAAGTCGCGCAGCTGTGGGCCGCACCCAAGCCCAGCGACCGCATGGCGCCTAGGTCGGTCCGCAAGGTCGGTGTGCCGTACTTCTTGGCGGAGCCCTGGACCGACTCTTTGTCGTAGTTGCTACCCCAGCATAGGACCTTGTTATCACTGCGACGCGCGCAGACTTGCCCCTCGCCAGCGTCCAGGGCGACCACGTCGCTCAACCCTTTGACTTGCTTGGGTGTCTTGACGTAGAAGCCGTCGACCGTTCCATCACCGCAAGCGCCGAATCGATTGTCGCCCGCGCACCAGACGGTTCCTGTAGAAGTGAGCGCACAGGTGAAGCGGTCGCCGGCAGCGACGGCCGTAGCACCAGTCACGCCCTTGAACTGCACCGGTTTCCTGCTGTCTTGTTGTCCGCCGTTTCCGAGCTGAAACAAGAAGCCGTCGCCCCAACACCAGACGGTTCCATTGAGCTTTACGACGCAGGTGTGGTTGGCACCCGTGGCAACATCGATGACGTTGTCGAGCTTCGGAACGACGGACGGTGTCAGCGCCACCTGCCCGGAGCCGGCTTTGCCATTGCCGATCTGGCCCTGAGTATTGTCGCCCCAGCAAGCCACCTTGCCGCTGTTGAGCAGCGCGCAGAAGAAGTTGCCGTAGGAATTGCCCGCTAGTTTTTTCGCCCAACCTGTGCCCGGCGCGGTGCACTTTCCGGTGGCACACACCTGCCCGGTAGCACAGACCAATCCTTCGTTCACATTCTTGTTTTTACACTTGTTGTCGACACAGTTGGGGGTAGAACACCCGCTGTCGTACTCACAATCCACATCGCTCTTGCAGGGGGGAAAGCAGTTTGGGATCGCCTTGTGAGCGCAGCCTAGCTTGGCGTCGCAGGAGTCGGTGGTACACGAGTCGCTATCGTCGCACTTGACCTTCACGCCAGCACACTTTCCGAGGTCATTGCAGGCGTCTTTGGCGGTGCAGACGGTGCCGTCGTCGCAGGGCTTGTTGTTGAAGAGCTTCTTACCGCACCCCTTGAGCGGGTCGCACGGGTCGTCGGTGCACGGGTTATTGTCATCGCAGGTAGACGTGGAGGAAGGCTTGAGGCAGTTCCCCGTCTTGGTGTCGCAGATGTCCTTGGTGCAGAGGTTGCCATCGTCGCACTGGCTGTTTGCGGTACAGGCGCCTGACAGCACCGGGGTGAGAACAGTGCTTGTGCTTGTGGTGCCGTTGCCGAGTTGACCGTGCCCGTTTTGGCCTGCACACCACACCCCACCGTCCTGCCGAAGTAGACAAGTGGCGTAGCTGTTGGCTTCGACCTGTATGAGCTTCGTAGGCTGGTAGACCGTGCTCGGCAGGAGTCGGTCGGTCTTGCTGCCGTCGGCGAGCTGTCCATTGTAATTGCGCCCCCAGGTCATCGCCGTGCCTTGCATGGTCAAGCCAACGCCGTGGAAGACGCCGCCAGCGAGCGCGATAGCGCCGGCAAAGCCCTGGACCTGCACAGCCTTGCGTACGTCTTCACCCTTGGTGCCGCTCCCTGTCTGGCCGTAATCGTTGCGGCCCCAGCAGAAGGCCTTACCGTCCGTGTCGGCAGCGCAACTGGTGGCCCCGCCCATCCCCACCGACACGCCGTTCGCTACATCGGAGCGCAGGGTCGGCGTGCCAATTCGCGTGGTCGTCAGGTCTGCGGTCTCGGCATCGTAATTGCTCCCCCAACAGTAGACCTTTCGTTGCTTCGTCAGGGCACAGATATGCTCCTCTCCTGAGTCAAGCGCGATCACCTCACCGAAATCCTTGATCTTGGTCGGCACCTTGATGTCAATGAAGTTACCGACGGTACCGTCGCCGACTTCGCCCTGGTAGCGGGTGCCTAGACACCAGACTTCGCCGAGTTTGGTGAGGACACAGGTGAAGCCGTCGCCACAAGCCACCGCCGTGGCGCCGGTCACCCCCTTGAGCAGCACGGGCTTCTTGGCGTCCTTGTTGGTGCCGTTGCCAAGGTTGTATTCAGAGTTGTCACCCCAACACCAGACTGTGCCGTCAGACTTCACCGCACAGGCATGGTCGTAGCCAGCGCCGACGTCGATAGCCTTGTCGATCCCAACTACCTTGGTGGGTTTGGTGACCTTGCTACCTGAGTAGCCACCGGTGCCGTTGCCAATCTGGCCCTGGTTATTGGCGCCCCAGCAGGCCACCTTGCCGCTGTTGAGCAGCGCACAGAAGAAGCGACCATACCCGTTTGCGGCGAGCTTCTTCGCCCAACCTTTGGCCGGAGCAACGCAAGTGCCAGAGCCGCAGAGCTTGCCGGTGGCGCAGACCATGCCGTCGTTGGTGGGAGCCGCCGTGCACTTGCTCTTCGCACACTTGTCGGTCGTGCACAGGTTGAAGTCGTTGCAATCTCCGTCGACCTTGCAGCAGCCCGGGATGGGTTTGTTGGCACACTGGCCCGTCTTGGCGTCGCACGAATCAGCGGTGCAGGCGTTCGCGTCATCACAGCTCTTAGCGCTCCCCGCCTCACATTTGCCCGCCCCGCATTTGTCATTGAGCGTGCAGGCATTGCCGTCACTACAGGGAGCGGTCGTATGGGTGAACACGCACCCTTTCTTCAATGGGTGGCAGCTATCGGTGGTACACGAGTTGCCATCTGAGCAATTGACCTTCGGGCCGCTCTCACACTTGCCCGATGCGCAGGCGTCTTTGAGCGTGCAAGCGCTCCCGTCGCTACAGGGCTCCGTGTTGTTCGTGCTGATGCAGCCCTTGACCTTGTCGCAGCTGTCGGTGGTGCACACGTTCTTGTCGTCGCAGTTCTTGGCCGAGCCGCTGACACACTTCCCATCGCCGCACTTGTCGCCCAGCGTGCACGCGCTGCCATCGCTGCAGTCGACGGTGTTGTTGGTATAGGAGCAGCCCTTGCCGAGTGCGCAGCTGTCGGTCGTGCATGCGTTGTTGTCGTCGCACTGCAGTCCCTGACCGACACACTTGCCGCTCTTGCAGGCATCCCCGCTCGTACAGGCGTTGCCGTCGTCGCAAACCTTCGTCAGGTGGCCGAACACACATCCCTTGACCTTGTCGCAGCTGTCTGTGGTGCACGCATTCTTGTCGTCGCAGACCTTGCTCGTCCCCTTACACTGTCCGCCCTCGCAGGTGTCTTTGTCGGTGCAGGCGTTGCCGTCGGTGCAGTCCGCTGTGTTGAACGTGTTGCTGCAACCCTTGAGCTTGTCGCACGCATCAGTCGTACACGGATTGTCATCGTCGCAGCTCTTTGCCTCGCCGCTGACACACTTTCCATCGCCGCACTTGTCGCCCAGGGTGCAGACGCTGCCATCGCTGCAGTCGACGGTGTTGTTGGTGTGCGTACAGCCCGTGCTGAGTGCGCAGCTGTCGGTCGTGCAGTCGTTGTTGTCGTCGCACTGCAGGCCCTGACCTACACACTTGCCGTTCTTGCAGGCATCCCCGCTGGTACAGGCGTTGCCGTCGTCGCAAGCGTTCGTCACTTCGGTGAACACGCAGCCTTTGACCTTGTCGCAGCTTTCGGTGGTACACGGATTCTTGTCGTCGCAGTCCTTAGCCTCGCCGCTGACACACTTTCCATCGCCGCATGTGTCTCCTTCGGAGCATTTGTCGCCGTCATCACAATCTGTGGTGTTGTCTACGCTGGCGCAGCCAACTGTCTTGTCGCAGCTATCATCGGTGCAGGGGTTGGCGTCGTCGCAGACCTTGACTGGGCCCGCCACACAGAGCCCATTACTGCAGGCGTCACCTTCAGTGCAGGCATCGCCGTCCGTACAGTCGGCCCCCCCTGAGATGTGCTGGCAGCCCTTGTCCTTATCGCAGGTGTCGGTGGTGCAAGGATTGTTGTCGTCGCAGTCCGTGACCTTGCCCGGCAGACACACGCCGTCGGCGCCGCAACCATCGCTGGGCGTGCACGCGTCTCCGTCGGTGCATTTGGCCCCCTCGGCGAGCTGAGTGCTCACACACGTGCCGGCATCGCCGCACGCGACGGTGACGCAACTCGACGCGAGCGGAGCGCAATCCACGTCTTTTTCACACAGGATCTCACCGTCCGCGGAGGTCGTCCCGTCGATGGAGATATCCTCCTGGTCGGCGTCCGCGGAAGGCATCCCGTCCTCAATTGAGACATCCTCTTGCCCGGCGTCCGCAGAGGGCATCCCGTCTCCAATTGAGACGTCCTCTTGGCCGCTGTCTGCGGCACCGTCCGCGAGGAGCGTCGCGTCTGCCATCACGTCCAAAGCGGTGACATCGTGCGCGCTCTCTTGGGGTGAGTCGTCACCGCACCCGGCTGCGATGGCCGTGAGAGACATCGCAAGTGCCCAGGCGAGATGTGGAGAGCAGCTGAAGGTGCGCATGATGAGATCCGAGAGCGGGGAGGCGTTCAGAGTCGGTCGAGGTACCCGCTATCATGTCAATAACGTGGACCAGAACACTTCACCTTACGATCATGCGTCCAAGCTTCAAGAGGACCGAACGCGACACTTGTGGCCATCCGTAGGTAGCTTGGGATGTCGGAGGAAGCTCTCCGCGCATCGAGCTAGCTCAGGCAGATCTTGAGCATATCCGGCGCGATGCGAAGCTGATTCGATGTGCTCCAGCAGGGCCGGGGACGCGTCAAGTGGCGTCGGACTGCCCGCACGAGCATCACCAGTCGCGCCGATTTGCGTGTGTCGGTGAGCCGTGTAAGGGAGTTCGTCGAACTCACGCCCGTCGCTCTCCTCCGGTGGTCCGATAGGCGCTCGGCGTCTGTCCTGTCGTCCGCAGAAAGAACCGACGGAAGGCGCGGGGACCGGAGAAGCCCAACTCTGCCGCAATCGTCGCGACCGTAGACTCTGACTCCAACAACAAAACTTCGGCTCGACTTCTGCGTGCTGCGTCCATCAGGCCTCGCGCCGTCGTTCCTTGCGCCGTCGCGCGACGCTGTAAAGCGCGCAGGCCCAGGCGCAGAGAGAGAGCCAGATCAGACGGGAGAAATTCTTGGCGAGCGACGCTCACACTCGCCGCCTCTCGCAGCGTCTCTGCCCGCCATGACGGGTCGATGACGGACACGGCGGCGATGAGGCGCTGCTCCGCAGTGGCCATATCCACGCTGCCGCTCGTGTTGAGACGTACGTCGAGCGCCTGCGTGCGAAGCACTATCGCGTTCACATCGCGGCCGAAGTGCACGGGTACGCCGATGGCATCTGCCAGCACTTGCTGAGTCTTCTCCGGCTCGCTGCCGCGTGGTTGATGACAGAAATGCAGCGCCACGACCGGCCCGCTCAAGCTCACCACGGAGCGAATCATGCGGACCAACAGCAGCATCCCCATCTCCGCGGCAGCCCCTCCGTCGAGCACGTCGGCAGGGTGGCGCAGCTGTAGGTGCGTCGTGTCGCCATGGGCAATGAGCTGAGTTTGCAGCAGATTGGTAAATAGCGCGCGAAATCGACAGAGCATGCCGTATGCAACTCGGAGATTCGGCGCCGCAAACGATGCGATCGCGAGGGGGCCGAACGCCGACAGCGGCACTTCTGCAGCGAGCAGCAGGCTGTGAGGAACGTTGGGCTCTCGCGTCGCGAGCAGATTGTGGAGCGCTGGCACCGCGCTCGCTGGACGCCAACCAAAGCGACTGCGCCATACCTTCTCCGGCAGCCCGGTCGCAGCCGAAATCTCTGTGACGCTGTAGTTCCGCTGGCGTGCGTACATGGCAAGGCTCTGCACTAGGACTGCTAGCGCTGTCCCTTCCGAAAGGCTCGAGTCTTCAACATTTTCAGACACGCTGGACACTCCGATGGTGCGCTCGCCCGTGACTTGGGACGTTGAGATCTTGTCCTTCGCGGGCGGATTTGTGCCGCGCCTCATCGGTTCATTCTCCGTGGCTTGCCCTGTTCGTAGGTCGAACTGATCTCACGCCTCACGCTGGCGGCTGATCGTTGTGGTGTCAGGGGTCAAGAAACGTGAGGTCATAAAACCCCAACTCAAGCCCAGAAGTCGAGCTTCCCCAAGGCTCTTGTCGAGATAGCGAGAAGCGACACGAAGCCACAGAAGGCCGTTCGAGGCGCGAAGCCGCGCTTGTCCGAGAGTTGGCATAGAACCTAGAAGGGGCGTGCGTATCCAATTGGCTCCTCATACCCTCAATTTCTCGCCAACCTGATAACAAATAAAGGCATTTTCCAGATTTTGACGCAAATATTCCCCTTGGCATGCAGCACGACCGCCGCTGCGGGCGTCCAGAGCCCCTGACCGTCGCGGCGGAGAGAGACATGCTCTCAAAATGGATGCCGCAAGATCTCCGTCGCAAATGTCGATTGTGATGCGTGACCTACAGATGCGCGGCAAGCCAACGTTTCGCTTCGGTGATGCTCATCCCCTTGCGGCGCGCGTAGTCGCTGACCTGACTTGCGTCGATCGGCCCCAACCCAAAGTAGTGACTATCCGGGTGGCCAAAATACCAACCGCTCACCGACGCCGCCGGCCACATCGCGCAGCTCTCCGTCAGGCTTACGCCCGTCCGCCGCTCCGCATCGAGTAGCCGCCACAAGGTCTGCTTTTCGCTGTGATCAGGGCAGGCCGGGTAGCCCGGTGCCGGACGAATGCCCTGGTACTTCATCGCGATGAGGCCGTCGTTATCCAATTGCTCATCCGGCGCATATCCCCAGAACTCACGACGGACCCGCTGGTGAAGCCGCTCGGCAAAGGCCTCTGCCAACCGGTCCGCTAGGGCCTTGAGTAGGATGGCGTCGTAGTCGTTGTGGTCCGCCTCGAAAGCCGCTGCCCGCTCGGCGACGCCATGACCCACCGTCACCACAAAAGCGCCCAGCCAGTCCACTTGCTCACCGTCTCTCGGCGCGATGAAATCTGCCAAACACCGAGTCTTGGCCTTGTCTCGCTGCTGCCGCAGGAAGTGCAGCATGGCCTGCTGCCCATCGGTTGGCTGGCCGGCGTCGTCGAGGCCAAAGATCTCCACGTCATCACCGGTCCGCGCCGCCGGAAACAGCCCGACCACCGCGCTGGCCGTCAGCCACTTCTCATCGATGATTTTGGCTAGCATCGCCTGGGCGTCATCGAAGAGCTTGCGCGCCTGCTCGCCCATCTGCGGATGCGCTAAAATCCCGGGAAATGGCGCGTTTAGCTGCCAGCTGGTGAAGAACGGACCCCAATCGATGGTGTCCACGAGGTCGCCTAGGGGCACGTCGGACAGCTCGGTGATCCCTGGCTGATTCGGCGCAGGCACGCGGGTGTCCGACAGGGGCACGGCACGTTGTTGCGCCGTCAAAAGCGGCACGAGTCGGGTCTGCGCGCGCTGCTGCCGCCGCGTCCGCACTCGCTCCAAATCGGCCCGCACCTCGGCCACAAAAGCGTCCCGCTTGCTCTCGGACACCAGCCGGCTCACCACCCCGGCTGCCCGGCTCGCATCCAGCACATGGACCACCGGCCCTTGGCTGTACGCGGGCTCGACCTTCAGCGCGGTGTGGGCCTTGGACGTCGTCGCCCCGCCGATGAGCAGCGGCAAGTCCAGCCCTTGGCGCTCCATCTCACCCGCCACGTGGACCATCTCGTGCAGGCTCGGCGTGATCAGCCCGCTCAGCCCGATGATATCCACCTCATGTTCTCTCGCCGCCTTGAGAATCTGCGCCGTCGGCACCATGACCCCAAGATCGATGATGTCGAAGCCGTTGCAGCTCAGCACCACGCCCA
>JAGSHB010000047.1 GCA_023954815.1 Myxococcales bacterium | reverse complement strand
GGGCAGGCAAGCGCCGAGCAGCAGACCGATGAGGATGGGCGCATCGTCGAGACGCAAGACCAACTCACCGAGGCCAGCGCCAACGCGCACGTGGTTGACCTCGAGGATGAACGCCGAGAACAAGCTCAACACGGTCAGCGTGGCCGACCCGATGGCGAAACCCTTGCCGATCGCGGCGGTGGTGTTACCGACAGAGTCGAGTTCGTCGGTGATGTCGCGAACTTCCTTGCCCAGGCCGCTCATTTCGCTGATGCCGCCGGCGTTGTCCGAGATGGGACCGTAGGCGTCGACCGTCATGACGATGGCGGTGCCGGCGAGCATGCCGACGGCGCTCATGGCGATACCGTAGATGCCCATGCCCTCGGGCATGACGGCGTTGGCGACGTATCCGACAACAGCGACGATGAGCAGCGAGACGACCGTGCTCTCCATACCGACAGCCAAACCGCTGATGATGCCGGTGCCGGCACCGGTCTTGGAGGCTTCAGCGACCTTCTCGATCGGGCGCCACGCGGTGTAGTACTCGGTGATGAGGCCGATGAATGCGCCGCCGATGGCGCCAGCGCCAATCGCGTAGGTGACGGCCTGCTTCACGCCGAGCATCGGCATGATGATGAAGGCCACACCGAACATGACGATGGATGGCACCACGAGCGCTGCGCGGAGCACGGTGGAGGGGTTGCTGTTGCGCATGGCGCGGGCGATGAAGATGCAGACGATGGAGACCAGGAGGCCGACGCCCGAGAGGAACAGCGGCAAGGTCACGGCCAAGGCCACCGGGCTGATGCCCTCGGGGACCTTGTCGAAGATCGTGGCGACGATGTCGGCCTTGGCGGTCATGGCGATGGCCATGGATGCGACGATGGCAGCGACCAGCGATTCGTAGATGTCAGCGCCCATACCGGCGACGTCGCCCACGTTGTCACCGACGTTGTCCGCGATACCACCGGGGTTACGGGGGTCATCCTCGGGGATGCCTTCGACGACCTTACCGGCGATGTCGGAGCCGACGTCAGCTGCTTTGGTGTAAATACCGCCGCCAATCCGGGCGAAAAGCGCGATGGAAGATGCACCGACGGCGAAACTGTGGAGGATCGTAGCGAGGTGCGCGTCGTTCTTGAAGACGTAGTACAGACCGCCGAGACCGAGCAGGGCGGTCGCTGCGACGCTCAGACCCATGACCGCGCCGCCATCTAGGGCGGTGAGCAGGGCGTTGGCCTTGGAGCCTTCGCGCGCAGCCTGCGTGGTGCGCACGTTGGCGTAGGTCGCGGCTTTCATGCCGACAAACCCGCTAAGCAGTGAGAGGAACGCGCCGAGGACGAAGCAGCCGCCAGAGAGCAGGCCGGTGCCTTGATCCTTGAAGGCCAAGAAGAGCAGGCCGAAGACGACGAGGGAGTACACGGCGAGGACCTTGTACTCACGCGCGAGGAAGGCCATGGAGCCTTCGCGGATGTACCGCGCGATCATGTTCATCGTCTCGTTACCTTCCGGCAACGCTTTGACGCGGAAGTAAAAGACCGTGGCCAAGATGAGACCAAGGACGCCAGCTGCGAGCGGCGCCATGGTCAGCTGGTCGAGCAATCCGTTCATCGTCGATCCTTGCGCGAGGGCAGGGTCCCAGTTGGGAGGCCGCGGCGCGCTGCACTGAGGGTTGAGAGGCGGGATGCACCTCTTTCTTTCTGTTTTCCTTGCGAAAATTGAGCTGTACGAGGCGGCTCAGGTCGCGCGGGGGCGGGACTGTAGCGGCAAAGCGGCCCATCGGCAACCGCGCGGCCGAGATTTGTTCTGAATCTTATTGGGAGCTTGGCGCCAACTGGCCCGACCTCCAAAGTCGCTCTCCTCATGGAGGTGGTCGACACTGGGCCCGGCCTGTACGAAGCGGCGGCGTCTTCAGGTCGCGCTTGTTAGCTGTGCAACCAAGCGCTGCAGTTCGTCCGCGTTCGTGTAGTCGATCACGATGCGGCCGCCGCCCTGTTTGCGTGGCCGTACGCTGACCTCCGCCGAGAGCCGCTCGGTGAGCCGCTCGGCGATGGGCGTGGCCGCCTGTAGGCGGGCCTGCCGGTCGATGGCGAACTGATCGGTCTCGCCGCGGAGCAGCTGCCGGACGAGGGCCTCGGCACCGCGCACACTGAGGCTACCAACTGCCTGCACCGCATCATCGAGCGTCGGCGCCGGCACCTGACCAACCAGCGGCAGCAGCGCGCGGGCATGTCCTGCGGAGAGGTCGCCTTCACGCACCGCATCGAGCACCTCTTGTGGCAGTTTCAGCAGGCGCACCGCGTTGGCGATGGTCGAGCGCTCTTTGCCCACTGCCAGCGCCACCGCCTCTTGGGTATGACCGTATTGGCTGATGAGTCGCTGGAAACCGAGGGCCGCGTCGATGGGGTTGAGATCGGTCCGTTGCAGGTTCTCGACCAAGGCGAGCTCGAGCTGAACGGCTGGATTATCGGCGTTATTGCGCAAAAGCACCGGCACTTCGGTCAATCCCACAGCCCGTGCGGCGCGTAGTCTGCGCTCACCTGCGATCAATACGTAGCGGCGCCCATCGCGGCGAACCAGCAGCGGGCTGATGATGCCGTGCTGCTTGATCGACAGACAGAAGTCGTCATCGGCGTCGAATTGATGCCGTGGCTGCTCGGGGTTGGCGTCGATAGCGGCGATTTGCACACGGACAACCGCTGCCGGCTGGCTGGTGAGGGCCTCTTGGGAGATGAGCGAACTGAGTCCGCGCCCCATGGTCGAACGACGTGCTTTCATGATGCCACCACCTTGCGATGCCGGAGCCCGTGCCGAGCGAGCAGCTCGTCACCCAACTCGATATAGGCGCGGGTGCCCGGGCAATGCTTGGCCCACACCACAGCCGGCAGCCCGTGACTCGGCGCCTCGCCGAGCCGCACGTTGCGCGGAATCGTCGTCTTGAAGACCTCGTCGCCGAGCACCTCGCGGGCCTGGGCTTCGACCTCTCGACCGAGGTTGGTCCGCCGGTTCATCAACGTCAGCAGCACGCCTTCGCGAACCAGGTGCGGATTGAGCCACTTTTGGACTTCGGACACTGTCTTCATCAGGCCGCCGAGCCCTTCCATCGCCAAATACTCGGCCTGCAGCGGGATGAGCACGCTATCGGCGGCAACCAGCGCGTTGATGGTCAGCAGCCCTACGCTGGGCGGGCAGTCGATCAAGATCCAGTCGTACCGGTTGCGTGCAGACTGCAGCGCGCCTTCCAGCCGCCGTTCCCGGCCCATCTCGCTGACGAGCTCGATCTCTGCGCCGATGAGCGCGTCCGTGACGGGCACAATTTCGAGGCCGTCCACTGGCGTCACCCGCGCGACATCCTCGACGTTGGCGCCCTCGAGCAGCAAGTCGTACACGCCGTCTACGACATCGTCTCGCTGTA
Source organism: Myxococcales bacterium (assembly GCA_023954815.1). Lineage (GTDB taxonomy): Bacteria > Myxococcota_A > UBA9042 > UBA9042 > UBA9042 > UBA9042. Next base: position 33,560 of record JAGSHB010000047.1, on the reverse strand, counting down.
GGCCCAGCCCGCTAGAGGCGTTGCCTTGAGGGTCGAGGTCAATGAGGAGAACCCGATGGCCAGCCAGGGCGAGCGCGGCGCCCAAGTTGAGGGTGGTCGTCGTCTTTCCGACCCCTCCCTTTTGATTGCTGACTGCGATAATTCGGGCCATGTGGCTGCTCCTGTGGGTGCGATAGGCGCGGGGAGCATAGACCGCAGTTCGCCGTACAGGCTAGCGATTGGCCCTCCTGGCAGGCGGTCCGTCATGCCGAAAATTTGGGCCACGACCGCAACTGACTGAAACAGGATCGGTTTTGCGCGACATCCTCGGTCTGGCGATTTTGATCCACCTACCCACCGCGCCGAGGTCAATCGCGGGTTGCGGTGTGGGTCGGATAAAGTTCAAAAGAAAGTTTCCGTTTAATGCCAAAGCATTGGGGAGGGTGGCCTGAAAAAATTGACCCTTTGATGAGGATGAGCGTGTCAGAGCGTGGGCGATGACGCGTCACGTTGGGGAGAGCGCGGCTGTAGGCCCGCGTTGGAGGCCCCCATGAGCAGCACATCGATTACATCCAATCCACTCCGCCAGGCGCCGAAGTTGGCTGCTCTGAGCGGGCTGGCACACGGGCTCTTCGGAGCAGGTCTCGTCATCGTTGCGCTGAGTGCCGGCTGCGCCGCGGAACCGCAGATGGACGACAGTCTGTTGCACAAACAGCCGACCGACTTCGGCATTGTCCCCATCGCCGAAGGTGCGCCCGTCCAGCCGAGCGAGCAGGCCACTGAGCCCAATTTTGCCGGCGTTGAGATGAGTCCGGCGCCGGAGTCTGCTCCGGATACCGACGTCGATGTGAGCGAGCACCGCTCAGAAAAACCGTTGCCCCACATGGTGCTCAAGCAGGTCTCCGTGCCCGAGGACGCGACCGAAGAAGAGCCGCCAGAGGAGCCGAAGACGCCCCTTCCCCCGTCCCCGACGACGCCCACAGCCGAAGAGGACAACACCCATGACACGATTCCGTGCAAGACGGCAGCAGACTGCCCGGTGGTGGCCAACGGGTGCATCGTCATGGGTTGCAATATCAACGACGAGGGCGCCGGCACCTGCGCTGAGAAAGCCTTTGTCTGTCAGTGCCTGCCTGGCCAGGACCAGAGCTGCAGTGACAATGACCCCTGCACGACGGATTCATGCAGCAACGTCGGTGTTTGCAGCCACACCAAGGGCGCAGCCTGTGACGACGGCAACGAGTGCACCGAAGATACGTGTGCGAAATCCGATGTCCCAGGACAGACGATCGACGCGGTCTGCAGCCACCAGGCCAAAGGCGTGGTCGCCTGCGACGACGGCGACCCGTGCACCGGCGGTGGCGAATGCGCAGATGGCAGCTGCGCCTCGAAGTACTTCTACGGTTGCGATGATGGTGACGCCTGCACATTCGACGTTTGCATTGCTGGGAAGGGCTGCGAGCACACGCCAAGTGGGGCCTGCGAGTAATCGTGGGCGCGTGGGCTGAGTGTTGACCGCGGAGGGCGACGCTCAGTGTCCGGTACGGTAATGCGAGTGTATTGGGCCCGCTCCCTCTTTGGGGGCGGGCCCTCTCTGCGTGCTGCGTCATCAGGGGCGGCCAGGCAGTCGGCCGATTCGCTGAAAGACGACAAACAGCCAGCGCTACCAGCGCGAAAGGACTGATCCCACGGGGTAAATCGACGAGTTTGAGCTCCGCAGCGGTCGGTGGCGCAATCGGCCCTGCGGGGGTACAACGACCCCCTCGGAGGCCACCATGAATCTGCCCAAGCCGACGCACGACGTTCGCAATCAAGCCGTACCGCTAGCCGACTACAACAGCTTCGTGACGGACACCGCGCTCCGTGAAGCCGTCGCTCGGGAGGGGGCGCCTTGGGCCACCGATGAGCTGGTCGCGTTGGGTGAGACCTGTGGCAGCGCCGAGATGATCGAGCACGGGCGGCTGGCCAACGCGTTCCCACCGACGGAGCGGCTGTTCGATCGCTATGGTCATCGGGTCAACCAAGTACTGTACCATCCCAGCTATCACCACCTGATGAAGACCAGCTGCGAAAACGGCATCGCGGCGCAGCCATGGACGGACAACAGACCCGGATCCATGGTCACCAGGCTGGCCAAGAGCTTTCTGATGGGTCAGGTAGAGCAGGGGCATGGGTGCCCGATTACGATGACGTTTGCGGTGGTGCCGGCCCTGAAGCGTCAAGCGGATGTGGCCAGTGAATGGCTGCCCCGTGCAACTGCGTGGTCGTATGACGGCGAGGACAAGCCCGCAGACCAGAAGCAGGGGTGCATCCTCGGCATGGCCATGACTGAAAAGCAGGGCGGCTCCGATGTGCGTGCCAACAGCACCACCGCTGTGCCTGACGGGGCTGATCACGGGCCGGGCGCTGGCTATCGGCTGGTTGGTCACAAGTGGTTCTGTTCGGCACCGATGTCTGACGCGTTCCTGACGTTGGCCCACACCGACAAGGGATTGAGCTGCTTCATCGTGCCTCGCTGGGCGCCGGACGGCACCCGCAACCCCATGTGGATTCAGCGCCTCAAGGACAAGGTCGGCAACAAGAGCAACGCGTCGAGCGAGATCGAGTACCACGGCGCTTGGGCGCAGATGGTCGGAGAGCAAGGGCGCGGCGTCCGCACCATTATCGACATGGTTCAGCACACCCGGCTCGATTGTGTGACGGGGTCAGCCTCTCAGATTCGCCATGCGACCGCCCAGGCGATTCACCACGCCCACCATCGCAGCGCGTTTGGCCGGACGTTGGTCTCCCATCCACTGATGAAGAACCTGCTCGCCGACCTACAGCTCGAGTCGGAGGCAGCCACCGCTGTCGCGCTTCGGTTGGGCCGCGCCTACGACGAGGGGCAGCAAGATGCGGGCGCCAGCGCGTTTGCGCGGATCGCTACGGCAGTGAGCAAGTACCACATCTGCAAGCGCACGCCGTCGGTGGTGTACGAAGCGATGGAGGCCCACGGCGGCAACGGCTACGTCGATGACGGCCCCATGGGGCGCCTGTACCGGGATGCGCCGCTCAACAGCATTTGGGAGGGGTCAGGCAACGTCATCGCCCTCGATGTGTTGCGGGCCATGGCCCGAGAGCCCGAGGCAACAGCGGCCTTTCGGGCTGAGTTGTCAGGCACTTTGGGCGCAAACCGGCTGTACGATGCCTGGGTAGCCAAGCTGAGCGACGAGCTCGCTGACGGTCGCGATTTGGAGCTGCGTGGGCGTCGGCTCGTCGAGCGGATGGCGTTGGCGCTGCAGGCGTCTGTCTTGCTGGCCGGCGCACCGGCGATGGTGAGTGACGCGTTCATCATCAGCCGACTTGGCGACGAGCACGGTAATGAGTTGGGTACGTTGGCGCCGGGCGCGGACTTTGATGGCCTGATCGCGCGGGGACGACCCGTTCAATAGCGACCGTTCGTATCGTGTTTTCTGACTCGACGGAGCAGGGGCAGGGCGACCTACGTGGTACGCCCCACCCCTGCCCACTTCTTCTTGGATTATACGACGGTATGGGCGCGCCAGTTGCCGGAAAACCAGCGGTGCGTGCACGCCACTGCGCGTACCGTGATCTCCAAGGTCATCGCGCCCCAGACACCGACAGCGCCGTACCCCAAGACAATCCCGAGCCACCAGCCCAGCGGTACCATGATGGTCCACATGCCCACCATGGAGACGACCATGACAAAGCGCGTGTCGCCGGCCCCACCCAGCGCGCCCATGGCCGTCATACAGAGCGCGTCGATGAGTTGGATCGCTGCCGCCCACGCCATGAGCCCCGCACCGATGGCCAGCACGCGATCATCACTGGAAAACAGGCCCAATAGCGGCTCGGGCGCGAGCCAAAAGACCAGGGCGAACGACCCCATGACCATCACCGAAAGCGTGAGCGCTGAGTGGAACGTCCGCCAGATGGCCGCATCTCGGCGCCCGCCCACATGCTGACCGACACCGATGGATGCCGCCTCGCTGATCCCGTGACCGGGCAGAAAACTCACCCCGATGATGCGAACCACGACCTGGGTCGCGGCCACTTCCGCAGCGCCGAGGCGACTGAGCATCGCGGTCAGCAGCGCCCAGCCGCCCACATCTGCCAACCACCGCGCCCCGATCGGAGCGCCGACACGGATGACGCTGCTTGCGTGAGAGAGCTCGGGCCTGCGCCAGCCCCTATCTCGCCGCAATGCCCACACGAGCAACAGCGCGCCGACCGAAAAAGAGATCGCCGTTGCCCACGCCGCACCCGCGACCCCCAGCGCCGGCACAGGGCCAACTCCGAGAACCAGTACGGCATCCAGCACCACGTTCAGCGCATTGGAAAGCAGGTTGACCCGCATCGGGGTGCGCGTATCTCCTAACCCCTGGAACGCCTGGCCAGCCGCTGTCAGCACAAACCAACCCGGCAACGCTAAACACCGAACTGCGAAGTACGTGGCAGCAAACCCCTGGACCTCAGGGGTACCGCCCAACAGGTGGGCGATGTCGGTCGCAGCCAGCGCGAAGAACATCAGCAGCCCCCCGACACCGCCCGCCATCAGCACGCCCGACCAGCCGACGGCCAGGGCACGATCGTGCTGCCCAGCGCCGGTGGCTTGCGCGGCGACAACATTGACCCCGCGAACCGTACCCAACACGCCGGATGCCAACAGGATCATCGCCACCCCTGCCAGCGCTGTGCCCGCCAGTTGCGCCGTCCCGAGCTGCGCGACAAAGAGCGTGTCGACAAAGCCCATGGCCGTGTACGACAGCATGGATAAAACGACGGGCCACGCCACGATAGATACTTCGCGCAGGCCCCCATCAGAGGACCACGCGGCGCTTTGCCGAGCGTTCTCGATGACCGTACGAAAAGACCCCTGGGCATGACCCATGGCTCGTCGCCGGTGCTCTCTTGAAAATAAAAACATGGTCGCCTCCGCGCGCAACCCCCGTATTTCCGGGTTTTTTGCGCACTGTCGCGGAGGCTCTTCCGCGTGACTGCCACCGTTGGCAGTGCTTACTTGTCGTCCAAAAACAACGAAGCCGCAGGAGATCCCCGCGGCCAATTACGTCTTTGAGAGAAAGACCTTACCGCAGGATACGCACGCCATAGCCCTGGTTCATCCAGGTCATCAGGCGCTTGCTAATCTTGGGAAGGGTCATCCGCATCAAAGTACTCCGCCGCTGCATGCGGCATCTCTCCTGCGTCAGGCAGGCGCGGTCAGTCTGCACGGCTCGTTGGCCGCGTCAACACATCATCGCCGAAATAAACCAGATAGTTAGTGGGAGGGCTCACTCGCCGTCGCCGTGGCGTCCCGCAGCTTCTTGCTGTCGCAGACGGGCTCGCCCGCCTCATCGCATGCGCAGCTACTGCCCACACCGCCGCAGGAGCCCTTGAGCGTCTTGCCCTGGAAGATCACGCCGACGGCCATGGCCAACATGATCAAGCCGAAGGCGCCGATGGTCAGGATGGTGAGTTTCAGCATGACGATGGTCCGAAGGCCGGAGAAAGATACCGCTGAGTAGACGCGCTACGGGCACTTGCCGTTACTAGAGACCGCCTGACCCGAGGCGTTTGCCTCGCACGAGTTGCTATAGGTCTTGTGATCGCAGCCGCAGACCGGCTTGTAGATTTTGACGCACATCTTGGGCTTGTTCTCACAGGTGCCGCTGAGGCCACAGGTTCCATTACAGAACTGCCCGGCTGCACACGTATTCGTTCCACCGACCGTGCAAGCGCCAGGCTTGAGGCACTTGCCGGGTTTGTCTGCGACTTTGCACGTCGCCCCGCACGGGCAGATGATCGCGCCGTCGCACTTACCACCGCCGCATTGGCCGTCCGTCCAGCATTCACCGGCCTGCAGCGCCTTGGTGTTCTTGCACATCCCGTACTTGCTGCTGCTCGATGGAATGCAGATGTCGTCTTTGTAGGGGCAATCACTCTGGCCTTTGCAGCAGCCTTTGCCCGGTCCCGTTGTGCACGCACCCTTGGACTTGACGCTCACACCCGCAGAAGCCGCCGAGCATGCGTTGCCGTAGGTCTTGCCGTCGCAGCCGCAGACCGGGTCGTACTGCATGGTGCAGGCCTGAGGCTTCGGCGCGCACTTGCCCTCGCCGCCGCATGGGCCGCTGCAGTAGTCGCCGCTCTTGCACTTGGAGTTGTCGCCCACTTTGCAGGCGCCTGCGCCCGTCGAGCAGACGCCCGGCTTGTCCGGGATGATGCAATTGGCGCCGCAGGGGCAGACCGATGCGCCGGTGCACGTACCTGTCCCGCATTGCGCATCGCTCCAGCACTGGTTCTTACCGAGCGCCAACAAGCTCTTACAGACCCCCTGGCTCTTGCCGCCAGTGATGCAGACGTTGGCCTTGCCGCACTCATTGTCCGCCTTGCAGCAACCCGGCGTCGTGCCGCCGCATTTGCCGTCGGCCTTCTTGTTTCGGCCGTCCAGCTCGCCAAAGCAGACGTTGTCGTAGGTCTTGTCATTGCAACCACAGATCGGCGCGTACTGCTTGGTGCACACCAGCGGCTTGGGCGCGCAAACCCCGAATCCAACGCACTTGGTGCCCGCCGGCAGCTTGCAGAAGCCGGCTTTGCCGCAGTCGATGGTCATCGCGCCGAGGCCCAGGCTACACTTCTTGCCGTAGTTGCAGCCGGCGATGTCCTTTTCGACACACTGACCGGTCTTGGCGTCGCACGCAGCCGTCTTGCACTGGCTCGATGGTTTGCACGCCTTCACTGTGCCCGCCGTACACTTGCCCGTCGCATCACAAGCGTCGCTCATCGTGCAGAGGTTGCCGTCGTCGCATTTGGCGCCCTTGTTGGGGCTCTCTACGCACTTGCCCGTTGCCTCGTCACATTTGCTGAACATGCACGGGTTGCTGCTGCCGCATTTGACGGTCGCGCACTTACTGATCGGGCACTTGCCCTTGGACTTGACGTTGCGGCCCGCCGCCGTCGCCATGCACGGGTTGCCATACGTGGTGCCGTCGCAGCCGCAGACCGGATTGTACTCCTTGGTGCAGCCGTTGGGTTTGGCTGTGCACAGCCCCTCACCGGTGCAGCCCGACGGCAGCTTGCAGTAGTTGCCGCTGCCGCAGTCCGTATCCTTGCCGCCGCCGATGATGCACTTGGTGCCGATGACCGGTTTGACGCACGTGCCCGGCTTGTCCATCGCCTTGCACTTCGCGTCGCAGCCGCAGCCCATAGCGCCGGAGCAAATCAGCCCAGTGCCACACTGGTCGTCGGTCCAGCACTGACCCTTTGGGAGGTTGGTCGTGGTCATGCACTTGCCCGCGTTGAACGGTCCAAAAAAGCAGACCTGACCGCTCTTGCAGTGCTCGTCGACCTTGCAACAACCGGGGGCGGGAAGAGACGACGTATCGCCCGCGCCGCCAGCGTCGTTCTGCGCGCCTGCATCTTCCGAGGCCGTCACATCGTGGCCGGGGGCCGCATCCTCACCCGTGGTCAGGGTATCTGCGATTTGGCTGCCGCTGTCCGCCGCGGTGGACGTATCTTCCTGGTTCGCAGCGTCACTATTCGTAGCCACATCGGTCGCCGACTGCGTATCTGCTGCGCCGCCATCCACAGTTCCGGCGGCGTCTGCTGTGCTGCCCACGTCGGAACTCCCGCCGCCGCCCGCGCCACCGTTGCCCGTCTCAGCGCCGCAACCCGCTACAATCAGGGCGAGCGCGAGGGTCATGAACTGGGTGATGTAAGTAGATTTGACGGCCATGGTGCCCTCCGGAGTTTCGAGCGGTGCAAAGTATAGCTTTTCCCGCCGTCAGGCGAATAGCAAAAATCGACTGCGCTTGCATTGCTTTGGGCCAATCCGAGCGGAGTTTCTGCCGATTACGGCGTGACCAAACGCCACGTTGGCTTGGAGATCACAGCGCTCCTGCCAGACGCCCTGGCGCTATGAAGCCCGTTTTTCAGAGGGTTATCACCCTGTCCAGCGTCACGAACCGTGGCCAGACCCCGAACGATCACTCGCTTGCCAAGCACTGCGGCAGGCCACGCCTGTAGCTCGCCGACCAGCCAAGCGGCCCCGTCATCGGCCCGCACGATGGCACCTTGCTTGGCGTCTCGCGCCGTGCCGGTGACCGACACTGTCTTGGCTGCGGCGCGGCGTGGCACAGCCGGTCGGGCAGCAGCCGGTCGAGTCGCAGCCGGTGGTCCGAGCTTCTGTGGACCGAGGAGCGCCTCGATTTCGGCCCGTGCGGCGGCGGGGACGGCACGTCGCTTCGAGCGTTTGGCAGCACCTGTCGCTGTGGGCGAGGTCGCGGCTGTCTTGGGTGCAACCGCTGTCCGATCGCTCCCTTTGTTCTTGACGCTACGCCGCGCGGCATCACTCGGTCGTGCGGATTCGGTGGGGGTGGGTTCGTGAGCGCGTGTGCACCCCTGCGTCCCTACGACAACGAGCGCACTGACGAGCACTGTGGCGGCCAGCTGTAGGCCGGTTGCCGTCCCGCTTGTCAGCCACTGGCGCGGCGCTCTCAGCGTGAAAACACTCAACCTTTAACGGTCCACGTGGCGCCGCGCAGCGTCGCGCTTGTTCCTGTCGCACCGTGGCTGTATTCGCCGGCCGCATTGACCAACGGATCGTCGCCAGCGGACGTGCTACCGACCGTGCCCGTCACCTCGACGGTCTTGCCAACGATCTCTGCCGGCCAGCTACCCAGGTCGGTCAACAAGAAGGTCTCGTCGCCAGCGACCAAGATAGGCCCAGAGGCCGAAGAATCAGCCTGTCCGCTGACCGTCACGCTCTTTCCAAGCCGATCATCGGATGCCGACGGGCGTGGGTCGAAGAGATCGCCGCCGCCACCCAAGTAGGTGTCCAGCAGCGCGCCAATGGCCTCTTTTTCCTTGTTCATCGCACGTGGTCCTTCAATGCAGCGGGCTTATTGGTGCGTATCGGCGGCAGAGGCCGGGTCGTAACCCTTCGTCAGTCCGACACAGAAGATGACGCGGTCAAAGTCGAAGTAGCCTTTGATGAATTTCTCGCGTGTCGACTGCAAGACGATCATCGGCTGCTTGTCGCGGCGCTCGTCACCCTCGGGGTACTGCATGTGGTTGGCGTGCCAGAAGCAGTTGCTGCCATCGTCCCAGAAGCCATAGTCGAAGTTGACGTAGCCACCGGAGTACTCGTCCTGACCGGACTCCTTGTTCTTCTTGATCTTCGGGCGGCTCTGGTAGAGGTAGCCACTCATATCGACCTTGCCGGTGGCCTCGTCGACGGGGAACCTATCCGGATCTTTGTCTTCCATCGCCCGTGCCCAAGCCAAGTAGTAGGCCGACACATTGGCGTCGTGGTTGGCCTTGGTCAGACGCTGGAATTCGTCTTTGCCTAGGTCGTTGTAGACGTAGTCGATCACCGCCTGGCGACCCTGGTCCTTCATCATCGCTTCGACCGTCAGGCCGTTGGGCAGCACGAGCGACGCTTTTTCCCACTTGTGCTCGTCATTCCACTCATGGGAGCCCGCATTAAAGGCCTCCTGGCTGGGTTTCGCCTGCTGGTTGCTCCAGAACAGCTTGGCGAACATGACGGATTTGTAGTCACCCAGCTTGCCGCTGAAGTTGACGTTGAAGCCAGCCGCCTGGGCGTCCGCGGCGCTCATGTCCGGGTGCTCTTTGATGGTCTTTTGCAGATCTTCCATCCGGGCGTGGCCCTGATCGAAGGTGTTGTACGCCTCGTCGAGCGGCGGGTTGCCGGAGCCACCGAGGTTCAGCACGGTGATGCCGATACAGCCGCGGTTGAGCGTCGCCAGCTCGGTCTCGTTCATCGGCCGGCCGCGCTCTTTTTCCCACATGGCCTGGTATTGGCCGAAGGTGTAGCGCCGCTGCACGGTCTTGTTCTTACGAGCGCTGTAGTCGTACTGGCTGACCTCGCCCTCCATGGGCTTGTTTTCCCACTCGCCGGTGTCGTCATTGCGCCGGTGGTAGTCGAGCGAGTCATTCGGGCGATTTTCGTCACTGACCTCTGCGTCGAGGCTGTCGCCCAACATCTGCACCGGGCCCTGCTTCTGCTGGACGCCACCGCCGCCGCCGCCGGCCCCGCCAGGCAAGAGATCGGCAGCCGATTTACCCTGGACGACGCGATCGGCCACTTCGTCAGCGTTTTTCTCGTAGGCATCCCCGGCCTCTCCGACACCGCCCTTGAGCTGCACGACGCCAGCCTTCTGCTGCTGCACGTGGGCCGCTTCATGAGCCGCCGTATGAAGGTCCGGCGCTGAGCTAAACGCCACGCTGTTGCCCGTCGCGTAGGCCTGAGCCCCCATGGCCTTGCTCGCATCGGCTGCGGCACCGCCGACATGGGAGTCGATCGCGCCAACATCGTGGTCACTTCCGAAAGAGGCCTGGATTGCGTCGTGGTGCGGGATTTGACCGCCGCCACCGGACACACCCTTCGCCGCTGCAGCCTGCACACCGGCGCCGCTCAACCCTGGCCCGCGCATCTGCACGTCGGGGCTGGCTTCCTTGCGCTGTACGTCGTAGCCGGCAGCGCCTTCAGGGCTGACTTCGGCCTTCTGCTGAACGTAGCCGTTGCTTTTGAGTTGAACACCAGGCGCGGCCGCGGGCTGCGCGCCGGGAGCGCTCTTGCGCTGCACACTGGATTTGCTGTCGAACGTAGACATGGGGCTCTCCATCGCAGTCGCTGTGCCGACCGGCGTCGGCCGGTGGTCGCTTTCAACAGGCGGCTGCAGACACCCCAAGATGGATCTCATCTGCCCATAGATCAAGCGCTTAGGGCGTTATTCACAGTGAGGCTGGGGCGTCAACGCTCCGGCCACTTTGCGCTCTGGCTGCCAGCGAATTGGCCATCCGGCTGCCTCACCAAGAAGTAGGCGGCGAGGTCGAGCTTGTTCGCTAGCGCCAACCCCTCCGTGGGTCCCAACACATTGAGTGCAGTGGCCCACGCATCGGCCCGAGCGCAGGACTTGGCGAGCACGCTGACGCTGGCGAGCTTATGTGCGATGGGATGACCCGTGCGCGGATCGATGGTGTGAGAGACGCGTTTACCATTCACTTCTCGGTAGTTACGGTAGTCACCAGACGTCGCCAGAGACAGGTTTCCGAGTGTCACGACCGTGGCGATACCCCCGCCGGCCGGGTTGGGCTGTTCGATGCCGATACGCCAGGGCTTGTCGTCGGCGCGCTTGCCAAAGGTGCGCACTTCACCCCCGACTTCGACCATGAACCCAGGCACGCCCTCTTTGATGAGACGCTCGGCCACCCGGTCGACGCCGTAGCCCTTGGCGATGGCGCTGAAATCGACCTCAACACCAGCGGTTTTCTTGCGCAGAGCCCGCGTTTTCGGGTCGAATTGCATCTGTTCGGCTGCACCAGTGAGCGCCTTGAGCTTGGCGATGGTGGCCTCGTCTGGGCCCTTGTTTGTCGATTTGGCACCGAATCCCCAGGCGCGAACCAGGGGACCAACGGTCACATCAAAGGCGCCTCCGCTGTCCTTTCCGATCGTCAGGGCCAACTGCAGCACTTCGGTGGTCTGTTCACTCAGCACCAGCGAGCCATCAGTCAGCAGCTGGTTGAAGCGACTGAGCTCACTGTCTGGTTTGTAGGTGCTCATGGCCTTGTCGACCGCACCGAGCTCCTGTCGCACCGCGCCGAGCAGCGCCTGGCTGTGGGGCTCCGGCAGCACGCCGCTGAGCTTGACGGTGAACGTCGTGCCCATGGTCTGCCCGCGGAGCAGGGTGTGCTTGCCCTGGGTCTGCACGGGCTCAACGCGCCGCTTGTTCTGCGCTTGCTCGTTCGTCTGACCGCGCCACCAGACCAGGAAAAACAGGCCGAGCACAAATACGACCGGTAGCGGCCGCAGCTTCTTCCAGGGCGGAACGTTGGGGTCGGGCGGCGGCATGGGGGTCCTTGAGATGGGCAGCGATAGAACACGCAAAAAGAGCGACGCCGCACCCGAGGAGTTCGGGCACGGCGCGCTGGTCAGGAGCTCGTCTTATCCACCGAAGTCATCGAGGTAGATATTGTCTCGCTCGACACCGAGGTCGACGAGCATGTTGATGACGGCGTTGTTCATCATGGGCGGGCCGCACATGTAGTACTCAGCGTCCTCAGGCGACTCGTGGTGCTTGAGGTAGTTGTCGTACAACACCTGGTGGATAAAGCCGGTGTAGCCGTGCTTGCTGCCGAGGGGCTTGCGGGCGTCCGAATCCGGGTCATCCCATTTTTCTTCAGGGACGGGGTTCGACAGCGCCAAGTGCCACTCGAAGTTGTCGTTATCGGCCTGAATTCCGTCGAAGTCGTCCATGTAGAACGCCTCGCGGAACGAGCGAGCGCCGTACCAGAAGCTGACTTTGCGCTTGGTTTCGATGCGTTTGAACTGGTCAAAGATGTGCGAGCGCATGGGCGCCATGCCCGCACCACCGCCGACAAACACCATCTCGCAGTCGTTCTCCGTGGCAAAGAACTCGCCGAATGGGCCGCTGATGGTGACCTCGTCGCCAGGCTGCCGATCGAAGATGTACGAGCTCATGATGCCGGGCGGGATGCCTTCTGGGCCACGTGGGGGCGGCGACGCGATCCGGATGTTGAGCATGATCAGCCCTTCTTCACCCGGGTAGTTGGCCATGGAGTAGGCGCGCATGACCTCCTCGGTGACCGTCGACTTGTAGCGCCACATGTCGAACTTGTCCCAATCGCCTTTGTACTCCTCGTCGATGACGAAGTTCTTGTAGTCGGCGACGTGGGGCGGGCACTCGATCTGGATGTAACCACCGGCGCGGAATGGCACCGACTCACCCTCGGGCAGGTCGATGATGAATTCCTTGATGAAGGTCGCCACGTTGTGGTTGCTGCGAACCTTGCACTGCCACTTGCGCACGCTGAAGATCTCGGGCTCGAGCTCGATCTCCATGTCGCCTTTGACCTTGACCTGACAGGCCAAGCGCACGCCGTCGCGGGCTTGGCCCTTGGAGATGTGGCCTTCCTCAGTCGGCAGCAATTCACCGCCACCTGCGTGTACGTGCACCGTGCACACGCCGCAGGAACCCTTTCCGCCGCAGGCAGATGGGATGAAGATTTTGTTGTCGGTCAACGTGTTGAGCAACGTGTTGCCGCTGGGCGTCTTGAGCGCCTTGTCAGCGTCATCGTTGATCAAGATGGTCACTTCGCCGCTGGGGACGAGTTTGGCCTTCGCCGCCAGCAAGACGGCAACCAGGCTCAAGATCGTTGCGATGAATACGCCGACGCCAATCGCGATCGTCATTTTGTCGCTCCTCCGTGGAGGGTGGGAGATTTCCGGCGAAAAGGCCTGAAATCCAGGGTTTTTGCGCTAGGCGCTTGCTGCCACAGGTGCGTGGAGCACGCTCCTACAGCTGGATGCCTGAGAACGCCATGAAGCCCATGGCCATGAGGCCCGTGATCATGAAGGTGATACCCAGACCGCGAAGGCCAGCGGGCACCTGATTGTAACGGAGCTTTTCGCGAATCGCCGCCAGGGCAACGATGGCGAGCATCCAGCCGACGCCGGAGCCGACGCCGAACACGACGCTCTCTGCGAAGTTGTAGTCCCGCTCAGCCATGAACAGCGACGCACCCAAGATGGCGCAGTTCACCGCGATGAGCGGCAGGAACACACCGAGCGCGCCGTAGAGCGCAGGTGCGTACCGGTCCAAGGTCATCTCAACGATCTGAACCATGGCGGCGATGGTGCCGATGTAGGTCAGGAAGCCCAAGAAGCTCAGGTCGACGCCTTCAACCAGCGCATCCGGCTTGAGCACGTACTGAAAGAGCAGGTTGTTGACCGGGGTCGTCACTGCCAACACGAAGATGACGGCGAATCCGAGGCCGATGGCCGTGGAGACCTTCTTCGAGACAGCGAGGAACGAGCACATGCCGAGGAAGTAGGCCAAGGCCATGTTCTCGACGAAGGCGGCTTTGATGCCCAGTGAGAGATAATGCTCCATGGCTTAGTCCTCCTCGACTTGGTCGGGTTTGAACGTGCGAACCACCCAGATGAACACGGCGATGAGGAAGAACGCGCTCGGCGCCAGCACCATCAGGCCGTTGGGGGTGTACCAGCCGCCCTCAGAGGCGAGGCTGAAGACTTGCAGGCCGAATAGGCGCCCGGAGCCGAAGAGCTCGCGGAAAAAGCCGACGACCAGCAACACCAAACCGTAGCCCATACCGTTGCCGATACCGTCGATGAGCGACGCGGACGGAGGGTTCTGCATGGCGAACGCTTCGGCGCGGCCCATGACGATGCAGTTGGTGATGATGAGACCCACGAACACGCTCAGCTGCTTGCTGACGTCGTACATGAACGCCTTGAGCACCTGGTCGGTCACAATCACCAGCGACGCGATGATGGTCAGCTGCACGATGATGCGGATCGATGAGGGGATGTAGTTACGGATCGCGCTGATCGACAAGTTGGACAGCGCCGTCACCGCAATCACGGCCAGCGCCATGACCACCGACGTCTCCATCTTGGTCGTAACCGCCAGGGCACTGCAGATGCCGAGCACCTGTAACGCAATGGGGTTATTTGTAAAAAGCGGATCGAGAAGGATGTCCTTCGTCTTCGCTGCCATGGTTATGGCTCCTACAGTTGCGGGGCTTGAACCACCCCGTGGGCACTTGATGCGGAGCGGTTGTGGCCGCTCATCTGTGGCCGCTTACACGGCGCTCAAGTGACGCTTATCCCTTGATCTTCTTGAGGTAGGGGCCGAAGCCGTCACTACCCAGCCAGAACTGGATGAGGTGGGTCACGCCGCGCGCGGTGAGCGTTGCGCCTGAGAGGCCGTCGACCTCGTACGGTGCGCTGGCCACAGGACCGGCTTGGCCCTTGATGACCTTCACGAACGGCTTGCCGTCCTTGAACGCCTTGCGACCTTTCCACAGCGCCTTCCACTTGGGGTTGTCGACCTCGCCGCCCAGCCCGGGCGTCTCGCCGTGCTGGTAGAAGGTCAGTCCCGCGATGGTGTTGCCGTCTTTTTCGAGCGCCAAGTAGCCGTACAGCGTCGACCAGAGGCCCTTGCCCTCGACCGGCAGCACGTACATCGACAATTTGCCGTCTTTCATGACGTGGTAGACCGTCCCCATGGTCGGCAGACGCAGCACTTTCGCCTTATTTTTCGGGGCTACGGCGCTGGTCTCAGGGTCCTTCGAGGCCTTGTTCTGGTCGAAGGTCGCCGCGTCGACGTCCTTCGCGTACTCCCCGCTTTTCAGGGTCACAACCTTGACGACGATGTTGTCCGAGTAGCGCTTCTGCACGTCCTCGGGGGTCAGCTCTTCGTCAGCTGTGAGCAGGCCAGCGACCGACAGCACTTTCTTCTGCTTATCGAGCCGAATGTTGGCGTCTTGGCGGTCTTTGAGACTCACCGCGCTGCCGGCGACGATGATGCCGCAGACTGCACAGACGATAGCCGCAAAGGCGAATGTGTATGCGTTACTATGCATAACGGGCAGCCCTCCGCTTGATGTTCGCTTGAACGAAGAAGTAGTCGATGAAGGGCGCGAACATGTTCATGAACAAGATCGCCAGCATCATGCCTTCCGGGTAGGCCGGATTGACGACGCGCACCAGCACCACCATCACACCGATCCCGAAGCCGTAAATCATCTTACCGGTCTGAGTGAATGGGCTCGTGACCGGCTCCGTGGCCATGAAGACCATGCCGAGCGCCCAGCCGCCGAGGACCATGTGGTAGTAGAACGGAACCTCGAAAAACGGGTTGGTCTCCGAGCCGACCGTGTTGAGCAGGAGCGCCATGGCGATGGTGCCGACGGTGACGCCCATCATGGTGCGCCAAGAGCCGATGCCAGTGACGATGAGGATGACCGCGCCGATGAGGCAGGCCAGCGCTGAAGTCTCGCCCATGGAGCCGGGGATGAAGCCCATGAAGGCGTCCATCAGGTCGAGGTTGGCCAGGCCCTCGGGACCCATACCAGCGCTCGACGCCTTGCTCAGCCAGGTCGCGCCGGACAGGCCATCGACACCGGACAAGTCCGCAGCGACCCAGACCTTGTCACCCGAGATTTCAGCCGGGTAGGCGAAAAACAGGAACGCGCGAGCGACGAGGGCGGGGTTGAGGATGTTGAAGCCGGTTCCGCCGAAGATCTCTTTGCCGATGAGCACACCGAAGATGGTAGCGACGAAGATCTGCCACAGCGGCACAGTGGCCGGCGTGATCAGCGGGATGAGGAACATCGTGACCAGGAAGCCTTCGTTGACCTCGTGACCGCGAATGACCGCGTTGGCCACCTCGACGATGCCGCCGGCGATGGCCGTGACCGCGAAGATCGGGATGAACCAGACCGCGCCGTGCAGCACATTGGCTAGCAGGCTGTTTGGGTCGTAGCCAAAGCCCAGGGCCGCGAACAGCGTCTCCTGCCAAGCCGTCAGCGCCTGGGCGCCGGCCGCGATGGCGAGGTTCGACTGGTAGCCCGTGTTGTATAGGGCCATGGCGACGGCCGGCAGCATGGCGACAACTACGGTCACCATCATGCGCTTCAGATCCATGCCGTCGCGAACGTGGCTACCACTTTTCGTGGTGTCCCCCGTCGTGAACAGGATGGTGTCGTGCATGTCGTACGCAGCGTGAAACCGCTCGTACTTGCCACCGTGCTGAAAGTCTTTGCCGACTTTGTCGAGGATCTTGCGAAGCCACTGCATCCGCTACCTCTCCTTGGCCTGAAAAATCAGGCTGTTCGGGTTGTGTGAGCGCTCAAGCCCCGAAAATTCGGGGAAAAAGCGCGCTTACCCTTCTTTATGAATCTGCGCCAGCCGCTCCGAGAGGATGGGGCCGTACTCGTACTTGCCAGGGCACACGAAGGTGCACAGGGCCAAATCTTCTTCGTCGAGCTCAAGCGCGCCGAGCTGCTCGGCCTGCTCTGTGTCACCCGTGATGAGCGCGCGCAGCAGGAAGGTCGGCAGGATGTCGAGCGGCATGACCTTTTCGTACATGCCGATCGGCACCATGGCGCGGGCTTGGCCGTGCTGGTTGCTCGTCAGGGCGAACTTTTTGCCGGGCATCAGCGCCGACAAGAAGATGCTCTTGGTCGAAAAGGCGTTGGCGCCAGGCTTGAGCCAGCCCATGAAGTGACGATCTTTGTCTTCGCGGATGAGCGAGACCTGGGCGTGCCGCGCGCCGAGCCATGCGTGCTCGTCACCCTCGGCTGTACGACCGCTGAGCACCGAGCCGCTGATGGTGCGCACGTCGTCGCCAGCGCTCTCACCTGCGAGCAGGTCCGTCAGACTCGCGCCCAGCCGGGTCTTCACGAGACGCGGGTTACTCGCTTTCGGCCCCGAAATCGCGACAACGCGGTCCGTAAACAGCTTGCCGGTCTGGAACAGGTAGCCCAGCGCGATGGTGTCTTGCAGACCGATGGACCACTGCACATTTTTGCGACCCGCCGGTTTCAGCGTGTGCATATGCGTGCCAGTCAGACCAGCGGGGTGAGGACCTGTGAAGGTTTCTGTCTTCACGCCGCTGATGCCGCCATCGGTGATCTTGGAACCTTCACCAACGCAGAGAAAGACGGCGCCGTCGCTGAGCTTGTGCAGCGCGTTGAGGCCTTCAGTAAACGCGGCCGCGTGGTCGCCGAAGATGAGATCGACATCACCGGACAGCGGCTCGGTGTCCATGCCGTTGACGAAGATCGACTCGGGCTTGGAATCCGCCGCTGGCACGCGGTTGAACGGACGGGCGCGCAGGGTCGTCCACGCGCCGGACTCGATCATCAGCGCGCGCACGGCGTCGGCCGTCATGGCGCTCGCTGGCTCACCGGTGTGGTGCGCAAACGTCACGTGCTCGCCAGTGCCATCGAGCTTGATGACCAGCGATAGAAACTTGCGCTTGGCGCCGCGGTGAATGGCGGTGATCTCGCCTGCGCCCGGGGCTGTAAACAGCACGCCGTCGTTCTTACGATCAGAAAACAGCAACTGCCCTTTCTGTACTCGCTCGCCGACTTTCACGGTCAGGCGCGGCTTCATGCCGACAAAGTCAGCACCGAGCACGGCGACGGAGGTCACGGCGTTGCCCGATCCAATCTCCTGGCTGGGAGCGCCAGTGATCGGTAAATTCAGGCCCTTTTTGATGCGATGCACGGCCATTGACAGGTCCTCGTTGGCGTCGTCCTACCGCCAGGACGGCGATAAGTGGGGCGGGGCAGTGTCCGGGGTGGAAAGTGCCCGTAAACTGAGGTGTCCCACCGAAAAGGGGGAACCGCCGGGCCATATACACCAAATTCGCTTCCATGCACAGGGGGGAGGTTGTCCTGCGGCAATATTTCAGGCGGTCGGCAGCAGCGCGACGGGACCATGCTTGTGACAAAACGCGCGGCTGATGCGGTTCAGCGGCCAATTACCCTTAGAATACGGCTATCGGATGCAGCTACGGCTTTGACCAGACACTCTCGATATGCCGCGCACCCTGAAGTTTCGGCGCGACGGCGCTGTCGTACACCAAGCGATCCACTGCCCGAATCAGGCGCAGATGACCGCCGCCGTCGACCGTCATCGACGCGCCATTTGCCAGCTCAACGGCTGATTTTCCCGGCAGATCGACCATGGCGCTCAGCGCCCTGGCATAGGTACCGTCCGTGTCGTGAAGCGCCGGACAGCCCTTCTTGGCCGCGACTTTTGCGTCTCCTTTGCCAAAGTAGACTAGGTCGCTTCCCCGACCCATTCGTAGATGGGCTTTGTCTGCCAGCAGCTCCACACCCGTGATCGGCAGCACATTGTGCCCAGTGGCAAGCGCGGCGATGTACAGATCGTCACCCATCTTAAAGGGCAGCGTCCCCGGCGGTACACAGACGTAGACCCGCTGCACGCCGGCGTTTGTCAGCAGATCGATGGCGCTGCACCCATCCGGCGCCGTCAGCAGCTCAATGATCGTGTGACTACCGCCGGGCAGGTCGGTCCAGCTTAGGTCGCCTTCTGGGTTCGGGATCTGACAGCCCACATTCGCGATCGGATCAAAGAGCGACGGCGCGCCAAACAGCGCGGCGTGCTTTCCCCAGGCAGCGGTCCCCTCATCCACGGTCACCGGCACCATGCGACCCGTGTTGCTCGCCCCGCTGACCGTGGTCGACAAGCTCGTCGTCGGAAACTGGTTGTGCGGCCAATACAGCAGCCGGGTCGGTAGCCCCGTGCCTTCGATGAGGACGGCACTACACCCATGCTTCGCGCTGCGAGGTTGTACCGGGATCGCCCGGCCAGTGGGTACCAACCAGCTCTTGGCCGCCTCAAAATGCACGGGCCGCAGCGCTAGGTTGGGGGCATTGGCGATGGCCGCACAGTCGATGTTCACCGTGTCGATGAGGCGCCGCAGGCGAATCACCCGCGGTTTGGGTGTGTCATTGCCGATCACGAGCGCGGCGATGACGTTCGGAAAGTTTCCCGGCTGTCGCTGCCACATATCTGGCTCGTTGGCCGGCTCGGTATCTGGCCACTGGCCCGAATCGAATGGCGTGCCCCAGCCCGCATCGAGCTGCCCGGTATCGGCTGGCCCGCTACCCGTCGGACTGGTATCGGCGGGGCCTGCGTCCGCCGGCCAGCCCGTGGTGTCGAAGGAGCCGCCTGCATCCATCGATGTCACGGTCTGGGGCGGTTCCGGGGGCAGATCGAACAGAAACGGACAGCCAGTGAGTAAGGTCACCGACAGCGCACCCACCCCGAAAAACCGGGACATTCGCGCGAATTTGGCGCGCCGTGAAGTCGGGATGGTCATGACGAAGCTCCTACTTAAAGTTGATCGTCTCAACGAGCGCCACGTCGTCCTTCTTCTTGAGCAAGACCGTGTGGTGACTGACGGTCTGGCTGGCCTTGCCCATGTCTTGCACGATGGTCACGTTGACCCAGGTGTGCGCGATGAGCTTCTTGCCGTTGTTCTTGTAGTAGTGAACATGGATCTTCCAGTTGCCCGGCATCGCCGTTTTCACAGCGAACCGTTCAGGCCCGTAACCTTGGGTCAGATCGTCGAGCAGTTCGCCGCCAGTGCTGAGTTTCTTGTGCTTGTAGTAGCACTTTTCACCCGATGGCGTTGTCACCCACAGGTCGATGTCGGTCTCGTTGGTGTTCCAGGTCACGGTGACCCACAGATCGCCCTGGGCGCTTGAGAGCTTGTGCGTCTTGATGCGTTTGCTCACCAACTTGGCCAGATCGCTTGTGGGCTGTCCGGCTACCAGGGCGTGGGCAAAGAGCGCGTATTCCTCCTTGATGATGGTCTTGAGCGTCTTCCATTTGTCATCCCACGTCCCTGCCAGCACCACCTCGTACAGGAAGATCGCCAAGCTGGGTTGGCTCTGAGCGACCGTATTTGCGAGGTCGCGCCATGATTGTGGCTCGAAGGGCCGGCGCATGAGGACCGTAAAGAGCAGCTCCGCGGCGCTCGCAGTCTGCCCCCAGGAAGCCATGCGATACGCGGCGAGACGGGTCATCTCGTCGTTGCCCGGGTTGCGCTCAATCGAGGTCGACAACGCACGAATCGCGGCTGGAATGTCCCCCAAGATGCCCCGGCGACGCTCGGCTTCCGTGGCGAAGGGCAGGGTCAGCCCGACGTCGACATTGGCCAGGGCGTCCAAGTAGACCTGCGGGATCCCTTTCGACGGCATGCCAGCCCACGGCACGGAAGCTGGCGGGATCTCCATCGCATTCTTGCCAGCCGCGCTCACCAGATCGCTCATCAGCGTGGCGGGCACGAGCTTGGAGCTCAGCTCAGCTGCCACCACGCCCATCGCGTGAACCGTCCGCGCCCACGAACTGAACGCGCCCGCGCCGAGCTTCAACCCGGCGGCAATGATCTTGGCCAGGGGCTGCCCCTGAAACTTCTTCGACTCGTCGGTCAGGTTGTATTTGTCGTAAGCCGACTCCTTGGCGAGCACGAGAAACGACGCGATGCGGTTGGCCACCCGGTAGTGCTGCGACAGCGCCATGGCCAAGCCCTCAAGCCCCTTGTCGCCACTATCGAGCAGCTGTGTGATGGCGATGTTGGCCCACGCCCGGGGCGCGAGCTGCCCTGCTGGCTGCAAGTCGACCTTGATGTTGTGCGTCAGCTTCGTGCCGCCGGGGGTGATGCCTTCGAGCTGAACCGTCGCCTTGCCGGGGGATTTCAACGGTCCGGCCAGGGTCAGGCTCGCACCCGGGTACAGCGTCGCCATGCGGCCCGCGATGAGCAGATCGGAAATCTCGCCACCTGCGGGCCCATCGGGCACGACCTTCACGCTGGTCAGCTTCATCCCAGATGACTTGTGGGCCTTGCTGCACGCGCCGATGACAGCTGCCGACAAGCAGTCGAAGATCGCACCGTTGTTGGCCGTCAACCGGGAAAAGAGTTGCAGGTTTTCCGCGCCAACGCCGAGACGATAGGCAAAAAAGCGCGCGTTCCACTGCGATTGCGCCTGCCACCTACCGACGATTGCGCCGACCGACTGCTCACCCCACGTGATGGCGCCATCGGTCAGCAGGAAGACATCGACGGCCGTGCCCTTCGGCACCGCCCACGTGGGTTTGGCCAGGGTTCGCAGCGCCGCACCAAAGTCGGTCGCGCCCTCCAGCAACAGACCGCCAAAGGCCGCCTGGGTGTCTGCTCTGCCCTTTGGGGTATTGCCGACCCAGGTCTGGTCCAGCCAGCTCGCGCCGGAATCGAAGGGGATGACATTAAAGTGGGTGATGCCTGGCGACGCCGTCAGAATCTGGTTCATCAGCTTCAGCGCCGTGCCGAATCGATCTGGATGGGAGGAGCGAGAGGTGTCGAGCAAGAACACGGCGTGGGCGCTGGTCGACGTCGCTGCTGCAGCTAGCCCCTGGACCTTTGGCCGCAACCTCAGCGTCGCGTAGTCCTTGTTGAGCACCGGGTCCGTACCGACCAAGACATCGGCCTCGTCGTTGCCTAGCTTTGGCGCAAAGTGAAAGGCGAGCTTGCCGCCCTTGATGGTCCCTGAATCCGTCATCTTCGCGAGATAGCCCGCCCCGGTCGGAATCTCCTGCACAGCGACACTCGTGACACCGCTCGGCAGGGAGGCCGGCGGATAGGCCGCTACACCGCCGGTGGTATTGCCGACGAGGTGCCCTTTGGTGACGTGGGTCTTCTTCGCGAGCAGCGTAAATTCGAAGGAGTCGAGAAAGCCCTGCGGCACCGGGAAGACGTATTCGTAGATGCGCGACTTCTGGCCTGTGGCGAGGGAGGAGACCAAGCTCGGTAGGGTCTGTTCCCAAGCGATCATGACGCGGTTGTAGCCGTTGGCAGGGATCGGAAAGACCTTCGCTTGAAATGTATTGGGCGCCACAGCCTCCACGAGCGCCGGGTCTGTGTTCTCAGCTTTCGCCTTGTCATAGGCCAGCGCAGCAGACAGATGCCGCTGCACACGCGCTTCCTTGGCAACCCCCCACAGCTTGACGTCCGCGCCGCCCGCGACCTTGACCGGCGTCGTCCCTGCGATGGTCTCTTGACCGGCGCCACTCAGCCCGTCTCCGGCACCGAAAAAGGCGGGCTTTGCGCCCGATTGGCCCTGAAATGTCGCGTAATAGCTGACTTCTGACTCGGGCGGCAGCGTGTACCGAAAGGTCCCCTCGATCGTGTTATTGAACGGGTTTTCAAAGATGTGGTCCACCAGTACGCGGGCGCGCAGCCCTTCGATGCGAACCGCCACGCGCATGCTCACCAGCTTCAGGGTCTTACCGCCGCCGAGGCTCACCTGGGCAACCGGCGGCGACTCCGACTGCTGCTGCCAGGATTGGCCGCCAGCATCATCGAGGGAGCCGCCGTCCGGTCCGGCATCGGGAGTGGCGCCGGCGTCACTTGTCCCTGATGGGCTTGCTCCAGCGTCGCTCGTCGCTGCGTCGCTCGCACCTCGGCCCCATTGGGAACCCGTGTCGGCTCCGAACGGCGGGCTGCTCGTGTCGCCTGCGTACCAGGAGCCTGCATCTTGCTTGCCGATATCAAAGCCGTGAGCGGTCTTTGTGTCCGATTTTCCGTAGCCACCGCTGGACATAGAGATATCGGAGCCGCCCCAGAATCCGCCGCCCTCGTTCGACTCAGATCCGGCATCGCTGGCACAACCGGATGAAAGAACAGCCACAAAGACCACGAACCATCGGATATTCCGCCCCATATCACACCTCCCACATCATCCAGTTGCACTCGATGGGACGAAGAGGTGCGAGGGTCATGCCAAATTGTAATGAAAAGTAAGTATCAGCTAAATAGCCGATAGTTAGGTGAGTTTTGGGAGGGCTGGCCCAAGCGTTACCTGATCCAATTTGGATGGTCAGCGTCCTCCCCATGTGGAATCTTTAAACACTGAATTGTCCCGACTCGACGGCGTCAGTCCTGGCCGGGAATCATCGGCGCCCCTGCGAGTTGACCATTGAAAAAAAAAGCGCAACCGGGCCCTATCGTAGCCGTACAGCTTTCCACAGCTCCTCACCCGGAGATCCCATCATGAGCGCTCAAACCTCCGAATCCAGCCTGAAGGGGCGGACCCTGTTTATCACCGGCGGCACCCGCGGCATCGGTGAGGCCATTGCATTGCGCGCCGCACGTGATGGCGCCAACGTGGTCATCGCCGCGAAGACCGCCGAGCCGCATCCAACCCTACCGGGCACTGTCTATTCGGTTGCCGCTGCCATTGAGGCTGCTGGCGGCCAGGC
The DNA here is from genome assembly GCA_023954815.1 of Myxococcales bacterium. Classification (GTDB taxonomy): domain Bacteria; phylum Myxococcota_A; class UBA9042; order UBA9042; family UBA9042; genus UBA9042. The sequence goes on along the minus strand of JAGSHB010000047.1, from coordinate 9,961 downwards.
CTTGCCCTTGGTCGTCGATGTCAGGGAGGAGGCCATCGTACGGGCTGCGGTCGACCAAACCGTTGAGAAGTTCGGCGGCATCGACATCTGTATCAACAACGCGAGCGCCATCATGTTGACCGGTACGCTCGACCTACCGATGAAGCGCTTCGACCTCATGCACCAGGTCAACACGCGGGGTACCTACCTCACGAGCAAGCTCTGTCTGCCTCATCTGCTCAAGAGCAACAATCCGCACATCTTGAATCTGGCGCCGCCGCTGAACATGAACCCGAATTGGTTCAAAGATAACCTCGCCTACACCATGGCGAAGTACGGCATGAGTATGTGCGTGTTGGGCATGGCGGCTGAGTTTGCAGATCAGGGCGTGGCGGTCAATGCGTTGTGGCCGAGGACGCTGATCTCGACCGCTGCCGTACGCATGTTTGGCGGTGACGCGTTGCTGGATTACGGCAGAAAGCCCGAGATTATGGCCGATGCGGCGCACGCAGTGCTTACACGCAAGGCTTCGGAATGCACAGGCAACTTCTTCATGGACGACGAGGTGTTGGCCGAGGCTGGCGTCACCGACTTGGCGGCCTATGCGAGCGTTGCAGGCAATCAGTTGATGCCGGACTTCTTTCTGGACCCGCACCCTGACGACTAGCGTGGAGCTGCGTCAGTGGCATCACGAATCCGCCAAACTGCTAGGGGGCCCATGAGATGTGCAACAACGGTGGTGATGGTTGTGGCCCTGTGTGTGTGGGTGCCTCAACGCGGGCATGCGACAGAGTTGGACGCCAAAGTGCTGTCGCGCGTCGCTCGTGAGGTGGCCAAGCGCGTGCCGCTAGAAGAGATCGCGAAGTTGGCGCTCAAAAGCACGCGTCGGTCGGTCAGTGTTGGGCCTGCTATTGGGCTGGGCATTGGCACAGCTGTGCCCCAAGGCGTCGATGTGCCTGTGAGTATGGGGCTCTCAGGAACCTATTTTTCCAATCCCATGTTGCGCGTGGACACGCTTAAAGAGGTCGCGCGGCAGGTGCTCGAGGATCGCCTGCGACAGACGCTGCACGAACGCATCACTCGGCGACTCGCGCGCAAAGCAGCGGGCGGACTCGTCGGGCTCATCAAGTCGGGAGGCAAGGTCGCCCGGTCCGAAGCGCAGGCGTTGGCCCAGCTCACCGCAGCGGATTATGCCGCCATCGCCAACGAGGTCTGGCAGACCCTTCGCACGGCTCTGATCGACCGAATCAACAACGACGACACACGTCTCCCCAGCCCCAAAATCAGCGCGCTAGTGGAGGTCGTTCGGTTGCCGACATCCGACGCGTGGCGGGTACGTGGAACGCTCGCTTATGGCATCAGCAAGCTGGCCATTGGCCCCACCCTGGCCGTACACATCGGAGAGCCGAGCAGCCTTGCTGTCGGCGCCGAAGCCGCTGTCCATTCCCTGTGGGGCCGGGGGCCGCGTCCGTGGCACGTGCAGGGTTTTGTGCGCTACGAGTGGTACCTGCTGAGCCACACGGCGTTTGGTCACCAGGCGACGGTCGGCATGCGCCTGATTATCGACCTGCTCTGAGCCCAAATGACCGTCATTTCAATCCGATTTTTTACCCGATTCGACCCCGCTGTGGCCATTTAAGAGCGTTTGGGCTAGACTCCAGCTTCACATTTGCACACGGTTTCGGCGCACATTTCCCAGCATCGGTCTTGGGGCTCATCGGGCGCCGTCGCGGAGGTCCCCAATGTCGATCCGATTCGTGTCCACCCGATATGTGTCGGCGCTTTCCCTCGTTGGATTCGCCATCGTCGCAGCTGCTAGCATCCCATCTGAGTCGCAGGCCAAGGGCCCGCTTTCCGCGCGCAAGGTGCTCATGAAGCGCGCGATTTCGCCCGCTCAGCTGAAGATGCGCTTGGTTCGTTACCCTGCGGTTCGGCTCACGGTTCCCGGGCGTATCCCCGACGATGTCGTGGGGATGCTACCCCACCTTCGCCGAGCAGCTGACGCGATCGATCGGGTGTACTGGCAGCAGAGTTCAGCGAGCGGCGTGGCCTTGCGGGCGGCGCTCAAACGGGCAAAACGCCTCGGCGCACACGACTTGGCCAAGCTGTTCTTGGAGATGTTGGAGCTGCACTATGGGCCGTGGGATCGCCACCACGACGACGACCCCTTTCTCGGCCATCAGCGTCGGCCGCCGGGGGCCAACTTCTATCCCGCAGACATCTCACGCCGTGAAATTGATACCTGGGTGAAGAAAGAGCCCACCAGCGCTGCTTCGTTGTTCAGTCCCTACACGATCATTCGGCGCTCCGGTAAGAAATTGGTCGCCATCCCGTACAGCAAGGCCTACGCCGCCGATCTAAAGGTCGCTGCCCATGAGCTTCGTCATGCGTCTGGGGAGCACCGGTGCGTGCAGCCCACGGGCCCCAACGGTGGCACGGGTCAGCACGTCGCTGTCTGCCGGTGCGCTGGATTGTCGGCCTTCTTGAAGGCACGAGCGACCTCCCTGCTCAACGACGACTACCTCACCAGTGAAGTGCTGTGGCTGGGCACGGGCGCCTGCCCGCTCGACATCGTCATCGGTCCCTACGAGTACTACGAAGACCGGCTGATGGGCCTCAAGACGTCGTTCGAGTCGATCATCTACCTGCGTGATGAACGCGAGTCCCGTCGCTTTGAGCGCCTTGCGAAACACCACAAATCGTTGATCGACAACCTACCCCTCCCCGCCGACCTCAAGCCGCGGTTTGAGCTGACCAAGCCGAGTCCCATCACGATTGGCAATGTGCTGTACACGGCAGGTGATGCGCGTTCGGGCTATCAGATTCGTGCTTTTGTGCTGCCCAATGACGAGCGTGTGCGCCGGGCCCGCGGCACCAAGAATGTCATCCTGAAAAACGTGGTCCAGGCCAAATACGACGCGCTGGCGCTCCCGGTGGCCAAGCGCATCTTCGACCGGAAGCTGCTGCGCCAGATGACGTTTGATGCCTACTTCGACGTGCTGCTCGCATGGCAATTTGCCCACGGCATTCAGGCCAGTCGCATCGAGTTGCCAGGCGGCGAGCGCACCACTGCGCGCAAGATGCTTCGTGCGCGCTACCCGCTGCTGGAATTGGTCAAGGGTGAGGCGATCGCGTTGCTGAACTTCAGCTGGCTGGTCGACAAGGGCGTATTTGCGCGCACCACGCCAGAAGCTATCGGCGCCACCTTCCTGGCCGGCTTTTTCGACAGCATGCGCTTGGGGCGTTCGTCACCGCAGACGACAGCGAAGTCGATCATCTACAACTACCTCGCCAAGGAATGGGTGTTCCGCTACAACCCGGCCAGTCGCACATTCGAAGTCAACGGTGCAGCGCTCAAGGGCGCCGTTCGCAAGCTCGTGGCTGAGGTGCTCCAGATCATCGGTCGCGGCGACTACGGCGGTGCGGGTCGTCTGATCCTGCAGTACGGCATCGCGCCCGGTGAAGTGCGGGCGAAGCTCAGTGAGCTCGGCTCCTTGCCCATGGACATCAAGCCTGTGTACGCGTCGATGCCCAAGCTCGACGCCAAGTCTCATCCGGCGCACTAGAGAGTTGACCAACAGGGACCGGCGTCGCGCGCGCTACGGCACCACTTCAACAAAGGTCGTGCCGTTGCGGCCAAAGGTCTCCGGTGCGTACATCTCTTCGGCCCGTGCAGGGGGGACGACGAAGCGACCCACACTGGTGGCGCGGGCGACGTAGCTGTGGCTGTAGACGCCTGACCAGAGCCTGTCGGCAAAGAGTAGGACGCGATCGTCGCGCATCTCGATGTGGTTCCAACGCCACCAGCGATACCAGCGCCAGCGTTGGCCTGCGCGGCGATTGCGCGTGTGCGCAGCGGAGCTGCTTGTCGTCCGAAACGCTGGATTTTGGCCCTCAAAGCCCGCTGGCAGCGGATCGTCGACCACCACATAGTGGCCCCGGGTTGGCACCACGACCGTCAGCCGGACGCGCACATCGGTACCCGCCCGAACGCGCCAAGAGCCGTTCGGAAGCAGCTTCACGCGGTCCTGTTCTGCTGGGTTGAGGGCTTCGTAACTACGCTGGACCGTGAACCCCTGCTCTTCCGCAGGTAGCTTCAAACTCTTCGGCGCGTAGCGCATGCCGAGGCGGTAGTACATGCGCCCTGGGCCCTTCTTGGCCAGCACGAGGTCGACCACTTTCCCGCCGCCGCTCTTGGCCTTGTGGCCGTGCTTGGCGCCTAGCGACTGCACCCCATCCATCGGCACGTGCGCGTGGGCTTTCGCCAAGGAGCGACCGTGGAACTTTTGCGACCCCAAGAAACCGTCGCCGAGCCACATCTGGGTCGTAAACTTGGGTTCCTGTCGCTCGAAAACGTCGAAATAGCGCCGTGCGGTCACGAGGGCCCACGCGTTGGCTTGCGTGGTGCTCCACCGGCCCTTAATCCGACCGCTCATCAACCCGCGAATGAGCTTGCCCACCAGGGGATGCTTCGGCTGCACTTCGACGAGCGCACCGAGCACAATGGCGTCCGTCCGGTCGCTCGAGTGCATCAAGATGCGGAGGTCTTCGCTCTTGCCCTCGGCGATGTGTGCAGTGCCAGCCTTTTCGACGACGTTGTTATCCAGCCCGCGCAGCAACTCGTCCCGCTTGGATGTGTCGCCCATGCGATGGGCGACGGTCATCAGCCAACCTTTGGCGAACACCGGCAGCTTGTCGCGCTCGCCGTAGAGTCTGTCCAGCGTGCGCTTGTACGTCTTCGCGGACTGCTTGCCCGCTGCGGTGTTGGCCTTGTGGGTCAGCACCCACAGCGAGAGCGTGTCACTGACGCGCCACCAGTGGGTATTCCACCGAGCGCGGCGAACGATTTTGTGCAGGTAACGATTGGCGCGCGTGAGGGTGCGAGTGGGGACTTCGGCGCCTTGCTCCTTGGCCAACAGGAGCGCGAACGTCGCCCAAGGGGTGACCCAACGACTCGAACGGCGCGACTTTGGCCAGAACTTGAAGCCGCCATCCCAGTGTTGCAGGCCGACCAATCGTTGGACCGCGTTCTTCACCAAGGTATCGCGGGCCGCCCGCTCTTTGACTTTGCCGATTTGGAACGCGTCGAGCAGCTTCCCAAGCATGGCGATCGGAATGAGACGCGACGCCGTCTGTTCGGCACACTCGTATGGGTATTGTACGAGGTAGCGCACTGCATCTTCGAGCCCTGACAGCGCGGTCGATGACAGCGTGATGTCCAAGCCTCCAAATCCGGCAATGGCGTCGGCTGGGGCTTGGATGGGCTGCTTCACGCTCGACTTGGTGTTGCCATAGGTCGCAAATGCCTCCAGCGTTGCGGGCAGATTGACGGGAATCGACTTCTGAACCGCGTCGGCGAAGTCCTTACGCTGGCTGCCTTTGACCCGCGCGGCGAACTGAAAGGTCGCGCGACCGGTTTGGGTAGCACGCACCCGAAAACGCACCTCCTTGGCGTCGCCGCTGGCGAGCTTGACGGTCTTTTCAAAGCCGTCGTGCCAGGACACGCCCGCGCCCCGCCCACCGACGACGAAGGTCTGATCGGCGCCGGTCTCGTTGTGGAGCACCACCGCCGCATCGAAGTCGTCGTGCAGGTTGGCAAAACGCGGCAAGGCGGCCCGCAGCAGGACCGGTTGTCGGGTGGTGAACTGGCTGTCGCCGCTACCGAACCTGTCAGCGTCGGCATCTGCCACCACCATCAGGCGGAAGGTCGTTGTATTGTCTGGAAGCTTGAACTTCAGCGACGCGATTCCTTCGCTGTTTGTCCGTGTTCCTGCCCGGAAAAACGCCGTAGAAGCGAATAGTTGCCTCAACGTCGGCGCAGGGCCCTGACCGACCGACCCACCTGGCGCTTCGGCTGCCGCATCTGCTGGAGCGGCCTCCCTTTCCTCTGCCGCCGCAGCCCTGGGCGCGGCCGCCGGCCTCCTTCGTGCCCCCTTCAGGCCGCCTCCGACGCTGCTCGATGACAAGGATATCCTAGTCGGCGAACTGCCATCTCCACCGCGTCGGCGGCTCTTCTTGCTGTACCTCTTGCGCTTCGCACGGCCGCGCACGCGCGCGAATCGCTCCACCAAAATGGCGGCACGCAGATCGTCGCCGGCCGCGTGGGCGCTGCGGTGGTGATGGAAGTAACTCAATGGGTTCGGCGTGCCAAACCCCAACAATGCGAGCACGCCTTCGTCCACCGCCCAGACGGTGACGCCGCTGGGGACCGGTTTGCCGTTCGCGTCCCGAGTCGTGATCGCCACCTCCAGGTCTTGACCAGGCGTGAGCACTTTCGGCTTGGGGCTGACCGCCACCACGATGCGTTTTTGTGTCAATGCAATCCGCAGGGAGATGTTGCCGGTCGCCGTGCGAGGTTTGCCGTCCGGATCGAGCGTGCGTCCCACCTTTTTATGGCTGCTTCTGCCTGCGAATAGGGTCACGCTGACGTTGACGTTGGGTGCCCACGTGGGGTCGAGATCCACCCGCACTGCGCTCGCTCCGGTCGGCACGTCCACGATGCGCCAGGACAGCAGGCCATTGCGCTCGACAGAGAGCAGCCCCCGGGCGGCAGGGAACGGACTCTTGATGAGCAGCGTCGCCGTCTCTCCCGGCTCATAGCTTGATTTATCGGGCACCAACTCGACCTTGCCCATGTCGCGCACCGCCCAGCGCACCCGTTTTTTGCCAAATGCGTAGGCCTCGATGTGACTGGTGTTCGCGGTGCCCTTGTCGTCTTTGACCTGGGCGATGAAGCGATAGTGGCCCGCGGTCGGCAGGGCGAGATCACACGTGGCAGGCGTCGGGCGCCCATCGGCGCCGGCAGTGAGCGTCGTGGTCGCTGTGCACCGTCCAACCTCGACTTCATCGAAGCGCCACGGTCGCCAGGATCGGCCTCGCCGGAAGCGCGGCGCATGGGACCAGCGGCCCTGTTTCTTCGCCTCCAAGCGCACCAGTCGCACTTGCACCGCTTTCGCTAGACGCTTGCCCGCCGTATCGGCCGCGACGACGCTCAGCCGCACCTTCTTGCCCGCACGAATCACCTTCTTGTTGAGCTTGAGTCCAGCGTAGACGGCGCCCTGATGCACCACCTGAGAGGTGCGCGCGCTGATCCGTTGGCGGGCGTCGTCGGTGACTGAAACCTCGAGCTTGTAGCTCACTGGCCCCGTAAATCGGCTGTCTTTGTCGCCCTTTGGGCCCTTCACTTTCCGTGTTGGGTTGAGTAGGTGAGCGATGCGCCAGCGGCCGTCCGCATCGAGGTGCCCATCGCCTTTGGCGACGACGTTGCTGCCCGTGTGGCGGTGGCTGCGCCAAGAGTGCACACGCCCAAAGGCCCAGCCACCGTGATTCGGGGGCCGATAGCGCGCCGCCGAGCGCCGCAGGGTGTAGTGGGCCTTGGCGCCACTCATCGCTGCCCCAAAGTAGTAATTGCCCCGTACTTCGAGCTCTGCCTCTTGTCCAAAGCGTAGGATGCCCCCGCCCTCGGCTGGGCGGATTGTCGCGCTGACCTTGAACTCAGGCGTGCGGTAGTTCTGCACCTGGAAGTAGTGGCGAATCTGACCTCGACCAAACGTCCACCCCTCAGCTTTTCCTTGGAAGGACGCGTTGCCCAGATCCATATCGGCAGGCAGCGCCAACTCGACGTGAAATGCCCCGGAGTCGGACACCTCAGTCTCTCCTTTGGCGACCTCAATCCCCCGTGCACTTCGCAGTTTCCAGCTGACCGATTTGATCCCCTTCACACTAACAACACCACCTGTCTTTCGCCGGTCCTCGACCCTGAGCATGCCGCTCAACTGAACTTTCTCGCCCGGTTTGTAGGGGTTGCGATCGGTCCAAACGAAGTGTCGGAGTTGCGGCGTGTCATTGGGGCCGCGCACCCGTCGCTTCAGCGCCATAAAGCCCGTCTGTCCACTGCCGTTTTCAGTGACCCACAGGAAGCGAGACTGCCGATAGGACCAGCTCGTGCAGGGCATCTCGGCAGTGCCGCGGGCGTCGGTAGTGGCGGTCCCGAGGGTGGTGCCTTTGCCGTCGATCAGCTCAACTTTGGCGCCTGCCATGGGCTTGCCGCTATCGAGATGGGCGACGTAAGCCACAACGCGAGACTTGTCCCAGCGCGCCGTGATGCCGATATCGGTCGTCTGCACCAGCAGCGATGCGTACGCGGTCTTGCTCGAAAACCAGCCGCGATTGTAGGGCCAGTCCGCCTCGACGCTCACCGCGACCACTCCAGTCTTGCGCCCAGCCAAGCCCGGTTTGAGAGCCAGCTTCACGATGCCAAGCCGATTTTTCGGGGTTTTGGGGCGAATCGTGCGAACGATCCGCTTGCCGCCCTTGAGCCGCTCAAAGGGGTGCTTGGTGTGCGGTCGCCAGGTGCCGCCGAAGGAGCGAAACGCCTGGTGGAGGCCATCTTTGCCGATGGGCATCAGGTGCAGTTTGAGCTCCGATAGGTTGCGAACACGTGCCGAAATCTGGGGCCCCGCACGCCGCTCCAGCACCACCGGTCGCGTGGCTGGCAGCTGCAAGACTGGCTCGCCGTCGCGATAGGAGAACTTCTGTTGCCAATTTGTGCCCAGTTGTTGGCCGAAGATGTCTCTCAGCTTGCCGCTGATCTTGACCGTGTAGCTGCTCGACGCCTCAAACCCGCCCGTGATCGACAGGCCGCGGCCGCTCGGCCGGATCGCGAGATCACTGGGCTCCGGGATGACTTTGACCAACTCCCGCAGATCTTGATCCGCCGTGATCGACGTCGTCGTGCGGATCGTGACGGGGTTGCCCTCGCGGCAGTCGCTCGTCTTGTCACGCCACTGGCAGTAGTAGCGGTCGATCTTGAGCTTGGGATAGGTCGAAAAGGACCACGTGAGCGGCTTTTTCGTCCGCAGCGGGCCCTCCTTGGAGTAGCTGTCATCTGCCAGCGCGACCACGTAGGACGTATCCACCGGCAGCAGCCGAGTTGGTCTGAGCACCACCGTGCGCTTGGCGTTGGCCCCAGCCAGTCGCCCCATCATTTTAGGAAGGGTTTTCCAGGCCTTGGGGGATACCGGCGCCAGCTTTATCGTGTCGCTGCCATGGCGCAGGCGCAGCGCAGCCGCAACCTTTTCGGAGTCGATGTCCTGGTTAAACGACACCGCGATCAACGTCTCAGGGCGCACCTGTCCGCCGGTCGGGTAGCGCCACGTTATGCGCAGCCGTGGGGTCTCGAACGTCCATGTCTTGGGTTCGCTGAGCTTGCCGCCCGTCGCCGACGTCACGCCAGCGGGCACGGTTGCTGTAAAAAGCGTCGAAAAGGGCAATCGCTTGGTCGATTCAAGCGCGACTGTGCGCGTGCCGAGCCAGCGCGCCTTGGCCGTGATTTTGGGGCTGATGGTCAGCGGAACCGGCCACTTCTTCAGATCTTGTAGGCTTCCGACCGGTACCATCGGTTGGTTGAATTGCGCGCTCACCGCATTGGTCACCCCAACCGTGCCATTGGGTGCCACCCGGCTGACAGATAGCGGCTTGGGGGCTGCTTGCTTGGCCGGCGTGCGTTTCGGCGGCGGACCGGGCGGCGGCACCGGCAGCTCGATGACCTTGCCGACCCGGGGCGGGGGCTTGGGGCCTGGGTAGAAGTGGTGTTTGCGGGTGTCTTTGTCGGGGTTGATAGCACCCAGACCAAAGAAGGTGCCCGTCGGAGTTGGCCGGGCCTTGGGTAGCGGGGGCCGGGGCTGCATCGGGCCTGCCGGATGTTGCGTTTGGCTCACGCGGTTGTCGCCCTTCTTGCCAAGCTTGCCTGCCCGATCAGCCTGCTTACGCTTGGCGTCGTCAGCGTGCACCGGCGCGGCGGCGGCGAGCGTGCCCTTTTCTGCCTGTGAACCGGATTTTCCGGAGCTACAGCCCAGCGCGCTTATCGCTAGCGCACAAGCGAGCACGAGACAAAAGTGAGTCGAGGTCGGCCGTAGGGCAGACGGGACAGGGAAGACCATTGGGGCTCCTGAGCGATGATGTGCACCGGGACTTTACCGTG
>JAGSHB010000299.1 GCA_023954815.1 Myxococcales bacterium | reverse complement strand
CGCGACCAATCCCTTCGCCAAGCCGAAAGAGCGGGAGGTGCAGACTACGCCGGATGGGACCTGGGCGGTGATTCGGCAGAGCGATACCAAGGGGCTGACGGCGGTGCACCTGCCGAGCAAGAAGCTGATCAGCATCCCGATGAGCTCTGTGCCGACGGACCTGGATCTATCCCCCGATGGCAGCAAGGCGTTGGCGGTGTTGCGCGACAGTGCGGAGGTGGCGTTGGTGGAGCTGCCGAGCGCAGCGACCAGTAGCCTGGCGGCGAAGGTGGCCAGCGTGAAGCCGTTGACCGCGGGGCTGGCGCGGATCACCAGCGATGGCAAGCAGGCGCTCTTGTATACCTCGGTCACGGGCATCGAGCAGGTCGCCACGCTGGACCTGAAGACCGGAATTGTGCAGCCGAAAGCGCTCCGAAAGACCGTAGATTACGTCTATTTGCCCGAAGGCGGCCACACGGCGGTGCTCGTACACAAGCCAGCGAAGGGGCCGGCGTACGACACCGACAAGACCGAGGCCTTCGTCGACGACAGTCAGGGGTACACGCTCTTTGATCTGAAGACCGGCTTCACGAAGTTGGTGCTCACTCCGGTGCCGCCGCTGGAGATTGTGACCTCGAAAGGACTCGGTACCGCCGCCTTGCCGACCAAGGCGTGGCTGCTGCTACCCGACCCGAAAGGCTTGGCCCACGAGGTGCAGGAGGCGCGGTTGTCGACCCTGCTGACCAAGTCCCATGCGCTCGGCAGCAAGCCACAGCACGCGCGCTATCTGCACGGCGCCGGGGTGCTGGCGGTGACGCAGCAGCATCCAAGCGGTCGGATCACGTTCATCGATACGAACAAGGGCACGGCCAAAACGGTCACGGGCTACGAGCTCAATGGGTTGGTGAAATGAGTGAGTCCACGACTGCGGTAGGGGCGTCCAGTCGAGACTTCGGCGGGCGGTCTCCCTTGGCCTGCTGCCTGCTGCCGGTTGCGTTGGCGCTGTTCGTTGCCTGCCCTGGGTGCGGCGGCGAAGATCCAGCGGTCGGTGGCTGGACCGAATCAAAGAGTGGGGTGCACTCAGACGCTAGCTACGCCGGCGGAGATGCGGGCTCAAGCGAGGAGGACATCGGCGGAACGACGAAACCAGACTTGCCGCCGGAAAAGGAAAAAGAGGTCGATTTTGGGGCGCCGGAGGGCAGTCCGAACTTCGTTTTTGTGCCGGTGAAGGGCGCCGACGAGGTGGTCAAGGTCAGCGGCAAGACCCTCAAGGTGACGCTGGTGGAGGTCGGCGACAGGCCAACCGTGATCAAGGTGGTGCCCGGCCAAGACAAGGTGGTGGTGCTCAACTCGGGGAGCGACGATGTGTCCGTGCTGACGTCGACCGAGACGACGGACGACGTGCGCTCCGAGCCGGTCTTGCCACACGGCAACTCGGTATCGCTGGACGCCACCGGCAACTGGGCGGCGGTGTTTTACGATCACGCTCGCGCGCAAACCGGCGATCCGGTCGGTAGTTTTCAGGCGATTAGCTTGGTGCGTGTCGGCGCTGGGCAGACTGGGTCGCTGCGGGTCTCTGTCGGCTTCCGGCCCAAGGCTGTGCACTTTACCACCGGCGCCAAGCAGGCCCTGGTGGTGACGGACGACGGCGTCTGCATCATCGAGTTGGCCACGGTCAAGGACGGCGACGTGGTGCCTGCGGTGCCGATCGCGACCAATCCCTTCGCCAAGCCGAAAGAGCGGGAAGTGCAGACCACGCCGGATGGGACCTGGGCGGTGATCCGGCAGAGCGATACCAAGGGGCTGACGGCGGTGCACCTGCCGAGCAAGAAGCTGATCAGCATCCCGATGAGCTCGGTGCCGACCGACCTGGATCTATCCCCCGACGGTAGCAAGGCGTTGGCGGTGTTGCGCGACAGTGCGGAGGTCGCGTTGGTAGAGCTACCGAGCGCGGCGACCAGCAGCTTGGCGGCGAAGGTGGCCAGCGTGAAGCCGCTGACGGCGGGGCTGGCGCGGATCACCAGCGATGGCAAGCAAGCGCTGCTCTATACCTCCGTCACCGGTATCGAGCAGGTCGCTACCCTGGACCTGAAGACCGGAATTGTGCAGCCGAAAGCGCTCCGAAAGACCGTAGATTACGTCTATTTGCCGGAAGGTGGCCACACAGCGGTGTTGGTGCACAAGCCCGCCAAGGGGCCGATGTATGACACCGACAAGACCGAGGCCTTCGTCGACGATAGCCAGGGGTACACCCTCTTTGACCTCAAGACCGGCTTTACGAAGTTGGTGCTCACGCCGGTCGCGCCGCTGGAGATCGTCACGTCGCGGCTGGCCACGGATCTGACGAAACCGTCCAAGGCTTGGCTGCTGCTACCCGACCCGAAAGGGCTCGCTCACGAGGTCATGGAGGCGCGCTTGTCGACCCTGCTGACCAAGTCCCACGCACTGGGCAGTCGGCCGCAGAACGCCCGTTGGCTGCAATCGGCCGGTGTGTTGGCGGTTACCCAGCACCATCCGAGCGGTCGCATCACGTTCATCAACACGACAGACGGCACCGCGAAGACCGTGACTGGCTATGAGCTCAATGGTCTGGTGAAGTAGCGCACCTTCGCGCTGCGTCGTCAGCGTATGCATGGGAGCGCCCCGATGGCCATCGACCGAGATTCCTGGCAAGTGCCCGCCATGCCGAAGCCGCGTTCGGGCAAAGACGCGGACGAGAGCGCCGGCAGTCGTCGCAAGGTTACGGGCGCCCTCGGTGGCAGTCTGCTCTTCGATCAGCCGCAACATGCCCAACTTAAAGCTGACATTCTGGCCTTCGTGGCGCCCGGTCCGCCGCTGGCCATCGAGGTCGGTTTTGACCACGGCATCACCCTGTTGGCCAACGCGCGCACTTTTCCCGACTGGCGATGGCTGGGTGTGGAGATTCGCCGCAAGCACGTCGAGGCCGTACGCGACAACGCCCCGGATAACTGCCTGCCGCTGCGGCTCGATGCGCGGACGCTCTTTTCGGCCTTGCTCCCCGACGCGTGCGTCGACCGGGTAGACATCCTCTTTCCGACCCCAGTGCTCAAGGGCCACCACATGTTGGTCACGGATGGGTTCGTCGCTGATTTGCGGCGGGTGCTTAAGCCTGGCGGCGTGGTCTTTTGGATGACCGACGTGCAAGGCCTCCACAACTGGATGACCACGTGTTTTAGCGGTTGGGATGAACGCAAGACGCCGCCGCGCGCGCCTGATTTGTCGCGACGAGAGCGGGTGTGCAGGCGCGATGGCTTGCCGGTTTGGTCCGCGTGTCTCAGCCCAAAAATGCAGCCGAATTTGCTCTAAACGACTGAATTACTGGATTTTTAGCGCGCTATAGATGCGCTGCATCAGCGTGCCCATGTTGCTCTTGTTGTAGTAGGAGCTGCTCGGGGGATTGTACCCTGCCACCCACACTTCGTACGTGCCTGGGTAGATGTCGTCGTCCCAGTCGAACTTGCCGTCTTTGCAGTAGAGATAGCGGCTGAAGTAGTAGCTCAGCGTCGGCTCAATGAACTGCACCTTGGCGATGCCATCTGAGCTCTTGCAGCCCGCCGTAATGGTCGGTGTGGTGCCGTTGCGCAAGATGGTGCCCTCGACCGGAATCAGCTTGTAGTCCAGCACCAACCCGACCGCGTCATTGTTTAGCTTCATGGCGCCGTAGACGCGCTGCTGCAAGGTCCGAAGATCGCTCTTGTTGTAGTAGGAGCTGCTCGACGGATCGAAGCCGCCGACCCAGATCTCGTAGGTGCCAGGGTAGAGCTTGAGCGACCAGTCGAACTTACCGTCTTTGCAGTAGAGGTAGTCATTGAGGACGTAGCCGAGCTCCTTTTCCTTGAGGGCGGCCGTGGCGAGGCCGTGCGAGCTGTTGCAGTCCGCGGTGATCTCGGGCGCCTTACCGTT
>JAGSHB010000013.1 GCA_023954815.1 Myxococcales bacterium | reverse complement strand
GGCTGGAGGCCGCTTCGTCAGCGCGCGCAGCAAAGCTCGGCGAATCGCTCAATGGGCGAGGCGAACGCGCCGCCGCGGGCGCCACGCTGGCGGGTGACCCGCCACCGCGCTTGGGAAGCGGCGCGATCGGCACCGCGCTTGCGGGTTGAGGTCTTGCCGGCCCGCCCGGTGGCGGAACGGCAGGCGCGCCGTGAACAGGGGTCGGCGCACGACTGCTCGGCGGCGCAGACCTGGGTGGCGGGGAGCTCGGTGGCGGGGAGCTCGGTGGCGGGGATGAACTCGACACGGGGTTGCTAGGCGGCACCGGTGGCGGCGGCGCCGCGGGTGCCTTTGCCTGAGGCAGCGCCGCTCCGCAGCCGAGGCAAAAGCGGTAGCGGCCATCGTTCTCACGCCCACAGCGTTGGCAAGCGATCATCGTGCACGACCTCCGAATGCAAAAAACCGAATAGGGAGCACAACACTCCACACGGCTGAGCCCGGCCAGTGTAGAGCGGGGAAGCACGCGCGCGCAACGCACCCCGCAACATCCCTGCCAATCGTGAACTCACCCGAACTGTGTCTGGCTCGGTGACGCCCCGCTATCCGCCCGGTTCTCTGGTCAATTTCAGACCAATCGACCAGTTGTGCGCGCCTCAATCTAGACCTGCTCATCATCGATCGTTGTGTCCAAAGCGCAGCGGAATTTTTCCAACGGCCCCCTCATCTCGATCACGAAACCCTCACCACCGTCACGATCGCCGACGACCACCAGACAGCCAACGCGCCCGCCGTGAGGCACTGTAGTTCGTCCTCGGTACCGCTTGAACAGCGCTGGACCTTGTCCAGAGGGCGCGCCACGTGATAATTCCCACGAGCCTTCGGCAAACCCTCACCGCCATGCGCTCAGACGCGCGGCACCGGAGCCACGGAGCGACCATGTCGATCACCCTGCGCACCTATACGTTTCTGGACAGCCTCCAGCCTCAGCTGGCGTCCTTCATCGGTAAGACCGCTCGCGGTTTCTTGCCCCTGCCCGAGATGGCGAGCCTCTTCGTTGAGATCGCGCCCGGTATCGCGGTCAATCGCGTCACCGACGTGGCCTTGAAGTCCGCCGAGGTCGCTCCCGCGATCCAGATCGTTGAGCGTGCTTTTGGCTTGCTTGAGGTTCACGCCCACGACAAAGGTGCGGTCATGAGCGCCGGCGCCGCGATCTTGCGCGACCTGGATTTGGATGAGTCCGAACGGGTCAAGCCGCGGATCGCCACGAACCAGATCATTCGCTCGATCGAGGCCTACCAGGCCCAGATCATCAATCGAAACTCGCGCGGCATGCTCATCTTGCCGGGCGATAGCCTCTTTATCTTGGAGACGCAGCCCGCCGGTTACGCCGTGCTCGCCGCCAATGAGGCCGAAAAGGCCGCCGACGTGAAGCTGATCGAGGTGCGCCCCTTCGGTGCATTCGGCCGGCTCTGGATGTCTGGTTCCGAGAGTGAAATCGACTCAGCATCGCAGGCCGCGATCGCCGCCATTGAGAGCGTGACGGGCACCGGTAGCTGAACAAACGTCGCCGCGGCCAGCGGCGAACCACCATGAGACGAGCGATTCGTCTCGGGCTTTTACGGAAGCCATCGTGCAGCGAACCCCGCTGCGTGCAGGAGAAATGGCATGGCAGACGCCTTGGGAATGATCGAGACACGTGGATTCGTTGCCCTCATTGAGGCTTCGGACGCGATGGTAAAGGCCGCTAAGGTCGAACTCGTTGGCTTTGAAAAGATCGGCGGCGGTTACGTGACCGCTATCGTTCGCGGCGATGTCGCGGCGGTGAAGGCTGCGACTGAGGCTGGCGCACGTCAGGCTGAGCGCGTTGGTGAGCTGGTCAGCGTGCACGTGATCCCACGTCCACACGCCAACGTCGACGTTGCACTACCGCTCGGACGTCAAGCCGCAAGCGAGTAGTCGCCCACTGCCGAACCGCCTGTTCGGCCCACGAACGCACCCGGCCCGCGCTGCGCGATCGATCTGATCGCGTAGCGTGAGCCCGCGGGTGCTTGTGAGGACATCATGCTGCTCGGAAAGATTATCGGCACCGTCGTCGCGACTCGCAAAGAGCCCGAGCTGTCCGGGCTGCGTATGATGCTGGTGCAAGAGCTCAACAGCTCATTTGAGGCTGCCGGCAAAATCATCGTTGCCGTCGACGCGGTTGGCGCCGGGCAGGGCGAGGTGGTGCTCTTTGCATCAGGTTCCAGCGCTCGCCAGACCGCCATCACTAACAATCGACCCGTCGATCACGTGATCATGGCCGTTGTCGATCTGGTCACCACCGGTGGCGAGACGCGGTATGACAAGAGTACGGACGCGGGCTGACAGCTAGCGATCACCGCGCTGACTTGAGCCAGGAGAGGTTCCCATGGATGACGTTCGCATTGAGGCCATCGTTGCCGAGGTGGTGCGTCGCCTCGGCACGCCCGCAGGCGCACAGGCTCCCCTCATTCACACGCCACGTCACGCTGCTGGGCGTCGCGGCTTGTTCAACGAGATCGACGATGCAGTCGCTGCCGCCGGCGATGCCTACGCGCAACTGGCGACAACCCCTGCTCACATCCGGCAGCGGGCCATCGACAACATGCGTCGCGTCACGCTCGACAATGTCGAGGAGATGGCTAAGCGCGCGGTTGAGGAGACTGGCCTCGGTCGCATCGAAGACAAGATCAACAAGAATCGGCTCGTCGCCAACAAGACGCCGGGGATGGAGATTCTGCAGCCATCCTGTCACACCGGCGACAACGGCCTGACCCTGGACGAGCGCGGATCTCTGGGCGTCATCGGCTCGATTACGCCGTGCACCAACGCTACTGAGACCATCCTCAACAACGCCATCAGCATGATCGCCGGCAGCAACACCGTCGCGTTCAACGTGCACCCCTCCGCCAAGCGCACCCTCGCTTGGTACGTGAAGATGCTCAACGAGGCGTGCGTCTCTGCCGGCGCACCCGACAACATGATGACGATGATCACGGAGCCGACGATCAAAAGTGCCCAGGCGCTGATGACGCACCAGGGCGTGCGGTTGCTGGCGGTGACCGGGGGGGGGCCCGTCGTGAAGGCTGCCTTGAACTCAGGCAAACGCGCGGTCTGTGCGGGGCCCGGTAACCCGCCCACTGTGGTCGACGAGACGGCGAATATTCGCAACGCCGCCCGCGATATCGTCGCTGGCGCGAGTCTCGACAACAACATCGTCTGCATCGTTGAAAAAGAGATCATCGTGGTGGAGTCAGTCGCCGATCGGCTCAAACAAGAGATGTCGAGTTCAGGCGGCTACGAGGTCAAGGGCCGCGAGCTAGCCAATCTCGAGAAGCTGCTCATCGTCGACGGTCACATGAACCGCAAGTACGTCGGCAAGAACGCCAGCGTGATCTTGGGAGATATCGGCGTCAAAGTGCCTGATAGCATGCGCATTGTCTTCGCAGAGGTGCACGAGGACCATCCCTTCGTGCAGCTCGAGATGTTGTCGCCGGTTCTTGGACTTGTTCGCGTTCCCGATTGGGAGCAGGCCGTCGCTATGGCCGTCCGCGTCGAGCACGGCAATTTCCACACCGCGACGATGCACTCCATGGCCATCGATCGGCTCGACTACATGGCACGTGCGGTCAACTGCTCTATCTTTGTAAAGAACGCGCCTTCCTACGCCGGACTTGGACTCGGCGGCGAGGGCTACACCGCCTGGACCATTGCCGGCACCACCGGGGAGGGACTGACCAACGCCCTCACTTGGACGAAACAACGTCGGTGTACGTTGCGCGGCTTCTTCCACATCGTCTAGTCATCTTTTCGTCGCCCATTTGGGGGCAAACCCCTGAATTTGCAGCCTCCATCGCCCAAATGGGCTTATCGCACGAGCCGCAATGACCACAACGCAAGCTGACACTCTCGCTGCCCTGGAGCTCCGTTCGGTGCCAGCTGGGCTCGGTGTGCTTGATGCGTTGGTTAAAGAGGCTGTGGTCACGCTCCGGTTCGCTGGCGACATCGATCCGAGTCGCTTCTTGCTGGTCTTTGAGGGCGACCTCGCCTCTGTCGAAGCAGGCCTCTTGCGGGCAACGGAAGTGGCAGGCGATGACCTGCTGGAGAGCCTGCTCTTGCCACGTGCACACGCCGACCTGCGCGCGGCGCTCGCCGGCGAGTTGACGCCACCACAGGGCCCAGCCGCCGAAGAGCAGGCCATCGGTGTGCTCCAGTGTCATACGGTGATCTCGACCCTGGCTGCGACCGATCGCGCCCTGAAGAGCGCGGAGACAAAGCTACTGCGAATGCGCTTGGCGACCGAGCTGGCAGGGCAGGGGCACGCGGTCGTGTGCGGAGAGCAGTATGACGTGGAAGCGGCCCTTGAAGCTGCGACAGCGGCCAGCGGCGCCGGAGTTACCGTCACGACCCGCCTCATTCCCAGAGCTGCCCCTGAGACGTTCACGGCGGCGGCGCAGCGCAGCCTGGGCGCGAGACCCCTACGGCCACTTGACGCTTGAGCCGGGCGCCCTGAGGCTACGCCGCCTTGGAGCATTCATCGCTTCAACCTCCCCAGATTTGGAGTCTCATCATGGCGAAGATCGCATCCATCGCACGGGCCATCGACGACATCAAGAACGGCAAAATGGTCATCCTCGTTGATGATGAAGACCGTGAAAATGAAGGCGATCTGGTTATCGCCGCCGACAAGACGACCCCGGAAGCCATCGCTTTTATGGTCGAGCACGGCCGCGGTTTGATCTGCTTGGCCATGGACGACGCGCTGATCGACAGGCTTGGCGTCGCGCCGATGAGCGTGTCGAATCAGGCTCCGCTCAGCACGGCGTTCACAGAGAGCATCGACGCGGTCGCTTGTGCCGGAAGCGGCGTGTCGGCGACGGACCGTTCGACCACGATTCTTACCGCGATAGCTGACGGGGCCACCAGCGAAGATTTTCGGGTGCCTGGCCACATCTTTCCGCTCCGTGCGCGCAGGGGTGGCGTTATCGTCCGTAGCGGTCAAACGGAAGGCAGCGTCGACCTGTCTCGACTCGCCGGCCTGTCGCCAGCTGGGGTGATTTGTGAAGTGATGGCCGAGGACGGGACGATGAGTCGTCTCGATGCCCTGGTCGAATTCGGCGAGCGCTATGACCTACCGGTCGTGACTGTGGCGGACCTTATCGAGTATCGCTTGCACAGCGAGCCACTGGTCGCGCAAGAGGCGCGCAGCCGCCTTCCGACGCAATGGGGGACCTTCGATCTCGTGGTCTTCCGTTCGCTGCTCGACGACGCATTGCACGTGGCGTTGACCATGGGCGACATCAAGGCTGACGAGCCGACGCTGGTTCGTGTTCAGCGCGCCAATTTGCTGGGTGACGCATTCGGTCTGGCAACCGCTCGTGGTCGCCCCAACCTGGCAGCGGCTATGGCCCAAATTGCTGAGGTCGGCACGGGCGCAGTGGTCTATCTGGCCGCAGAAGAAGGCGCCCCTGCATTGGCCGCGCAACTAGGTCGCTACGTTCAGCGCGCGCGCGGCGAGGTCTTCCCGAGCCCTGAAGAACAGCGTCAGGCGATGGACTTCAAGGAGTTCGGAGTCGGCGCACAGATTCTGCGGGAGCTAGGCCTGGGTAAGATTCGGATCATGACAAACAGCCCCAAACGCATGCGGGCGGTGTCTGGTTTCGGATTGGAAATCGTGGAGTGGTTGCCGCTCGGTGAGCCCTCCGCTACTGTCGCGGAAGCGATCGGTGGTGCAAGGTGATGCAGGCGCAACGTCGTCGGTTTCATTTCGATCCGCAGGCCGCTCGCGGCAGGCGGCTCAGTCGGGCTTTCGTGGGGCTCTCGCCTCGTCGTTGGTTCGCCGTTGCGGTGGCTGGTTTGGTACTCAGTGCCACGGCTGGCTGCAGCGATTCGTGTGCGGAGTTGGAGGCGCGTATCTGCGCTCGGGCTGGTGCAGGGAGCGCCGTGTGTGAGTCGATGCAACAGGTGGTTGCGAGCCCCCGGGCTGGGGATGAGCAGGCCTGTTCGGCGGGCGCGGCATTTCTAGATGAACTGAAGCGCGGACGCTGAGGAAGGAAGACGAACGTGGGAACCCAATTCGGCCGCTTTGAGTTGCTCGACCGGATTGGCGTCGGCGGTATGGCCGAAGTCTGGAAGGCGCGCGTCGCCGGCATCGGCGGATTTGAGAAGATCCTCGTTCTCAAAAAGATTCTGCCCGAGTTCGCCCAGAACAAGACCTTCGTCGAGATGCTGCTGAACGAAGCACGCCTATGTGCCGTTTTGCAACACGCGAATATCGTTCAGACCTTCGAAAATGGCGAGATCAACGGCCAGTACTACATCGCGATGGAGTACGTACAGGGTCAGGATCTGTTCAAGGTGCTGTCGCGCGTCACCCAAGTCGGCCGCAACATCCCGGTCGAGTTGTGCCTGTTCATCACCGCCGAGGTTGCGAAGGGGCTGGCCTACGCCCACGCCGCAACCGACAACAGCGGCCGCATGCTCAACATCATCCATCGCGATGTGTCGCCGTCGAACGTCCTGCTCAGCGGCAATGGCGAGGTCAAGGTCATGGACTTTGGCGTTGCGCGGGCGACCATGGACGGCGCCAGTACCGACAATCGTTCTCGTGCGGGCGTGCTCAAGGGCAAACTCGGCTACATGTCTCCCGAGCAGGTGACGGGGCAACCCTTTGATTTCCGTAGTGACATCTTCTCGTTGGGCATCATCCTCTATGAGAGCGTGACCCTGAAGCGGCTGTTTCTTGGTCGGACGGACCTGGAGACGCTGGTCAACATTCGGGACGCGCGCATCGAGCACAAATTCCGTAAGCACAGCTACATCGAGGAGCCCGTTCGGGCCATTTTGCGGAAGGCGCTCGCGCGTGATCCCGACGATCGGTACGCCTCGGCCCTGGATTTTCACGACGACATCGTCAACCTGCTATTTCAGCAGAAGACCCAAGTTACCAACCGCACCCTGAGCGCTTTCCTGAAGGACGCGTTTTCTGACGAAGCGCCAGCGACGGAGTCAAAACCGAAGCCACCCGCGACGAAGTCGCAGAATTCGCTGACATTTTCGCCCGACCAGATCCGCCGTCAACAGGAAGAGATCAAGCGGCGGCGCGCGGAGCAACTCGAGCGCAATCAGAGCGCCAAGACCAAGCCGCCGGTGTCCCGTCCGTCGAGTGGTCTCGCGGTCGGAGACATCACAGTCGAGACCGCGATTGAACCAGGGAGCTTGCGGGGGCGGCGCTCGTCTCCCCGTGTGGCTGTTGCAACGCGTGAGGAACGGCAGGGCGTCTTTTCGGCTACGACCCCGGATAATCCGGCGGTGGTCGACGACCTCATCGCCGTGCATCAACCGTCGAGTCATACGATTGAGGTCGCAAAGAGGCGGCAGTCCGATCTGCTCATCGCACGGCGCGGCGCATCGGGGAAAGTCGAGCAGGTGACGTCCGCTAGCGCATTCGCACCGGACGATAACCCGAAGCCAGGCAAGCCGTATTCGCCGTCAAACCGCGCAATTCCGACTCCGCGGCGTGCAACTGGCGTCGGGCCGGCTGCAAATCGCGGTATCTCCGAGCGTGGCTACCGCGTTCGTACAGGCGATGGCCACGTGCTCGGGCCCATGTCCCGCGGTGCCCTGGAAGGCATGGTCCGTGGCCGTAGCGCTGGCGTCGGTTCTGAGGTCTCCGTCGAAGATGAGCCCTTCCGTGATATCGCGGAGTTCAGCAAGCTGTACCGGGTCGTTCAGGAGACCACAGGCACACGTGGTGCACCCGAACAGGACGGCACGTTCACCCGCGTGAGCTTTCCACGGCTGGTCTACCGCCTCTTCGCTGACCGCGCGACAGGCTGTTTGGAGCTGACGCAGGACAGCGCGGTGAAGAGCATCTACTTCCGCAAGGGCCGCCCGGTTCATATCGCCAGCAATCAGATGGCCGAGATGCTGGGGCCGTTTTTGGTCAAGCAGGGGATCATCAGCGAGCGCGATGTCGAAGCCGCTGTCGAGGCAAGTCATCAGGGGCAGGGGCGTCTGGGCGATGTGCTGGTTGCGATGAACTTCATCAAGCCTTTCGAGCTCTATCAAGTCCTGGAGAAGCAATTTCGCGCCAAGTTCGTGGATGCCTTTGGATGGGAGTCGGGCACGTGGGCCTTTTTTGGTGGCGAAAAACCGCCGTCGAACATTGTGCCGTTGGATCTTGATCCAGTCAGCGCCATGGTGGAGGGCGTGCGCAGCCGCGTTTCGCTCGCCAGTTTGGAGCCCCATTTCCAACCCTTCTGGGACCGCGGCTATCATCGTGAACACGGCTCGAAGATCACGGTAGAAGGGCTGCGTCTGCAGGCGCGCGAAGCCAAGTCCCTCGGCATTTTGATGGCGTCCAAGAATCTCCGCGAGGCCATCGAAGAACGCTGTCGCAACCGTCAACAACGTCTGGCCTTGTTGCACGTGATGCTCTTGCTGACGCAGACGGATCTGTTGGCGTTCGACGATGCCCTCTAGCGCCCCGAAGGTCATCGCCCATCGCGGCGCGCGTCTGCTGGCGGTCGAAAATACTCTCGAAGCGCTGCGCATCGGCTTTGCCGAAGGTGCCGATGGCGTCGAGTTTGATGTGCAGCTGACCCGTGACGGCGAGCTAGTGCTTTTTCACGACGACGACCTCCAAGCGCTCACGGGTGCGCGTGGGACGATTGCGTCCTGGAACTTTCGGGACTTGCGGCAGTTGACTGTCACCGACAAGCAAGGGCGCACCGGGAAAATTCCCCACTTCGACCAAGTCCAAGAGCTGTTGGCTGAGCACGACGGCGTCGCCAATCTGGAAATCAAAGTGGTCGATGGCAACGGTCAGCGGTTGGCGGATGCGGTCTTGCGTCAGCTGGGGCAGTCTCCGGAGCGCCCCTGGTTGATCTCCAGCTTCGACCGCGCTGCGCTCGCCGGTATGACCGCTGCGGGGCCTGACTTGCCACGAGCGCTGCTCATCGACAACGACCCGCGGTGTGATTGGTGGTCAGCGGCTGACATCGGCCCTGATGGGACCACCGCCCTCAGCACACTTGCGGCGGACGTTGGTGGTCATCTCCAGGCGATTCATCCCCATGGGTTGTTGCTGACGCCCGAACGCGTGCGCCATTGGCATCGGTCTGGGTTGGCTGTGAATGTGTGGACCCTCAATGAGCCGGCGCATTGGTCTCTGGCTGTGGCAATCGGTGCCGATGGCATCGTGACGGATGATCCGGGGGGCCTCGCTACGTGGCTGGACGCCGAGGGCGCTTGACCCCGACTCGTCTCTTGGCACCATGCCCGCCCGCATCCCCCGCGGCTGGAGACCTCCATGACAGAGCAGACCAACAACCAGATGTCCGGTCGAATCGGTTTAATCGCCGCAGTCCTCGTCATTGTCGGTGCGGTCGGTTGGTTCGTTGCGCGTAGCGACGCACCCGAAAAAGCGCCGCCGCCGCCAGCTGTCACCACCTGGCAATCGGTGTACAAGACGGCCGGATTCAAAGGCGAACGTGCGCGAAAGCCCGATGAAACCAGTCCGAAACTCACCAAATCAGCTTCAGCACTTCCACTTGCGACCCAATTTTCCCAGTGGCGAGAGGCCGGCAAATTGCGGCCAGCGTCCTTGCGGAAGGCCAGGCGTCATGCGGTGCGCGACGCCGCAGCCCTTTTTGCTGAACTTGACGCGGGGAAGGCGGGGCCCGCACATGCGATTGAGGCCGCTTGGCTCGCGCGGGTGCTGTGCGAGGCTGCGGCTAGTGGCGCGACGGGCAGGAAGACTACGACGTCTGGCAAGGACGGAAAAGCAGAGAAACCCTGCGCCTTTGTTCTCGACACCGCCGGCTATCAGACGCCGCTGCTGCTGAGCCACGTGGAGATCGGAGTGATCGCCGCGGATGGCAGTGTCGTCTCCCCGTTGGGACAAGAGATTTCTCAACCCCAGCCGCTGAGTGACGCACACATGGTCGCGTGGTGGCTGTTGATCCGTGCGCAGGTCCATCGCGGGCAGTCGCAATACAAGGAGGCCCACGCGGACATCGCGCTGGCCGGGAAGTTGATGCCCGAGGGAGCGGCTCCGCAGTTCGCCCGTGGGGTGGTGCAGCTCGATCAGGGGCTACTCGACCGTGGGTTCGACACCTGTGACGCCGCCTTGGCCCGACAGGAAGACCCGTTCGCTCGGCTCTTTCTCGCCGACGTCGTCGCCGCCATGGACAAGCCTTTCAAGGCATATCAGCACGTGCAGACAGTTCTGAAGACCAGTCCAAAGCTCGCCGAAGCTCATGTGAGCCTCGCGCTGCTCGATGCTGGGCGGGCTCAGACAGCGCCAGACAAGGGCAAGAAGAAGCTGATCGACAAAGCGAAAGCTGGATTCGAGCTGGCCCTGAAGTTGAGCGCGGATGTGCCTGGTGCCCGTTCTGGCCTCGCTCAGATCGCGCTGATGAACGGCGACAACAAGGGGGCGGAGAAGCTGCTGACCGACGCGGTGGCCAAGCACGGCGATACGCAAGCCGCGCTGGTGTTGGCTGAGCTCTTGGGGATGACTGAGCGGTCCGCTGAAGCCGCGAAAATGCTGGAAGATCTCGGTCAGGATGATGACGAGCGATTTGTGCAAGCCATCGTCAAAGCGTTGGCCGTGTCTAAACAGACGGACAAGGCCCTCGCACGGGCGGCGTCGGGCGCCAAGCGGTTTCCGCAAAGTGCGCAGCTCGGGCTCTTGCACGCCGACCTCCTGCGACAGGCAGGGAAGCTCAAGGAGGCCATCGCTGCGCTGGAACCCCACAAAACGGGCGCAGACGGCGTGCGGATGAGTGGCATGCAGGCGCAGTTGTTCTTGCAGTCTGGTCAGGCCCCGAAGGCGGTGGCCGTGCTGGCGCCGCTGCTGAAAAGTCACCCGACGAGCAAAGAGATCCAGCTGCTTGCCATCGTCGCCTACGGGATGGCCAATGACAAAGCGAAGCAGGCTGCGACGTGGACGGCTGCGATCAAGGCCGGCACCCTGCAGTGGCTCGATGTCGCCGGCGTCCTGATTGAGACCGGTGATGCAAATGGCGCCGAACGTGCGCTGCGAGCGGGGCTGCAGGCCTCCGATCCAGGTGTTGAGAAAGGGCAGCAAATTGCGGTCATGTTGGCCATGTTACTGACGGCATCAGATCGCAAGGCTGAGGCCCATGCACTGCGTGATACGCTCGCCGCGAAGGTGACCGATGCGGGCGCGAAGGCTGCCTTGTCGAAGGCTATCGATGAGGCCATCGCAGGTGCCGAGGCCGAGATGGCCACGCAGGAAGGAGACGGGGCGTCCGCCGCTCCCCCCGTGCCCGCCGACAAGTAGGTAGAGTGTGGTCTTGTGTGATTGCAGGCCTCGGGCGTCGGACGGTAGACCAAGGGCATCGAACAGGGGAGCGCGCAGGTGAGTGAGGAGCAGGACGCAATCGACGAGCTGAAGAACACGGCATTGGCTGCGCGTCTGCCGTGGCGCGATTCATGGCGCGCTCCACTGGGCCACATGATGACCTGGCTTGCACGATTTTCGGCTCGGACCAATCTCGTGGGTAACCACACGCCGCGGGTAGTCGTCTCGGAGCACATCGTCGAGACCCTCGTCGTAGCCGCTGTGTGCGAGCGGTTGGGGCTGCAGCCGCGCTCGATTGTCGATGTCGGTGCTGGCGCCGGGTTGGAGGCGCTCACACTAGCCCTCTGGGCTGAACAAGCTCAGGTCACCGTGATTGAGCCTCGTAGAAAACGGTCGGACTTTATCGAGTTGGTCGCCGACGCCATGGGTGTCGGCAAGCGGGTTACGGTCATTCGCGACACAGTGCCCGCTTGGCGCCCGCCAACACGGTTCGATCTGGCCACTTCCCGTGCGACTTTTGATCCGGAGACTTGGTTGGCACATGGCCGCAACTTGCTGGCCCCCGGTGGCGTGGTTGCTGTGCACGACGCAGCGAATCGTGCGCTGGGTCCCAATGATGCTCAACCGGGCGAGTGGGCTAGCTCCGCGTTCATGGCTGTGCCGCATCGACCGGCGCACCGCATCGTTGGCTACCGTCAATTCGGCCCGTGAGAAAATGAAAGGATGGCCAGCAGCTTCTGATGTGCGGCGATGGTGACTGTCACCGCGACCGACGTCGTGAATGCGAATCCCAAGCGCTTGTTTTACACAATAACCCTGAATAATCAGCCTGTGGGCCCGCGCTGACCGGCTCTAAATGTCTCGAACTCGCCCCTGCTTTCGATGGACGGAGCGGGCGGGAGCGACGACGCGTGTTGCAGATGCGGTGGTGACTTCAGTGCGATAGATTGGATCAGACCTGTCGATGCGTTACATTGCGCCCTTCAGGTAGCCCTAGTCGGAGAGAGATGCCCGTCATCCCCGAAACCATGCTTGCAACGCTGGGTGGAGCGCAGCGCGCCGCAGTGTGCGATGCCGATCCGGCTCGCGCAGCGGAGGCCATGCTCAATGTGGTCGAAGGGATCCCTCCTTTCAGCTCCAGGGTTGCCGAGCGTTCGCAGTGGTTGGCCGCAGCACGCAGCTCATTGAGCCTGCTGGACGTGGTCCCCAACGGTCTAGATGTTCGATTGTTGGCTGAGATTGCCCGTACGGCCTTTGCCGCCCACGAGATCACTCCCGCGTTGACGGCGACTGAGCAAGCCCTGGCCCAGGCAGAGGAACTAGACGACCTCGCGCTATGCTGTTTGCTTCGTGCGCGCCGCTTGCCATGGCTCTGCACCGGAAACCTGGGCACAGGCAACTTGGACGACGCTCGAGCTGAGCGCGCCACTTTGAATGCGATCCTGTTGCGCCTGCCATTCGAGCAACGCTCTCCAGCGCTTCGGG
Organism: Myxococcales bacterium; assembly: GCA_023954815.1. GTDB lineage: Bacteria > Myxococcota_A > UBA9042 > UBA9042 > UBA9042 > UBA9042. The sequence continues at coordinate 51,323 of JAGSHB010000013.1, read as the reverse complement.
CGGACATCTGCGTGGCTGAAGCGGCCTACCACGCGCAGTTTCACGCTTGGGATGAGGTACGGCAGGCGCTAGCCGGTCTCGGTAGGGCCGGTCTCGTCCGTGATGAGCGTCTCCATTGGTACGCTTGCACCTCTCAGTTGACGCTCGCCCAGGTCAACCTTCGGACTGGCCAGCGTGCACCAGCGATTCGATGCCTCATAGAGGCGGCTCGCATCGCCCACGAACTCGAAGCGTGGGCAGAACTCGCGAATATTCAGACCGTCATCGCAGCGTATGCGGTTCGCACCGGGTCCTTTGAAACAGCGATTTCCCACGGTGGATCAGCGCTCGCTGCCATGGAGAGCGCGACCCTCGCTCACGCTCAGATGAACCCATGGCTCGGGCTGCCCATCGACATCGCCACGGAGTCGGAATTCGCCGGTGTCATCCGCAGCATCGCCGAGAGTGTCGTGCAGTCTCTGGATCTCCACGATCGCCACGCCTTCTTGGTGAGTGTGTGCGCGTTGGTGGCGCTCTACTTGGTGGCGGATCGCGCTCCTGAGGCGCTCGATGCCCTCAATGAAGCCATCGAAGCCGCGCAGGACATGGGTGACGCCAGCGCAGAGGCCCTACTGCGGAGCGTATCGGAGTCACTCCTGCGATTCATGGGCATGCTGAGCTAGCAGCACGCAGCGTCATTGCATGACGATCGCAGCATACTGCTAGTTCTCTTTGTTTTTATGGGCTTCGAGCGCCCCCGAACGTAGAGCGGCGCGGGGGGCTACGCGTCAGCCAAAACCGCCGCATGTGCCAGCGCAGCCTCAACTGCGTCAGTCGTGATTTCAGGCCATCCGGCCGCTTGAAACACCGAAATCGCCGCATGGGTCATGCCGCCGGGGCTGGTGACTTCCGCGCGCAGCGTACTGGCGTCACGGCCGTCAATCGTCGCGAGTTCACTGGCGCCGCGGACGACTCCCAGCGCTAGGCGCTCGGCCTGTTCATCTTCGAATCCCAGAGCTTTGGCAGCCTGTGCGAGGGACTCTAGAAACAGAAAAACGTACGCCGGGCCCGAGCCGGCGATGGCCGTGAAGGCGTCGATGCGATCTTCCTGTAGGGCGACAACCTCGCCCAACGCCGCTAGCAGCTCATGCAGATCGTCTTGTCGCGCTGGCGACAGCGTATCGGGCCAGACGACAGCCGTAGCGCCGTTTCCAACACGTACCGGCGTGTTGGGCATCAGGCGCACAACGGCCACTTCATCTCCAAGAAGCTGCTGTATTCGGGCGACCCGCGTCCCGGCGAGCACCGACATCCATACTTGCCCTGGGTGGGCGTGGGGCCGCCAGGTGGGCAGCACCGTGTGCACCTGCTGCGGCTTGATTCCGAGCAGCACGACGTCAGCCCAAGCGATGGCTTCGGCGCCCTCCGTGGTGGCTACCACTCCGAACTCAGCGCGGACGCGATCAGCCGACGACTGACTGCGCGTGATTGCGCGCACGTCTTCGGGCCGAACAACGCCCGCCTTCAACCAGCGGTGCAACATGGCCCCCGTCATCTTTCCGCATCCAGCAATCGCTAGCTTCACAAGACCCTCCTACGCCGCGCCACAATGGCCGCCAGACAGAGCGGCAGCAATCCGAACGGCGTAGATTGCCACGGTGATGCCCCGCAGCCGCCTGCAGCGCTTGCGCGTCGCGGCGGCGTAGGCTCCTGCGCGTCCGGCTGCGTAGGCTCCTGCGCGTCCGGCTGCGTATCGATCGGCGGGACGAACAGGTCGGCGGGAGCGGCATCGACTGGGGGTGGGGCGCCCGTGATCGTGAGTTGCCACTGCCGCGACTCGAACAATTGGCTAGCGGGGTCATCCCTGACGAGCGGGCTTGTGTCGAACGAGCGAGCTACAACCACATGAGCGCCGACGAGCGTAGACGGCGGCGTCCATTCGAGCCCTTTGGCGACTGCGTTTCCATCGAGGAGCCAGGTCACTTCAACCGACTCCTGAGTCGTTACGGTCAGGGACATCATCGGACACAGCCCTGCCACGCACGCGATTTGGCTACCCGCCGGCTGGTGCCCTCGGATTGTTGCGCTGTCCCCAGAGACGCTGAGGATCATGGCTTCCGCGCAGATTGGACAGAACTCGGCCGAGAGCGTGCGCATCAGGCAACTCGGCGCCGGCCGGTAGATGCCCTTGCTCTGGTATCTCGCACCTTCATAGGCACCGATGGGGGAATAGGGGCCCGTCGCAGCCGCCATCGCCGTAGGAACGGGTGTGTCGGAGGCAACCCAACTTTTCCAGGGCACTGGATCGAGCTGTTTGGTCACGTTTGGCTCGGAATCTCCGGGAGGATAGCCGGGGTATGGCGCCTCATACTCGTCGGCCAAGTCCGCGAGGTTGTGAGCCAGTTCGTGGCGCAAGATGGCCACTGCTTTGGGGTGGAGACTCACCATCGGAATCGCTCCACCCGACCCTCCATACTGAGCATCGTTCACGACAAGGATGGCGATGTCATAGCTCGGCATCTGTGCATTTGCGCGAGCCATGATTTCGCCAGTGTTCGCTGTGATCAGGCGGGAGATGCCGTTGCTATCGAAAGTGCTGTCGAAAGCTGTATCCCGTTCGACTTGCGTCGCCGGGTGATCGCTTCCTGACTCGGCCGACACCACGGCGATCGCGTGAGCGGAGAACAGCGGGCGTAGCGCGTTGTAGGGCGCGCTCTTCATCAGTCCATCATAAATCTGAGTCGCGTCCGCGAGGAACGTGTCTTGTTCGTCCACCGTGTAGCCCTCGGCGATAAACACCAGATCGACGACGTGATGGGGGGCTCCGTTGTTTTCGATGTTGGCAGGCGCAGCCCAGGCCGCACTCGCCCAGAGGCTCGTGATGGCGAGCAAAGTGAATATGCGGCGAATCATGACGGAGACCACGTCAGCGTCTGACCGCCGACTGTGACGTGCAGTGTGCTGCCTGTCGACCATGGTAAACACAGGCGCTGGGCCGGTTGCCGGCTGGCGCCCTCCGCGGCCTCGTGGCTTCGTGTTGGGGCGAGATGTACACGCCTGCTGGGGAGTGCGCATTGGCGGCTCAACAGGGCCCCTGAAGCGGATCGAACCTCTCCGCACCAGGCCCCAGGTGGCCGGGGGGGGCGCGAGAGCCGTAGACATCGAGCGAGTGATGCAGGCGACGCCAGCCGTGCCGACATCTTGAGCTGGCCGCCGTCCATATAGACAACGGCGCTGACTGCGCTGGCATCTGTCAGCCCATGAATACGGGGTTTGAGCGCTGACTGCTTCTGCTGCGACGGCTCGGCGCACGCACAGAGCAGCGACATGACCGTCGCTACCGCCAACATCATCGCCGCGTGTGGGGACTCGTGACTCACTTGGCACCGAACTGGGCACCAGCTGCCAAACGCGCCCCGCGCAGCGCCGACCCCGCACCCATACGCCTACGACCCGGTCGTTGCAGTTCGCCGAGGGCAATGGCGCCCTCTCCGCAGGCGACGACGACTGTCTCCGCCTGGACAGCAAGTACGGTGCCGGGGACACCGGATGCACCGGTTACCTGTGCATCGGTCGGAAAGACCTTCCACTTCTCATCCGAACCGCCAACGAGCCGTGTCCACGCGCCAGGCCACGTGGTCATGGCTCGAATATGAGCGTGGACCGCGGCGGCGGGTAGGTGCCACGGGATCTGACCTTCATCCTTGGTCAGTAGCGGGGCGAGTGTCGCGAGGTCGTCATCTTGTGGCTGGGCCACGAGCTCACCCGCGACCAGCTTGGGCAGGGCGTCTACCAGTAGCGCCGCGCCATCGGCTGAGAGCCGGTCTGACAAGGTCGCAGCTGTGTCATTCGCGGTGATCGGAGTCACCACGCGAGCCAGCACGGCGCCCGTATCCAACCCCACATCCATCTGCATGAGACACACCCCGCTCGCCTCATCCTGGCTCGCAATGGCCCGCTGAATCGGCGATGCACCACGCCACCGTGGTAGCAGCGACGCGTGCAGGTTCACGCAGCCCAGGCGCGGCGTGTCCAACACCGACTGCGGGAGAATGCGGCCGTACGCCGCGACCACAGCTACGTCGGCATCCAGATCTGCAATCCACTTCCTGAGGGTTCCGTCTCGTACTTTCTTTGGCTGGGTGATGTGAAGACCGTGGGCCATCGCGCACACCTTGACGGGCGGAGGCCGCAGCCTACGACCGCGACCCGCGGGCCGGTCGGGTTGACTCACAACGCCAACGACTTCCACGCCCGGCCCCATCCCCACCAGCGCCTCAAGCGCAGGTACGGCGAAGTCCGGGCTGCCCATAAACACAACCCGCATATTCTCTCCTCCGAGGGCGGTTACCGCCAGGGCCTCACGGCCGAGCGGCCTTCATCTTCGGCATCATCCCGGGCCTGCGCCATCGCCTTCTTGTAGGCGCGCATCGCCAATCGGCGCTTTAGCGGCGACAGGCGATCGAGGAACGTGACGCCCTCGAGATGGTCGAACTCGTGCTGCACACATACCGCCGCCACGCCATCGAACACGCGTACGATTTCAGCACCAGATCGGTCGTAGTAGCGCAGCTCAACCTGACCGGCACGGGTCACCGATTCGGCGATTCCAGGGAAGCTCAAGCATCCTTCTTCAAAGCGGATTTCACCCTTTTTTGTGACGATCTCGGGGTTGATGATCTCAAAGTGCTCCACCGGAGCGTCTTCGTCCTCTCCAGTGGGGAGTCCCATCGTGAAGATTCGGAGTGACACGCCGACCTGATTTGCGGCGAGCCCCAGCCCCTCCGCCTCGTTCATCGTGTCGCGCATGTCGTCGAGCAAGGTGGTGAGTGCCTCATCGAAGGAGGTCACAGGCTCGCAACGCGTCTTCAAGACGGGATTTGGAAATGTGACGATCGGTCGAATGGCCATGTCTTACCTCTCAATGACAGCGGGACACTTCAGCGCTCAACGAAGCTGTCGTCTCGGTCGTGTCGCAGTCGCGTACTTCGCAGTCGCCTATTTCGCAGTGGCCGCTTTCTTGGCTGTCGTCGCTTTCTTGGCGGCGCTAGTTTTCTTCGCAGCCGGCGTCTTTTTCGGAGCGGCAGGACGCTTCTTGGCGCGAGCGGTTGGCGCCTTCTTCGCGGGCGTCGCCTTGGCCGCAGCCTCCGCCTTTTGCACCGCATCTTGTGCGTCCTGCCGCGCCGACGTCGCATCACGCTTGGCGGTCTCCACCTGCTCCTGCGCGTCACCGATTTCGTCGCGCAGTTCCTCAACCGTATCTTCGAGGTCGCGAATGGTGCGTTTGAGCGACGCCACATCCTCGCGGGTGACCAAGTCGAGCACCGCCGCGACTCCCTGGACCTGACGCTCGACGACCTCGCGGGCATCCGCACGCAGATTGATCGCCCGCATCATCGCGGTCTGAACGCGTGGGTCCGATACGACCTTCATCGTGGTATCAGAAGCGAGCAGTTGCCCGACCCGGCGAGCCGCCAGCGTCTTGAGTTGATCGATCATGCGTCTGTTCCTCGCACCGGCATAGTGCCGTGGGTGTTCCTCAGGAATGAAGGGGATAGCGCATACCTGTCAAGCCGGGTTCGCGCGCTGAGGGTACTGGGCGTCATGGGCAGCAGTACTTCTTGTCCTTGCAGCAATCGCCCAGCTGGTCGCATTTGGTATCGCACCAGCAGCCGCCCGTCCCCTGCTTGCCGCAAGCTCCCTTGCAACTGTTGGTCGACGTGCCGCCGCATAGATTCTGATTGCCGCCTGTCTTGCAGACGGTGGAGATGTCCGAGCAGCAATCGCCGTATTGTGCGCAGGTCGTGTCACACCAGCAGCCACCGGGCGCCTGTTTGCCGCAGGAGCCAACACAGGAGTTCTTGCTCGTTGTGTTGCAGAGCTGCTTGAAGTCGGGGCAGCAATCGCCATTTCCAGCGCACTTATCGTCGCAGTAGCAGCCTCCCGTACCTTGGCCGCCGCACTTGCCTTGGCAGGTCTTTTTCGTGCCCGTGCTGCCGCCGCAAACCTGCTTGTAGTCGGCGCAGCAATTGCCGAGCAGCTCGCAGTAGCTGGAGCAGCTGCACGGCGCGAGTGGGTCGAACTTATTGCATTTTCCGGCGCATGACGTCGCGCCGCCACTCTGGCAGTCGCTGGGGCAGGAGGTGCCTTCGCCGGCCTCACATTTCTTGTTGCCACAGACCGGCTTGTTGGGGCACGCACCGCAGTCTTTGCTACAGGTTGAGCAGGTCTCCGACCCATTGCACTTGCCATCGCCGCAGGTCGCACCGCCGCATGCTCCGCAGTCCTGCGGGCACGATGAGCAGCTCTCACTAAGGCTGCACGTGCCGTCTCCGCAGGTGCCGCCACAGGTGCCACAATCCTTGGCGCACGTCGCACATGTCTCGGTAGCGCTGCACTTGCCGTTCCCGCAGATCTCGGTCGCGCCGCACCCTGGCTTCTTGGTGTTTTGGCAAACCCCTTGCACACACAGGTCGTCGGTGCAGGTATCGCCATCGTTGCACTCGAGCCCGACCGAGCAACACTTGCCCTTGCTCGTGTACTTGCAGGCTCCTTGTACACAAGTGCCGATTGAACAGGCTTTGGCGTCCACGCACTGAGCGTCTGAGGTGCAGCAATTGGGCGCAGGCGTGTGCTTGCAGTCACCACTCACGCAGGCGTCGTTGGTACAAGGCTTGCCGTCATCACACTCAAGGTCGTTCTTGCAGCACCCCTCGGGTGGCTTGACGTGCTTGCATTGGTGGCCGCTACAGCTGTCAGTCGTGCACTTGTTGCCATCGTCGCACTCGCTGTCCTTGTCACAGCAGCCCTTGCCTGTCGCCGCGTGCTCGCAAACGTATTTGTTGGAGCAGCTATCGGACGTGCAGGCTACGCCGTCGTCGCAGTCGCCATCGGCAGCGCAGCAGCCGTCGCCTTTCTTCGGAAAGTGGGCACATTTTCCGGTGTTGCAGGTGTCCGTCGTGCAGCTACTTCCGTCGTCACAGTCCGAATTTGCGGCGCAGCAGCCCGCGATCGGTGAGAACGTGCACTTGCCATTTGTGCATTTTCCGGCGGTGCACTTGTCACCGTCCGTGCACGCCGCATCTCCGTTGCAGGTCACCAATTTTTGCATCACGCAGCGAAACTGAACGCAGCTGCCCCAGGTCTGAGCGTTGCCATCGTCACAGTCCGTGTCGTCGCCGCAGCAGAGCTTGCCGGCGGCCTTGGGATCGGCGTTGTCGCTGGGGTTCGTTGGGTTGAAGTACTTGCTGTACTGGCACTTCATGTTGAGGCATTTCGCGGACGTGCAGCTGTTGTTGTCGTCGCAGTCGGCGGTCGAAGTGCAAAAACACTCCTCAGTGGCTTTTTTCGGGTAGAGGCACTGGCCGTCGACGCACATCTTCTGGGCACATTTCTTGTCGTCGCAGTCGCCGGCGGTCTTGCAGCAGCTACCATTGCTGATCTGGATGCATTTGCCGGCCGCGCACTTGTCGTCGGTGCAGCTGCTGCCGTCGTCACAGTCGCTGTCGCTCCCACACGTACCGCCGCCGCTGCCAGCATCGGACGAGCCGCCACCACCCGCGCCTGGAAAGCCGCCGGCCGATGGCCCACACACGCCGGAGACACAAGTCTGTCCAACCGGGCAATCAGAGGTAATCGCGCAGGAAATTGCCAGCTGTGGGCTGCCGGATGCGCTATTGTCACCACCCGAACAGGCAAACATCAGCGCGGTCAGCGCACACAACAGCAGATAGGGCGTAGGTAGCGATGGTCTCATGGCGTCTCCGGTACCGGCATCCGATGAGCTCGGGCGGGGCGGGGAGGCTAGACGCTTCGTCCGGCGTTTTCAATGAAGAATTCAACCGCTTACATCAAGATCCTAAGATCTCATGACATTGATCGTGCCTAGACCCACGCTTGTGCGTCAGTCAGCGACTACAACTTGCCGCCGATGGACAGCATGAAGGTCCATGTGGAGCCCTCCTGCAAACGCAAGCGACTGCCCGGTGCATCCAGGCCAGGCAAGAAGACCGGCGAGTATTCGTTTTGCGGCGGCGTCGCCGAATTGGCCTGCCGCACACCGGCGGTTCCGTCGAGGTCCTTGCCGTAGTCTCCGAACGTGATGAAGTGCGGAGAATCCATCTGGTAGCGAACAGCTGCGCTCACTTGGAAGTTGCGGACAGGCTGGTAGTGCAGTTTGGCCCACCCAGCGAACTGACCGTACTGCTCTACGTCGGTAATCCCGTTTGTAATGGCGTGACGACCTGCCTGCGCCGCGTCTCCACTGCTTGGGTTCTGCCGCGAGACCAGATCACTCTTGCTGTGGCTCGTGTTGCTGCAGCCGTTGGCCTGTTGGCAGGGATTGTCAGCCGACGCCAGCGATTCCCACACTTCGGAGTACTGCCGACCACGGAAAATGTAGTCCATCGAGAAGCCCAATTCGATCTCAACGCGGGCGTCGTTTTTCAGATCTTCCCAGGGAATGATCTCGAACCCGAACGCTGTGCCCACCTGGTCGCCCGGCGTCACGCGGACTTGGGTTGCAGGCTGGCGCGTCTTGGCGAAGAGGCTGTCTTTCGATTCGAAGCGCATCATCGCGTGCACGTTGAAGAACGGTTCTAAGATCTTCAGGGCACGGCGCGAAATGGTCGTGTGGAAGTGAAGTTGGTGCAGTCCCAGACCGACACCCTTGTTGTCCGCCTCCATCGGTGTGCCTGTCGGCATCGTGTACTCAAAGCCCAGCACCCACGTCGGGTGAGCCGTGTCGCGGTAGTAGTTATAGGGAGACCACTTCAATCCAACGGTCATGTCTCCGAAGCCGCTACGCCCAACGCTGCTGTACGGCACCGCCATGAGCGCGTCGTTGTCGTGTGTGGGGTAGATCGAGGAGTTTGCACGGGTGACATTGTTGTTGATGAAGTCGTGGCTCCAATCATCGGAGATCACCAGCGGGAAGGTGGCGTAGAGCTCCACATCGTGATGCAGACCGACGCGAGCGTCGATGAACATCGTCCGACGGGTGCGTTCGTAAGCCAACTCACGCGAGAGAATGGTGCGGCTGCCATTGGGGCAAGCCTCCGCTCCCACGTGATCTTCCTGGATACACCGCACTTCTCTGGCGATCACCGCAGAACGAGTGTCCTGGGCAAAGCGCACGCGCAATGACAGATCGTATGGATTGTTGAACTTGGTATCAAAGGCATCCAGCACGTCAGTCACTTCCGCCGCTTGCGCGGTCGGCGCAATGGCCAAAGTCGCCAGCATGAGCATGGTTGTGAGTGCGTGTTGATGTCGGCGCGGCATGGCGGCTCCTGACTAGGCCGAGACGAGGCCGAGGATCGCTGGCGAGCATAGCCCCGGGCCTGCCGCCGGGCAACCCGCCGGCCAAACTGAGCCGCATGGGTGGTCACAACCGTTTAAAATTAGCCCCTCCGCTGGCGACCGACTTGGGCAGACGCAGCTGGTCGTTGCCTTGTGGTGGATCGGGGAGGATGGAGTGAAACACATGAGATTACGGGTTGCTAGCTGATGAGGTGTGCCGCTGCGGTGATGGTTAACTAGCGTGGGCTCAGCGCAGAGCGGCCGAATCGGACGGGTGCCTTGTCACCATGAACATATCGCGTCAAGACAAAGTCGAGCGGCTTCTTGGCGCGCATCGTTCGCAGTCGGAGCCCCGCTGCGACCGTGCGGCCGCCCCTCTTCTCCACCTGGGTCCAAAGTAATCTCGATGTGGGCTTGCCCTTGAGATCAACTACTTCCACGACGGTGGGCAGCAGTGTGCGCTTCGACACCCCGAGCTTCATCGATTGCAGACCTTTGGCGCTAGTGTAGTCGGGCGTCATGCGCAACAGCGCCGTTCCCTGGAACTCGCCCTCGAGACGAATGCGGTATTTCGACGTGAGTTCGAGTGTCGTCCACAAAATGAGGGGAACGCCGATCGGTTTGACGGGGGTGAAGAGCGCCTTGTGATCTTGCTGCGGCTTCGCCCCTGCGTGACGCACCGTCAGTTTCTTGTCGATCAGCGCGATCGCGGCCACCAAGCCACCTGTTTTGTCGACAAGTCGCACACTGACATCGCTCCCGCCACCTTTTTGAGGGCGTCTGCAAATGTCGAGTCGATGACCCGCGAGCTGCTGTCCTTTGGGTACCGTGTATTGCCAGAACTGCGGGCCGCTCACGAGGGCCGTCCGTGCGGCATTGACGATAGCCGTCGGCCCCTTGCGGCGCACCTTCAGCCAATAGGCCTGCGCGGGGGCGGCCATGGCGAGCACAACCAGCAGCGCGGCAGCAGACAAGGCTCGTTGGCGACGCTTGTCGAGGTTGAGACCCATGTGTCCGCCCTCCTCTCCGCACGTGGTCACCGCATGCGTGTTGTCACCCTGGTTGGCAGAGGACCTAGGCGTCAGTTACCCGAAGCCTTGTTCATGTTGATCTTTACAGTACCGGTCGCGTAGCCCGCGCCCTCCGAATCGCCACCGGCGATCAATGCAGCAACCACGCCGATCAGCACAACGCCACCACCGACGCCAGCCCAAAAGTACCATTTACTGGTCAGTGCTGCCTCTTCTGACTGGCCGTCTTCAAAGAGCGGGGCATTGGGATCGATGTAGGTCGCGGCAGCCGAAGCCCGTTTTTTGGCGGCGACGACAACACTCTTGCGTTGATCCAGCGGGCGCTTGTCGGGATCTGCGAGCAGTTTTGCGCCGGACGTCACCGACAAGAACTCTGCCGCCTTTTCCATGTAGTCGGCATCTCGCGGCAGCGCCGCCTTGACCTTCTTGAAGGCGCCATCAGCACCGAGAAAGTAGCCTTTCAGCTGGGTCGAGCCCTTCGGAAACTGGGCGCGAATCACGAGAACTTGGTCAGTGCCCAGCTCATTGCGGAGTTCACGGATGCGATCTTCGATCACCGATGGCTGGTTGAAGTTCGCCGTCAACACCTTGCGCCCGTTGGTCAGATCGCGATGAAAACTCGCCTTCTTCAGTGGTGTGTCGAGCGTCACGGTCTTGCCAGGAAGAACCTTGATGAACTGGCGCAGTGCGCCGTAGCCGCTGCGCCGCAGCATCACGCGGTGATCGCCGGCTGGGACGTCCTCCAGCTTGAGAGGTGCCGTGCCGCGAGCGACACCATCAATCCACACCTCGACCGGTCCAACGGCCTTCGTGACGGCCAGATCGCCTGTGGGAGCAGCCGCGCGCACCTTCTGGACAGCGAGAAAGAGCTCGCGGGCATTTGCACCGTAAGCGACGTACTCTTCTTCCGCCTGCTTGGGGTACAGCGTGAGTGAGCGTAGCAAGAGGTCTCGCGCCGGGACCAGCTGGTTGCGGGACAGCGCTACGAGGCCCAACGCCTTGAAAAGACGGGCCCAAAGCCGTGGACCACCTGCAGCGGGTTGCGCGTCCAGCAACTTCTTCGCTGCGGCGAGGCGCTCCATGGCACGCTTCGGGGTACGCAAGAGCAGGGCACGCAACGCCTCTTCGACAAGCTTGTTTGCCTTGGCCTGTTGTTCATGACCTGGGATAGGTGACAGGTTGTAGGCACCCACCTGCTCCAAGCGCCGCACCTGTCGGGTGAGCAGACGTTCTAACGCCGCAGCCTTTGTCGCTTCCTTCCGTTTCGCTGGTACGACCAGCACCACGATCGAATTGCTGATGAAGCCGGCGGCTTCCGCGCGCTGCACCAAACCCTCGCCAGTCAGTAGCCCGGCCCATTGGACCTGTAGCAGTGCGATTACGCACACCGCACTGACGAGGCGGGTTACAAGGCCCGGACCACCGCGACGGTCGAGCGATGGGAGCAAGGGGGCTGAAACTGTCATTTCGATTTTCATCTCACGTTCCTCGGAAGGCGCTTTGGCCGTGTCGTCAGGTCCTTCGTCTGTCTACTGCGCTAGGTGACCAGCACAGTAGATGTCCGACGCGGCTTGCTGCGCGCTGCCACTGAGGTCTTTGAATTCGGTCACGCCACCGAACATGAAGATGCAGTCGTTGTTGAGTCGCTGCGCTGCGTGGCCGCCGCGCTTGATGAACTTGGCGGCTGCCGGCGGGGTCGAGAACGTACTCGTCGCGATGTCGAAGACGCGCATCGTGAACTCAGACGCTGCGTTCCATTTGGTGAAGCCGCCGCTGATCAGCACGTGGCCATCGTCAGTGAGACTGGCCTTGTGGAGGTACACACCCACGTCGAGCCCTGTCGCCCGTGTGGTCTTAATCGTCTTCTCGGCGTCATTGACGGCGACGATGTACGCATCCTTCTTGTCGGGGGCAGCCCACTTGCCGTTGTTGTTGCGCACGCCTCCGACTGAGAGGAAGAGCGTCGACTTTTTGTCCTTGGACAGCCCGATGGGGGTCAGTGTCGGAAAGTAGAGGCCGCCCTTGAGCGACGTGATGTCGCCGTCGACCGTGTAGCCGACGTTGAACACGCCCTCCCCTTCGCCAGCGCTCTCGCTAAACACTTCGGCATGCAGCCCGTTTGAGGACGAATCTCCACCCCAGATCAGGTACTTGCTGCCGCCGCTGGGTGTGGTGCCTAGGAACGCGATCGCCGAGCCGGCGCGCACCGTGTTGAGCGGTAGAGATGCGCCGATGCTGACGAAGCCGCCGTTGTCGCCCGCGTTCGGGTCGTACAAGTTGGAGTTCCGGTAGCTGGACTTGTCGCCATTGCTCGACGCCGGCCACTGCGCGCCGCCGAGGGAGACCACAAAGTCATCGGAGAGCAACATCAGGTTGGGAAACACCCGCTTCACTGCGTTGCTCAGCGTCTTGTTGTCCGGTGCGATGAACTTCTCAGTCGCGATGTCGAACACCTCGTACGTAATGCCAACCCCGTCGCTGACGCGCCACGTGGGAGGCGCGCCCACTTTGCTGTCCACCGTCATCTTCTCGGCGCCGCCTACGATCAAGACTCGGTTGCTCTTGGGCAGATAGATAGCGGAATGAGCGCCGCGCGGCTTGGTCATCCGGGCGTTGTTCTTGGGTTTGCGGAGTTCACCGGTGTTGGGGTCGAAAATCCAAGCCTCATCCGATGCGCTGCTCAGCTCGGTCTTGGAGCCCGATTCTTTGGCGCTGGCGAAGCCGCCGGTGATCAGGACGCGGCCGCCAGCGATCGGCGTGACCGATGGAAACAACACATTGGCGATCTGACCGGCTTTGGGTTGGATGCACGTAAAAGCCTCAACTGCCATCAGGGTCATCTCGAGATTGGTCGTCGCGTTCTTGATGATCTTCTGGCCGGAACGGCGCGCAAACCAAGCCGCCTTGCCCGCGACGTTGCCAACCAGCGTCAGCTGCATACCGCTACCTGCACGGACACCAGAGACCGTCAGACTGTTGCCTGACTTCACGCCCTTGAGGGTGTCCGGGGCTGGTTCATCCGGCGACTGAACTTTGAGCTGATAGCTCGTGATCTGCGAGAACGGGTTCGTTCCGGCCTGACCACCGCACGCACCGCTGAGATGGCTGACATGCATGGCCAACTGTGGGCCGTCGCCCATGTCGTCGACGCAGGTCGACAGCAGCAAGGTCATAGCCAGGGCCGCGCTGATCCGGCTCGCCTGAGGCGTGACCCGCCAACGGCTGCGGCGGTCATTGTGGGGCATCTTCTGCATGTCGGGGCTCCTCGTCTCGATCTCGGGCGACTGCTGGACCGGTGCGGGCGGCTTTGCGCCAGTCACACTTGCGGACAGCACTTGGGTGCGTCGTTGGGCGGGCTAAAATGGCGTGAAGCTGATGATCTTCTTTTCGCCGTCAACCTCGCCCACGACGATGGGTGGCGGGTGCTGACGACGATCGTTGGTCTTTATGAAGTACTTGGTCCCACGATCCATCCCCATGGTACGGCAAATCGTAAAGCCGGGTTCGCCGGGCTCGTTCATGTACTTGTGAACATTCTTTCGGATTCGAGCCCAGTAGTTCTCTTTGACTGCGCGGGTGTTCATCGAATCGGGAAACAGCGCGCGGAACTTCTTGAAAGTCGCTGGCGAGTCCTTCGCTAGCGCATACGTGTACAGCTTGAGGATCACCTCCTCGTCGCTGCCCTTGTCGACATCGTCTGCATCCACGCTCTTGTCGAGGCTGCACAACCCGCCCTTTTGCATGATCTGCTTGGCGGAAAGTACGTCCTTGTCGGACTTGGCGGAGTGCGACGCGCCTTTCGATCGCGAGGCGCCCATCGAACTGCCCTTGCCGCACCCGCTGAGGCCAAGTGCAATAATGGCAAAAGCCACCAGAACAACACGTGTATAGCTCAATGGCAGCGCGCGCATGAGCGTACTTGTTGGAGTCGACATAAGAGGGCCTCCGGCCGCAGGTTCGCGCGCCATCCTAAAGCACCGATCAGGCAAGCTCAACTGCACAGCGTGTACGCGGCGTCGTTCCCGCGCGAACGACGCGTCGTTTTGTGGTGACCGATGGTGTTTTGCCTACGTATGGCGCACCTCAATGTGCGAAGATCACAACAACCTCTCGTGTGAACACCGCGGCTCACTCCTGTTTGCTGGGTTCGATAGCCAGTGGCCCTCAGAGGTACGGATTTGCTGTGATGGATTATTTGGTGCGGACGCCAATTGCGAGAGCCCTTTGGCCAGTGATAGAGTCGCGCCGCTTCAAATCGCGGAGCCCAGCCCAGCGTATGACGCCGAGTGGAGAAGCCGGCGCGATTGACGGAGGAGCTTGGATGTCCGGGCAGAGCAGTACCAATCTTGTGGGGCACACCCTCGCTGGTCGCTACAAATTAGACCACCTGCTGGGGCAGGGCGGGATGGGTACCGTCTATCGGGCGGTCGACGCTCAAATGAGCGATCGCGTCGTGGCTGTGAAGGTCTTGGCGCCGCACTTGGTGTCTGACGAAAAACAGGTCATGCGCTTTGAGCAGGAGGCGCGTGCCGCGAATCAGCTCCGGCACCCCAATACCATCAGTGTGCTCGATTTTGGCCGTGACTCCGCTGGTCACATCTTCATGGTGATCGAGTTCCTGACCGGCGATACCCTGACCGGCGCCCTGCGTTCTGGTCGAATGGACATCGCTCGCTGTCTCTACATCTTCCGTCAGGTCTGCAAATCGCTGGCAGAAGCCCACGCGAAGAGCATCGTTCACCGCGATCTGAAGCCGGACAACATCTTCGTTTGCGAGATCTACGGCGAATCCGATTTCGTGAAGGTCATCGACTTTGGCATCGCCAAGTTTCTCGAAGACGAAAACGCGCAGCTGACCCAAGCCGGCAAGATGTTCGGCACGCCGCGCTACCTCTCCCCTGAGCAGGCCCAAGGCAAGAAGCTCGACAACCGCAGCGATTTGTACTCGCTCGGCGTCATCATGTTCGAGTGCATCACCGGGCGCCCGCCATTTGTCGCCGATGAGCCGATTGCGGTGGCGATTAAGCATGTCCAGGAGCCTGCACCTCACATGGAGGACGTAGCGACAGACATTCGTATTCCGGCAGCGGTCGACCGCTTGGTGTTCAAGCTGCTGGCCAAGAGTCCGAACGATCGCTACCAGAGTGCTGAGGAAGTGGTCGCTGCGATCGATCAGGCGATGATGGCGTTGCAGCAAGCGGGTTCAGGGCTGCCGGTGGGGCACTACACGCCCCACGCTGCGATGACTCCGGCCAGGCCAAGCACCATCCCGCCAGCCTCTGCCGACGATGATGCGACGCGTGCGATGGCGGCCATTTCAGATCCGCTCGACGAGGCGACCCGCGCGATGGAGCCCGTGGCGCCCCAGGCGCACGAAGCAGCGACCCGGTTTATCGGCGCCATGGCTGACGACGATGACGCTACACGCGCGCTTGAGCCTGTATCGGCGGCTCGCGCACCGGCGCCCTCCCCGCCGCGGCCGAGTCAGGATGCCACGGTAGCGCTCTCTCCCGTCGACGCGATGAACGTGCTCAAGCAGCCAGAGCCCCAGGTCGCGGTTCAGGCAAAAGGTGGCGGAGGAGCCCGAATTGTAGCCATGGTCGTCGTCGGGCTGTTGGTCATCGGTGGCGGAATCTTCGCGGCGCTCCAAGCCAGCGACAGCAGAGCAGAGGCGGCAGCGAAGGAAGCCAAGGTTGCGGCGGAACTTGAGGCTGCGAAGAAAGAGCGCAAGCGCGAGGCAGCCGAGCGCCGCGCCGACCGAAAACGACTGGCCAATGAGCGCAAGAAGCGAGAAGCGCTGAAGAAGAAGCTGGCCGCCGAAAAGGCACTGGCACGAGTACACACGGTGACGATTGAATCGACCCCCGCGGGCGCATCGGTATTTGTCGGCGGCATGGAAGTAGGTAAGACGCCGTATCCGCTGAAGCTATCGATGCGCGATGCCGACCGCGTGCTCAAGCTGAAATTGGCGGGCTATATCGAGCACAGCGTTCACGTAAAGTCGAAGGTGGTGGTCGAAACCCGCATCGACCGGCTACCCTCGGTGTTGAAGCCGGTAGCCGCTCCCAAGCCTGCGACGCCCAAGCCCACCGCTCCGAAGAAGAAAAAGAAGAAGAAAGCGCTGGATTGGGGCATGTAGGCTTTGGGTGTGTAAGCTTGGGGGCATGCAGGAAGGGGGCAGACAATCATGACTCCCGCTGCAAAGAGACAGGAACGACGACCGATGAACAGCGCCCTCCTACACTGCCATCACCTCGCGGTTGGAACGCGACTCTTCGCAATGGTTGTCTCCGTCGTGATGACGCTCACGGCGCTGTCTAGTTCGTCACTTGCCGCCCAAGATCCCGCGAAAGCTAACGCGCTCTTCAAGCAAGCCAAATCGAAGTTGCAGGCGGGCGACCGCGAGCAAGCGCTCGATCTTGTGAGCCGGGCTGCCTCATTTTTTGCCCACCCGGCGATCTTCCTTCTCAAGTCGAAGGTGCTCCTCAAACTGCACAGGTACGACGAGGCGGCGAAGGTCTTGGGGCGTATTTCGACGCGTAAGCTTCCCGGAGCGCTCAAGCGGGCCCGCTCAAGCGGGCTCAAGCGGGCCAAAACCGAGATGGCTCGGCGTGGTCATTTGATGGTGCAGATTCGACCCAAGAAGGCGACATCGCAGGTAGGCGAGCAGCGATTTACGGGCGACGTGAACATTTGGCTGCTCCCCGGTAAACACGACCTCAAGATTCAGGCGCCCGACCATCAGACTGTGAACAAACGCGTACTGATTCACGCGGGTGATAAATCCAGTCTGTCGGTCACACTGAAGCCCGCTGTCGGGACGGTGCGGCTCGAGGTGTCTGGTGGCTTGAAGGGCGTTGATCTGAAGCTGGATGGCGCCCCCCTCCCGGTGACCAGCGGCATGCGCATCGGCGACGTGATTTCACTGAAGATCGCCACCGGCGAGCACACGATCTCCTGCCACCGCGGCGCCTTGGTTGAGTCCCACAGCGTCGCCGTGCGTCTCAACCAAACCACAAAGATGAGCTGCAGCCAGATTGGCGGCGGTCCGTCTCGGGCCACTTTGCTGACGGTTGGATGGGGCGGCGTTGCTGCGGGTTTGGCAATGGCGGGGTACGGCACGTGGGGGGTGTTGTCGTATTTCTCAGATCAAGAGCACGCAAAGCAAAACGGGCTGATCGCTGACACGAACAAGCACTACGGCGGCGCGCTCTACATGGCGTCGGGTTTGGCCATTGGCATCAGCAGCTATCTGCTTTTCGCCCGTGACGCGAAGACCGACACCGCCCTCGCTCCCACACCGACTTCGGGTACCTGGACAGCAAAAGTACAGTGAGTCTTGGATGACCAGCGAGCGCGCACCCCAACATACAGCTGCGTCGACGGGCGCAGGCGTGTCTGGCCGATCGGATGCAGCTCACGAGGCGCAGTGTCGTCGATGTGGTGTGAGCTGCCACCTCGCCATTCCCGTCAACGATGTGCCGGTAATGATCCCAGGGTTGCGTTGCCAGTACTTGGCGCCAACCAGCACAGGATTTGACTGCACGGTCTACGCCGACCGATTCAAAGTCGCACCGTGGTGTCATCACGCCGACGTTGCAGGTCCGCAGGGATTTCTTGCCCGGGACTGCCCGTACGTCCTCGCTGAGGGGTTTGGCCGTGGCAAGATTCGCCTGTCGAGGCAGCAATACGACCGCTATTGGCCTGCAATCTTGGGCGAATTGCTGCGAGTGGGCGTGCCAGAATGGATCCACCGGGCCGCGCTGCTTTCGATGCTGACAGCGCGCGAGGGCGGTGTCTGGCAGCTCACAGCCACCTCCGATGGACTCCTGCCCACCCGCCGATCTGCAGACGACGATTCGAGGTCAGATGAACAATAGGACCCCCGTGCTCTTGGCTGTGCTCGTCGCCACGTCGGCTGCTTTGGGCTGTAGCGCCGTGCGTGACTTCATCATGCCGCCACCAGATGGCGGGGCGGCCTCGGCGCGGTCTCGCCCCGCCGAAGCCCTCGCGCACCTCATGATTCACGACGCGCAGTTGCTCGATGGCCGCCAGACGTCCGTGGCGGTACGCGCTGGCCGGGTGGTGGCTGTTGGCCCGCGGCGGCGTATGGCGTCCAGAATTGGACCGGGAACCGTCATCCTCGACGCTGCCGGCAGTTTCGTCACACCGGGACTCAACGATGGCCACGTACATTTGGAAGGATTGGCGCTCCTCGGCGACGCCGCCGATCTCTCTGGCGCAACCACGGTGGCTCAGGTCATCGCAGCGCTTGAATCGCGTGCTGCGATGGTCACCGCCGGGGGCTGGCTGTGGGCCTTCGGGCTTCGCCCAGAGGTTGCCAAGCTGCTCAGTGCTGCCGACCTGCAGCGTCTCCTTCCTGGCGTGCCCGTGTGGTTGACTGGAGGCGACGGGCACAGCGCCACGCTGAGCGCGTCCCTGGTAGCCCGACTGCCGCCAGAGTTGCGCACAACCGATGGGCGTCTCGCTGAAGGAGCCGCTCGCGCCGCATGGTTTAAGTTGCCGCCACCGGCGGGTGAGCGTCTGAAGGCGTTCGTGGTCCAGGCGCTCAATCGCTTGGCGAGCCGCGGTGTGACGACTGTGCACGTGATGGGCGCTCGCCCCGAACTACGCCAGACCTTGGAGGAGCTGGAGTTCAAAGGCCGTCTCCGGGTTCGGTGTCTGCTCTATCTCGCTTGGCCCTCGGCTGGTGCGCGACAGTGGCTGCGGCAGGCCGGGATGAAGCGACGAAGGCGACGCAGTCGTCCCCTGATGGGTAACTCAAAAACGGTCGTCTCGGGCTCTCGCCTGGTGCAGCTCGTGGGGGTGAAGGTGTGGATCGACGGTACGCTCGGAGCGCGGACCGCCGCGCTGTCTGGTCCATACGGTGATGTCCCTGGCGCTTCGCCGCAGCCGGCGATGACCCAGGAAGCGCTGAGCTCTGCCATTGCCGCCGCAGATCGCGCTGGTGTTCAGTTGGCGGTGCACGCGATTGGCGATGGCGCGATCGATCGGCTACTCGCTGCCGTACGCACGACCAAGCGACCTGCAGGAGCACAGCCGATTCGCATCGAACACGCCCAAGTGGTTCGGCCCGACCAAATCACTAAACTCAAAGGCTTTGTGTGCAGCATACAGCCGACTCACCGCCTAGCTGACGCGACGTGGTCAGCCGGGCGCCTCGGTCCCGCGCGTCTGTCGTGGGGCTATCGCGCCGCGACGTTGGCAAAGCAATGCGCTCTTATCGCTGGGTCTGATGCGCCGGTCTCCCCCATCGCGCCCTGGGCGTCTATGGCGGCCATGATGACGCACCACCGCGTCAGCGAGCGACTGTCGGCGCTGGATGCCCTTCGCAGCCACATGCGAGATCCGCTGACCGGAAAGGTGCGAAAAGTGGCGCCGGGGCAGCCCGCAGACCTGGTGATTTGGCGCACAAAGCCTCTGCCTGGCGGCAAGACGCAGCCCGCAGTGAAGCAGATCGTCCTCAGTGGCGCGCTGATGTAGACCACGCCGAATCAAGTACGACTGCAAAACGAAAATGGGCCCGGAAGCCAAGCATCCGAGCCCATCTTTCTTTTCATTGGTGTGCTAGCAGACTGCGCTTGGTCTCGAATTTTCGGAAAGGGACGCCTTGGCACCCAGTCTGCTGAGATGGGGAAGTCGCGGCTTGCCGCGGCTGGGGGTGCTCATAGCCCCCCAATGATGAAGAAAACGAGCAGTGTGCTGCGACAGTAATTTTAA
This sequence comes from Myxococcales bacterium, assembly GCA_023954815.1. GTDB lineage: Bacteria > Myxococcota_A > UBA9042 > UBA9042 > UBA9042 > UBA9042. The sequence goes on along the minus strand of JAGSHB010000013.1, from coordinate 31,272 downwards.
TTACGCGGCACGCAGCTAGGCAGCCACACGGCTGATGCTGCGCGTCTGCAGTTCCAACTCTTCGAGCATGGCGCCACTGCTCTGCGCGTCGAGCTGGAAGCCGGCCCAACGGCTCGGCCAGGTCTCCTGTAGGTCGTAGCGGACAACTTCGGTGTCGCCGTCGTCGGCCAACAGGACGATGCTGACGTTCTCAAACTTCAGCGTGCCTTCCATGGTGCCCTTCATCCAGTCCCACAGGGCAGCGGTATTGATGTAGCCCTTCTTCAGAGTGATGGGCGCGATCTTCGGCCGGCCGGGAATCTGGCGCATGTACATATCCATGCCGCCGGCGTACTCGACGAGATCGACCTCGGCAGTCAACCCATCCACTGCGGTGAACGCACCTGCAGCCACGCCGCCTAGCTCGATACGGAAGTTGAAACCACCTCGGTGGTCGAATTTCCGCGACGTATCCGTGACCGCTGGCGGCTTGGGAGTCGGCGGCTTGACCGGCACATCTTTGACGGGTTTGGCGGGCTCGAAGCCAAGCACCTCCAGCGCCTTGTCTTTCAAGTGGCCGATCATATCGTCCGCGTTGGCGGCCAGGTCTTTGACCAAGTCCTTCGCCATACCCTTCAGATCGTCGATACCCTTGTTGGCCAGCTTTTCGAGCTCGTCGAGTCCCTTCTTGGCCAAGTCCTTGAGTGGGCCGGGCAGGTTGCTGTCCTCGATGACCTTGTTCAGCTCACCTTTGGCATTCTTGACCACGTCCTTTACGAAGCCAGCGGCCTTGTCGACCGCCTTGTTCGCCTCTTCTTCGGCCTTGTCGACCGCTTCCTTGGCGATCTTCTCACCCTTTTCGACCGCATCCTTCGCAGCGTGCTTGGCCTTATCCACGGCTTTCACCGCAGCCTTGTGGCCCGCACTCACAGCGTCCTTTGCGACGTCTTTGACCTTTGGCGGCAACTTGGAGTTGTCGATGGCCTTGTCGGCTTTCTTCTTGCCGTCATCGATGGCCTTTTCACCATCCTCGCGGACCTTCTTGAGGTCTGCTGCGCCTTTGTCGACTTCCTTCTGGACGTCTTCATTAGCTTTTTTGATGGTCTTCTTGATGCCGTCGAGCTTCATCGCATCTCTCCTTGGCCTACTGTGTCTTGGTGACTGTAACCTATTTCGGTTGCTGCCCTACCAAGCCACCTCCACCGTCGCTTTGGACCGCCACACCGACCAACGTTGGTCGCCTTCTCGCTGCCGCTCTTGGAGCTTGTGAACATACTCCAAGTGATAGCCGGCGCGAAAGCCACCGAAGTGGTACCGCGCCTGAGCGAAAGCGGTGTGCCGCTTTGTCACGTCATCCCCGTAACCGAGTTCCAACGTGCCACGCCGGTTGGTTTCGTACCAGCGGTCTATCTGTGTACCTGCTGCAAGTTTCAAGCCATCGGTCACCGGCATGGCCACCTGCAGCCGTGCGATGAAGATGTTTCCTTTGTAGTCGTCGTCCTTGGCTCCGGCCCCATCGAGTCGCCGGTAGTCCTCGTCACGAATGTACTTTCCCTTGAATTTGATCTCCAAACCACGGCCGATTTCAAGCTGTTTGGTCGCCCTCAGCATGACGATCTGGCTGCGCCGCCATTGGTTACGACGATAGACCGAGCGGGGGTCGCGGCCGCGATCGTACACGTTGGCGAAGTCATACAGGCCAATATCGGTGTAGCCGTCGGAGTGCAGAAAATCGGGGTAGGTCGTGTCTACGTCGCGATCTTGTGCGTTGGTATTGTAGGTAATGTAGGTGTATTCAGCGTCGACTTTGAGGTCGCCATCCTCGTTTTCAAACGTCGCGACGCCTGTTCCGCCGTGCCAACCGATGCAGCTCTCGACCCAGGCCTCGCCGAAGTCGACGAACTCATTTGCTAAGTTCAGCGTTGGCAGTTGGCCTCCGCCTAAAAAGCCGTCGGTGAGCAAAACGTCAGCTTCACGCCGCGCGCCGAAGATCGCGTTGTAATCTTGGCCGATGTTGAAGTACTCGGCCTTGAAGGACAGCCCCATCTCCCACGGATCATCCGCAGCCAAGCGCACGGTGCCGGCGAAGGCGTCCGTATCCTTGTAGACAACCGGTGAAATCCCTTGGTTTTTGGCGACGCCGTTACCTGTGAGGCGGGTGTCGATCCGCTGGCGACTGTAGGCCAAGGTACCGTCAACGCGGGTGGTTTCGCCGAGCTCCTGCTCCAACTGTAGGGTCGCGTTGGCCGAGTGGTAGCGCGTATAGAGGTCGACGGCGTGGTCGGACTGACAACCGGGGATCTGAGACCCCAGAGCGTCTTTACAGTTGGGGTTTGTGGACCCCAGCGCGTCGGGATCGGAGAGATCGGTCTCCAGATCTTGAGTCATGTCGGCGGTCAGCTTGAGCACGGTGCCCTCGGTCGGCCGCCAGCGTATCGTTGTCGCGTAGGCCCAATCGCGGGACCAGAATGGATTGACGAGCTCAGGATCGCCGAGGCCGGTCGACCACCAAGGGCCAACCCACAGCTTGGGCAACGCGATGGCGGCGGCGATCCAGGTCAACTGACGCTGCGAACCCAAGTGCCCGCTTAGGAAGTAGCCGCGACCATTGTCGCGATCGATGTACCGCAATTTACCGATGGTCCACGGATTGAACATGCCGAGGTCCGAAGACCCCACCCTGAGCCAATCGACGAACGCCCACTCGGGCTGTACCTGCACCCAGGTGCCGCGCAGTTTGAGGTAGGAGGCCCGGTTCATGCCGACGGAGTCACCCGACGTGTTAACCGTGTTGCCGTACATCCGGGTGCCGGATTCCCAGTAGTCCTGCCAACGCTCGCCGAATCGGGATGCGACGCGGGCGCCCGCCGTCACGTATCGACTCGCTCTGCCCTTGAAGGTCAGCTCCAGCTCACTGCCGACGCCATTGCCACCTTTGATCTGGTCAAACCAAAATGGATTGCCGAGCCACAACAGCCCCTGGGTGTCGTCGTTGGTGTACAGGTGCTTGGTATAGATCCGCGCGCCGATATCGAAGCGACTGAGATCTGCATGGGCAGTCGTCGCGATGACGAGGGTACCAAGCAGGACCACAATTCGGGGCAGGACGTGCCGTCGCATGCGCGTTCTCTCAGGCAGGGAGCAGGGCTAGATTCGAAGGGGAGGCGGGCGTGAGCGCCGGTCAGCGCTTGCTTGCGTAAATCATCGGTAGCGTGGCGAGCTTCTTGTTGCAGGTGTAGGCCAACGTGCGCTTTTGAGCGGCGATCTCGGTCTTTTCGCCCTTTGCCTTGCCCGCGAGGATGTCAATGACGTGAGGATCGCAGGCCGTGTCGTGGCCACCACCAAAGCGGTGCTCACCACGGACTTGGTTGACGCGCCGAGTCAGGATGTCCTTCTTGGCGGGGTAGCCTTCATTGCTCTGCACGACCACCTGGATGCCCCAGTTGGCGCCGATGGGGCCAAGGTCGCTCTTTTTCACGATCGCAGTCAGGGTCTTGCCACGCGCCCGGGTCTTGCGGGGGATAACCACAGACTTCCGCATGGCGCGCGCCTTGTACTTCACCTCTTGGCCAAGGCGGGTCTTGCCCTGGGGGGAGATGAGCACCAGCTTGTCCCACGCCTCGTCGGCAGCAAACTTGGCGCCGCCGAGACCGGGCAAGGGTTTGGTGAAGCCGCTGCCTGCCTTGTGGTCGGTGTCGATGTAGATTTGGACGAACTGTAGAGAAAAGCCGTTGCCGTCCCAGTCCTTGCTATTCCATGGGTCTTTGATCCGGGCGCCGAGCTTGACCTTGAACTGGATTGTGGCGCCCTTGTCCGTGATCTCGACGTTGCGCAGGTCAAAGCTGCCAGGGGCGTACACGGCGTGGGTGGGGTAGGTGTAGGAGCCGGGGCCGAAGTCGTCGCCAGCTGGATCTGAAAAGACCAGCTTCTTCACAGGACTACCCGCCACCACGAGGGTGGGCATGAGCAAGGTGGCGACAACCAGCGCACTGCGAAACGACATCATCTTGGCCTCCAGCCATCACTTTTGAACGGGCGGAGAGTCCCGCGCCGGGCCAACACGTGTCAAGACACATCGTTCAGCTTGCGGCGCGTTGATTTTCAGTGTGGATAGGGGGGCCGAGGGCCTGTTTTCTCGGCTCTCAGAGGCCGGCGGCTTTCAGTGCCTCAGCGGCCTCGAGTTGGGCTTCGTCTAGTGGCGAGGGCACGTGTACCTCGACGCGGACGTACAGGTCGCCATGCTCAGACGGCTTGCCTAGGGTAGGGGCTCCAGCCCCACGGACGCGCAGGACCTTGCCGGAGGTTGTGCCCTGACCCACTCGCAGGGCTTTGGCGCCGTCGAGTGTTTCGACGTCGACCTTCCCACCGAGCAGCAGCACGCTCGGGAGCACTTCGGCGACCGTGTGCAGATCGTTGCCCTTGCGTTCAAAGCGATCGTCGTCTGCAACCGCCACCACCAGATAGAGGTCGCCGGGACCGGCCGGGCCGCGATGGCCCTTACCTTTGACCCGTAGCTTCTTGCCGCTCTCGATGCCAGCCGGGACGCGGACCTTCAGCGTGGTGTCTTCACCGTCGATATGCACCGTGAGGCTGCGTTCGGCACCCTTCATCGCCTCGTGGAAGCTGACGGTGAGATCGACCTCTGCGTCGCGGCCGCGCGGTTTGGGTTGTGGCCGCTGGCCCGCCCGACTGCCACGTGCGCCGCCGCCGAACATGTCGAAGATCGAGCCGCCGCCGCCGCCGCGACCACCGCGTCCGCCGCCACCATTGAAGCCCCAGCCGGAGCTCTTCATCCCGAACTGGCTCAAGATGTCGTCGATGTTGAAGTCGCGGAGAATGTCGTCCGTACTGAACTGCTGTTGGAACCTGGAGTCCCCGAACGTGTCGTACTGCTTGCGCTTGTCGTCGTCGCTCAGAACGGCATAGGCCGTCGACACGTCCTTGAATCGCTCCTCGGCTGCGGCATCGTCCGGGTTGCGGTCGGGGTGATACTTCATCGCCAGCTTGCGATAGGCCTTCTTGATCTCGTCGGCGCTCGCGTCTCGGGCGACACCTAGCGTTTCGTAGTAATCGTTTGCCATGCTCAGAGATCCTCGTCGGAATTGCGCTTGAAGCCCGAATTTACCGAATGAAAGTAGCCTTCTAACAGCAACGGCGCCCGGTGCGAGGAGTCCTCAGCACCGGGCGCCGCGCCTAACCAATCGAGTGCTGGTCTTAGTTGACCTCGAACTCCGCGTCGACCACGTCGTCGTTGTCATCCTTGGCGGCGTCAGCCGATGCATCGGCACCAGCTGCAGCAGCCTCGCCCTCGCCCTCTTGGCCGGCGTACATCGCCTCGCTGAGCTTGTACGCAGCCTGCTTGAGCTCTTCCTGGGTGGACTTGATGGCTTCGAGGTCGTCGTCTTTCAGGGCCTTTTCAGCCTTGTCGAGCGATGCCTCTAGTGCCTTCTTGTCCTCGTCGGAGATCTTGTCGCCGTTGTCTTTTAGCGTCTTGCGCATCTGGTAGACGGTGGCGTCAGCCTGGTTGCGAAGCTCGACGGCCTCGCGGGCCTTCTTGTCGTCTTCGGCGTTGGCCTCGGCCTCTTTGACGAGACGGTCGATCTCGTCGCCCGACAGTCCGCTACCGCCCTGGACGGTGATCTTCTGCTCTTTGCCAGTCGCCTTGTCTTTCGCAGCCACGTGCAGGATGCCGTTGGCGTCGATGTCGAAGGTGACCTCGACCTGCGGGACGCCACGGGGCGCGGGGGGGATGCCCTCGAGGTTGAACTGACCGAGCAGCTTGTTGTCGCGGGCCATCTCGCGCTCACCCTGGAGCACCTTGATGGTCACAGCCGATTGACCATCTTCTGCAGTCGAGAAGATCTCGGTCTTGCGGTGCGGGATAGTCGTGTTGCGCTTGACCAGGGGCGTCATGACACCGCCCATAGTCTCAACACCGAGGCTAAGTGGGGTCACGTCGAGGAGCAGCATGTCCTTCACGTCACCAGCGAGCACGCCAGCCTGAACCGCAGCACCGAGGGCGACAACCTCATCGGGATTCACCGACTGGTTGGCATCCTTGCCAAAGATCTCTTTGACGATCTCACGCACCTTGGGGATACGGGTGGAACCGCCGACTAGGATGACTTCGTCGATGTCCGAGGTCTTGGTGCCAGCGTCAGCCAGCGCGCGGCGGCATGGCTCGACGAGACGCTTGAAGACGTCGTCGCACAGGCCTTCCAGCGTGGCGCGGCTGATGCGCGTCTGTAGGTGCTTCGGGCCGGTCGCGTCCATGGTGATGAACGCGAGGTTGATCTCGGTCTCTTGCGTCGACGACAGCTCTTTCTTGGCTTTTTCAGCGGCCTCTTTGAGACGCTGCATGGCCATCTTGTCGTTGCTGAGCTCGATGCCCTGGTCCTTGCGGAACTCGTCGACCAAGTAGCGAATGATGACGTTGTCGATGTCGTCGCCGCCCAAGTGGGTGTCGCCGTTGGTGGCTTTCACTTCGACGACGTTGTCACTTACTTCCAAGATGGAGATATCGAACGTACCGCCGCCCAGGTCGAAGACTGCGATCGTCTCCTCTTCCTTTTTGTCGAGACCATAGGCCAAAGCGGCTGCGGTGGGCTCGTTGACGATACGCTTGACCTCAAGACCAGCGATGCGGCCAGCATCCTTAGTGGCGCTACGCTGCGAGTCGTTGAAGTAGGCGGGTACCGTGATGACGGCTTCGCTGACGGTCTCACCGAGGTAGGCCTCGGCCGCTTCCTTCAGCTTCTTGAGCACCTTCGAGCTGATCTCCGGGGGGCTCATCAGCTTGTCGCCGGCGAAGACGTGCGCGTCGCCGTTGTCCGCACCTTTGACGGTGTACGGGACGTGGTCGAGCTCGCTCTTCACCTCAGCGAACTTCCGGCCGATGAAGCGCTTGGCCGAAAAGACCGTATTTGTCGGGTTAACGACAGCTTGGCGCAGCGCGATTTGACCGACGAGCACGTCGCCTTTGTCGTTCCACGCGACCACGGACGGGGTCGTGCGACCGCCTTCCTGATTTGCGATGACCTTTGGCTGGCCACCTTCCATGACAGCGACCACCGAGTTGGTGGTACCGAGATCGATTCCGATGATCTTGCCCATGATATCCTCTCCGGGTTGTTGGGGCGTCGGGAACTCGCACGATTTTCCATCAGTTGTGTGTGCCCAACATGAGCCGCGCACACCTGATTTTGGTCGCCGATTGAAAATGCCCTGAAACGTCTAGGGAATCCCCTTCCCGATCGCAGCGGCAAAGTAAGAGGGGGCTTTGGGGTGTCAAGGGCGGCCTCACAAAAAAAAGACCCCCGTTGTCCGTACCCACCGCTCCGTGCTAGTTTCGCGCGCGCTTTCAGCCCTCCCGCACAGGTCCCGTCTACCCAAAAGGCGAGTCAACCCGGGGCTGATGCGTCAATTGACGATCCGGGCGGCCTCCGCCCTTCAATAGGAGTCTCGCGTGGCACGCATTAGCTTCATCGGTGACAATGGTGAGCCTCTCGAGATGGTTGTCGGCCCAGACAACCCCGAGGTCATGGTTGGTCGCCACCGTACGTGCAGCATTCGCACGTCGACCCAGAGCGTCTCTCGGCAGCACGCTCGGGTGTTTTTCGATGGCGAGAAGTACTGGTTGCAGGACAACGGGTCCTCAAACGGCACGTACTACCGAGACGAGCGGCTCAAACCGCAGGATCCGGTCGAAGTGGAGGATGGCGAGTTCTTCATGTGCGGCAATTTTGAGATGCGCTTCGATCTCGACGACGAAGATCTTCGCATGTTGGCGCAGGCCCGCGGCGAGGCATTCGACGACACCATGGAGGAGTACGAGGAAGAGGCCTACGAAGAGGAGGCCGACGCCACGCGCTTCGCCGATGCGCTGGAGGACTTTGATTACCCTGCGCCGCCTCCGCCGCCTCCGCCGCCTCCACCACCTCCGCCACCTCCGCAGGACATTGCGCCGCCGCCGCCAAAGCCGCCGATTCCTGCGCCGCCTCCGCCTCCACCGGCTTCGGACGCAGATGTGATCGAGGAGCTGCGTGGGCAACTCGAAACACGTGAGCGCGACCTGGAGCAGCGGCAGGACAAGATCAACAGCTTGGAGATCGAGCTCGAATCATTGAGCAGTCGCATGAGTGCCACCGGCGAAGATCAAATTCCCGGACTGGAAGCCGAAATTGCTCGCTTGCAGCCCATGGAGGCCGAGCTCGAGACAGCGAAGGCCGCGCTGGAGCCGCTGCAGGAGGAGCTCACCGCCGCGAACGAGGAAGCCCAGGGCGCCCGAACCGAGGTAGAGGAGCTGCGCGCTGAGGTGGACGAGTTGCGTTCGGATGCTGATGAGGCACGGGCCGAGGTAGCCCGCCTGACAGCAGAGCTCGCCGAAGCTGCCGGTTCGTCCGCTGATGAGGGTCAGATTCAGGCACTCGAAGACGACATTGAAGCCTTGCGTGACGATGTCGAGCACACGCGTGAGAAGTACGAAGAAGCCCGTGCTGGTCGCCGCAATGCGGAGCAACTCGCCGAATTGCTGCGCTCTCAGGTCGACATGCTCAAGCAAGCACAGGAGATGAAGGATACGCAGATCGAGACGCTCAAGGCTTCGAGTGCGTCGGGTGGAGACGCTTCGAAGGCGAGCGCCGCCGCTGCGACAGCTCAGGCCGCATTGGCCGCTGCGCAGTCAGAGATCGCCGCGCTCAAGGCTTCTGTTGCAGCTGCCGAGGCGGCACCCGCGCCGGAAGCATCGGACGATAGCGCGCTTCTGGCTGAGATTGAGACGTTGAAATCTTCGCTAAAAGCGGAGCAAGACAAGGTCAAAGCGGCGGAGGACGCCGCCAAGACCGCCGATGCGAAGACGGCGGTCGCCGAAGCCGATGCGCCTGCTGCTGGAGCCGACCCGGCGGAATTAGAGAAGTTGACCAAGCAACTCGCTGAACTTCAGAAAGTCAGTGACGCCTCCACGAAAGAGATGGCGTCGTTGAAGGAAGAGATCGAGAGTCTGGAGACCGACCGCGACGATTTGGAAGACGCAGCGAGCGCCAACATGAAGCGCATCAAGAAGCTGTTGAAGGATCTGGACGCTGCACGTGCGCAGGCTGCCAATGCCAGTAGCGCTGGGGCTGGCGCCGACGATGGTAAGATCGCAGAAATCGAAGCGGATTTGGCCGACGCGCTCGCTCACGTTGAAGAGTTGCAGGGCAAACTGAGTGCGGCTGAGGCTAGTGTTGCAAGTGGCGGCGACAGTGGCGGCGGCACCTCCGAGACAATCGTCGAGTTGGTCGGTGAACTCAACAGCGCCATCAGTGGGTTCCGCAGTGACTTCATGCAGGTCACGGACGCCTTTGATCAGATCAAGAGCGATGATGCGGAAGAGCGTGCCGAGGGAATGGAGCAGATGCAGGAGGGGCTCGACGTCTGCACCGGGCGCAGCTCCGACCTCAAAAGCATCGTCCGCGAGCTACGCGACGCGCTCTAGACTGGCAAACGGCTCCCGATAATCCATACCTATGACGGGCGCTTGGCTGTGATCGGCCAGGAGTCGAAGGATCGTCGCGATGTTTGCATCTTGGCACCGACCGCCTGCTGGGCGCGAAGGGACATTCATGAACGTACGACCCCACGAACACGACAGGGTGATGGTCCAATTCGACATCGGGGGTGTCCCGTTGAGCGATGTCACCAAAGCGGGAACCGTAGACCAGGGCAGCATGTGGCTCCAGCGGCACGGGAGTCTTCGCGAGGCCCCCATCACCATGGGGACACAAGCGACGGTCCTATTCACAGCGAATCGTCGGCTGTTTCACTGGGCGATGCGTGTGGAAGAGGTGTTGCCGTCGTCATTTTACCTCACGTCAGCTCACGAGCCCGGTCATGGCGAGCGTCGGGAGTTCGTTCGAGCGCACGTTCCCATGCGCGGTCGACTTCTTGTCGACGGCGGTTGGATTGAGGTGCCGGCGATTGAAAATCTCTCGGCGGCCGGCTTCCGTGTCCCGGATGGGTTGCCTATCCCTTCTGGTGCACGCGTGCGCTTCGAATTGAGGCCACTCGCCGGCAGCGACCGTCCGATTCAGGGCGTCGCCTTGGCACTTCGTACGAACCCAGAGGCAGCGTTCGAATTTGTCGAGTTGGGCTCGTCAGATGAAAACCGCGTCAGCGATCTGGTATTCGCCGCTCGAGAAGCAGCGCTCATGGCTCGCCTCGATAGCACCGGGACCGACGCGGACTAGCTCAAAATCGCCGTGCCCTATCTGTCGAACTGCTTGCCTGGGCGCCGGCGTACGACCCTGGCGGGTGCGCGTGCAGCACGAAGCGCAAAGGTGCCGTCGGGGTTGCGAAGGAAGATGTCCGCCCGCTTGCGCAGCGTGCTCTGGATGGACGGCTCCACGTTAGCAGCAAGACTCCAGCGTTCGGCTTCTGCGGCAGCGACCAGCTCCTTGACGGTTGCTGGCGCGCCGCGCTCACCCAGCCAGCGTTGCATTTCGCGCAGTAGTTGGCCACGCGGCGAGCGTTGAACCGGAGCGTCACCGGCAGCTTGTGCGGGCTCAGTTGAACCCGGAACGGGCGTATTCTCAGCTGACAGGAACTCCGCGGTCTGCGCCGGGCCAGGCTTGGTGGCCGCGACGGGCGCCGCGACCGCTGGGGCGGATGTCGAGGCTCGCTCCTGACCGCCATCGGCCAGGAATGCGGCCAACTGCTTTGGGCCAGGCTTGACCACTTCGCCGGAAGGAAGCAGGGGGCGGCTCGTCGGTGAGTCATTTGACTCGGGTGTCGCCGCTGTCTGCGCGGCCCCGCCAGATGCGAGCCATCGTGACGTCTGGTCGGGACCGGGTTTGGTCAGCGCGTTGAAGGCGGCTGGCGATGGGGTGAGGCTAGCTGCGGGCGGCGTCGGCGCCGCGGCCACGGGCTGGGAGACTCCAGGACTCGAAGTCGACAGCTGAGAGCCGCTCGCGTTGTGGAGTTGCCCCGCCGCCCCCTGTGCTGCGAGCTTACCCATCGCTACGAGTACGTCGCCGAGGGCTTGCAGCGCAACGGCGTCAGCCGAGGTCTGTCCGTTGAAGCGAAGCGCGCCCTGATCGTCTAACTGGACCGACAACCCCTGCCACTGAAATGAAATCATTGTTGTTCCTCGCATGGTCATAGCGACGGCTGATCGCTCATGGGTTCGCCCAGCATTGTCGGCGCTTTGGGGGCTAACTCTGATACTGGCAGAGATCTCGATGTCCGCTGCCTAGTCCGATTGGGCAGGCACACGGGCCATTTGTCGAACACTAGATGGCTAGTTCATTGGTATAATTGCAGAAGCTAATAGGGCTATGCCGCTAGCTATCATAGAAGTACGCCCGTGTTGACGCAAGCACAACAACCGCCCGAATCATGGCAGATCGCCCGGAAAAACGGGGTTTCAGCGCGAATCCAGCTAGCTATGTTCGTTGCGTCGCTCAGTGCTTGCCGACGGGGGGCGCGCTGCGTCAGGCGCCGCCGCTAGGGTGCTGGCTGAGGGGTCGCGGCCGGCTGCGGGGCAGATCCGGCGGGCATGCGAGGGGCTGGGATCACGCGCACGGGTGCTTGCCGCCGGGCCCCTGCCGCATTGGGTGCGGGCGCCGCGCCCGACGGCTTGGCTCCGGGAGGTGGCATCGCTCCGGGAGGTGGCATCGCTCCGGGACGCGGTGCGCCGCTCGGTACCGCGCCAGGCGGCAAAGGAGCGCTTGGTCTCGGTCCGTGTGGTGCACTGCCGGGCATGGGCGCCGCGCCGGGAGGCATACCACCCATACCGCCGGGCATCGGACGACCCATCGAACTGGGCGCCGGCTTGGCTGCCGCCAACTGCGCGACCGTACGCTTGAGCATGGGTGCCATCATCGCGCTGATCGAAAACACCCGTGTCACCTTGCCGTCGACGACCATCGCGCCATACGGGTTGTTATCCAGCAGTTTTTTCGACAACCGCAGCCCAAACACACGGCCTTGTCGGGTCTTTACGCTCAACTCGTACTCGGGCGGCGACAGCCCCACATCAGCTGGCTTGTCGTCCACTTGGTTGTGGTACGTCGATTGCCCGAGCGCCGTGAGGAGCTGCTCCACGTTGGCCTTTTTTACTTTGGCGCCATTGGATGCTTTCCAGCCTTCCCCATCGCGGGTCACGGTGGCCGGCTTGCCACTCTTGTCGGCCGGCAGCGTCAGCGAGAGTACGGCTGACGTGGGGACTTGCAGGATGTGCTTGTCGGCAAAATCCCGTGGGCGGCGGTGCAGGCGACCTGCGTTCCACGACGGTACCTTGAACACGTCGCCCGTCGCGAACGCAGCGAACCCGTCTTCGCCCTTCTTTTCCGCGACAAGCAGCGTCCGGGTGCGACCGTCAGCCAGGGTCACCACGATCTGCGTCTTGGGTTTGACCAGCCCTGTGTCCTCCCGGCTCTTGTCCGATTGCCACTCAACACGGATACCGTCGAGGTCACTCAAAAAGTCGGCCACATTCTTGGGGTCAATCGACGAGGCAGAGGTCCACGTGTCGCCAGATTTCACGGCGGTGAATGTGGTGCCGCCTGAGGAGATCTTGAGCCCAGTCGCCTCTTTAGCCTTGTCGCCACCGAGCAATCGCCGGTCGCGCAGCTTGTCTCTGTCCATCACGATCTGATCGCCCATCCAGCCGGCGACGGTGTAGATCTCTTCGCTCACGCCGCCAACCTGCAGGTAGATGTCTTGCTCCTGCCCCTTGGGGTTTTTGGTACCGATGACCAGCTTGATGACCTTGTCGCCGTCGTAGAGCGTGACCTGCACGCCCTGTTTGGCATCGTCGAGCCCGGTCTTTGGCGGCAGCTTCCCATTTGTGAGATCGACGTAGTCCGTGGCGCTCATCCGCTCCAAGCTCTCCAACCAGGAGCCGATTTCTTGCCCATCCGCCGGAAAGCCGTCAGGCGAGGTGATCTTCCAATCCGCGTCGGCCTTGCGGACCTCGTCCCACTTCTTGGCCTTGGCGATCTTGGTGAGCTGGTCCGCCGTGAGCTTGGCGCGCTCAAGCACCACGTCACCGCGCCCTGGCGAGCGGGGATTATGGATCTGCACTTTGTGAATCCGCCCTGGGTTGATCGCCAAGATCTTGCGATCGCGAATGTCCTTCCACTCGGCAGCGAAGTTGGTGCGCAGATCGTGACCGGAGATTTGATAGACCACGCCCTCCACGTCGGGATTCATGACCCACGTCGCGGAGGTGTTCTCGTCGATCGCGTGCTTGGCTCCGATCACCAACTTGACGGTCTGATCGGGCGACACAGCGGTTACAGAAATGGCGTTGTCGGGGTCCAATCCGTACTCTTTCAGCCCCTTGTCGCCCACCTTAAATGCGTAGGAACTGCGGAAATTCCGGGCTAAAAGCTGATTGTACATCCGCAAGCGATAATTCTCGGCGCGGGTCTTGAACGTCTTGGTGCCGCCAGCAGAGGTGCGGGTGACCAGCCAGCGTTTGTCGGCCGCCTTGGCCTCATTGGCGGTCTTTGGATCGAGCTCAATGACGTACTTCTCGGGGCCAGTGACGCCCTTCTTCTCGATGACGTAGCGCGTGTACGGTGAGAGCTCGTCTTTGTTGAGGATCTTGATGTCCTGCAACGAAATCTCTTTCTTTAAGAAGCCCTTCACGATGAGCGGCGGCAACTCGCGTTCCGCCTCGCGTTTGTCGCCAGAGAGCGCCCAAACGGCGACCAGTGCGGCGAACACCACCAACATGACTAGCGTCGACCGATTCATACCTGCTCCTGTTGCCCCATCGCGCTCAGATGCTGCGGTTTAGCCCTGGCTCTTTTCCAATTCATCGACGAGCGCAACGACCCGCCGGCGACGGAAGCGGAACCGCATAAAGCCCAGCAAAATCAGCAGCGCGGGGGCGCCGACGATCGAGATGAGACGCATGTTGCGCGCGTCACCAGGCTTGATCTCCGACAGGGGCCGGCGCGTATCGCCCTTACTCCGAATATCTGCCAACGCTTCGTGGGCAACCGCCCAATCCATCACGTTCGCGAGCAGCCGCAGGTTGTCCTTCAACAGGTGACTGACCTGGCCGATCCGGATCTGCCAGTTCTGGAAGTTCGCCTGCCATTTACCTGACTGCTTCATGCCCTGGACGCTGAATTTGGTGAGCGTCAGCGCGTTGAAATCGGTCAGCACCTCGGAGCGGGAGAGCCCCTCGATGCCGAGATTCGACGCGACCACCATGATCTGACCCGTGCCCGACGTCTTGCGACGCCGTTTGGCCAGCTCACGATCGGCATCCGTCTCCTCTTCCTCGCCCGGCCGCGGGAAGGGACTCGGCGCGCGCTTGCTCTTCGGGCGCCTTGGGATGGCCTTGCCCTCGAACGCGCTCTTGAACGGCCCACGAATCGTCACGGCGACCGTGTGGGGACCATTGCCCGGCTCCGCCAGCGCCATCTTGGTCAGCGCAATGGGGTTGACCGGGATGCCGTCGCTCTTCACGAACGCCTCGGGCGCGCTCTTGATCAGCTCGTGGACCTCGAAGCGACTGTCGTTCTTGAGCTTCGGATCAACCACCAAACTCGACGTGTAGGGGACCGAGACGCTCTGAATCGACCGGGTCAGCGCGTGGCTGCGATCGAACTCGCTGAACACTGGAATCAGCGCTGACGGGAAGTCCCGCTGGGCCTGGAACTTCATGCCGTTGCGGTTGATCAGCTCCATGACTCGAATCGTATCGACATGCTTGGCATCGAGTACGAGGTCCCGGTTGACGACGATGCCGTAGTTCTTGAGCAGCTCAGGCAAATCGGTGTTGGTCTGCTTGATGCCGTTGAGAGTAAAGCTCGGATCTTGGCCCAGCTCCGTCGGCGCGAGCATGTTGTTGATCGACACCTCGTAGTTCTGCACGAAAAAGGCCACGGGGCGGCCGCTGAGCAAGAACTGATCGAGCTGATAGCGGTCGTAGGGGCCGAGTTTTCCGCGTGGTGCATACACAATCAGCGCGGCGACACTGTCTGGAATCGGCTTGTTCGGCGCGACCTTCATGATCGAAAAGCCCTGCTTGGTGAACAGCCCATCGCCCACGCGCTGGTTGGTCTGATCGATGGACTGGGCCATCTGGGCGGCAGCGTCAGCGATCTGCTTCATCATCTGGTTTTTCTGGATCATGGAGATCATCTGCGGGCTAAACAGCGGCGCGGACTCCTTGAACGGGCAGAACTCGCCGTGGCCACACAAGAATCCGATGCGGCGCTGGCCGGGGCTGTCCGTCAGCGTGGTGTGACGGCGCTCCACCTCACCCGAGACATTGGCGCAGAGCTTGAGAATCTGAGCTGCGGCGGCCTCTGGCGGCACCTCCTTGCGACCCTGGCCGCTGAGGTAGCGCAGCAGCTCGTTGTACAGATTCCAGAACTGCTTCGACGACTGCACGAGGTTATCGACAAACTCGTTGCGGCCCTTGAGCGACTGCTCTGCCTGACCCAGAACCGGCCCCACCTTTTGGCAGACGGGATCGAACTTGGTGCGCCCATCTTTCAGGGCTTTGAGCGTCTTTTGCGCTGGGCTTCCGCTGGCGCTCTTCAGGTCCAGACCGCCGACGCTAGCGCCCTCTGCCTCGGGTTTGGCGACCGCCTGGAGGGACTTATTGCAGGCACGGACCGCCTCGAAGACCTTCTTACCGCTGGTCAGTAGATCCTTCATCAGCAGCGAGTTGTCGTACTTCTCTTTGAGCCGCAGCAAACGCTTGGTGAGCTCGAACTCGAAGTAGCCGGGCTCGAGGGCCTTGGGCAGCACCTCTTGGACCGATTTGTAGTGCAGCGTCGCGCCGAGAGCGTAGCGGGCAAACTTCACGCGCTCGCCTTCGACCTTGGCTTCGGTCGACGAGAACATCTCGAGCTTGGCGGCTTCAGCCTGCTCTTCGATGGAGCCGGCGTTGGGGTAGTCCTGTTCGGCGTAGACGATGCGCACCTTGCCGGACGACGCGTTGGCGTACTCTTCGAGCTTGTCCCGGAATGCGCGATCGACACCCTTGAGCGTCTGCTTGGCACCGAACTGGGTCGGGATGCTCTCGGGCAGATCCTTGCTGATGTAGACGTGAATCGTCACGTTCTCCAGCGCTTGCGTCGCCTTGATGGACTCAGCGCTCAGCGTGTGAACCTTGTACGTCGTCAGATCCAGCCGTGCGGGTGTTCGGATCATCACCACATTGACCATGACGGCCACGCCGATGGTGGCGGCCAACATGACCAGCGCGTCGGTGCGAATCCGCGTGCGGGTCTTTCGGGTCATTGGGGTCGATTTCTTTGCTGCCATGATCGCTGTGCTCCTCGCTTTAGGCCCGAATTGTCAGGGCTTTAGCGCCAGTTGCGCGATTTCAGGGAGTAGGTGGACGCAGCCACGGCGACGGCCGTGACGGTCAGGAAGTAGACGACATTGCGGATGTCGACCACGCCCTTGGCGAAGGCTGCGAACTGCGTCTTGAAGGTCAGCAAGCGCAGCGCCACCGGTGGGCGATCGAACGCCAACTTGATGAGCGCGTCGGTCGCGGTCCAGAAGAACACGCACAAGAGCAGCCCGAGGATGAAGGCGACGATCTGATTGTGGGTCCAGGTCGAGGTCATCAATCCCAGCGCCAAGAAGGTGGTGCCGATGAGAAAGAGGCCGATGTAGCCGCCGATGATGGCCCCCACGTCGGGGGAGCCAACACTCATGACCACGGCGGGAAAGACCATCGTCAGCACGAGAGCTACGACCAAGAACCCCATGGAGCCCAGCAGTTTGCCAATGATGATCTTGATGTCGCTGACCGGCAGGGTGACGAGCAGCTCCAGCGTGCCCGTCTTCTTCTCTTCCGCGACCAGACGCATGGTCACGGCCGGCAAGATGACGGCCAACACCCACGGCGCTGAGTCGAAGAGCGGCCGCAGCGTGGCTTGCCGGGCTTCGAAGAAATCCTGGCCACCGTCGATGCCGAAAAAGAACATCAGGCCCGTCGCCACGAGGAAGACGGTCGCCGCGATGTATGCGATCGGTGAATCGAATGTGGATGCAAGCTCTCGCCGGGCGATTACCCAGATCTGCTTCATTGCTCAGCTCCTTCAACGCGGCATCTGCCTGCGAAGAAATACGCGATTGAACGCGCTAGGCTTCCGACGTGATGCGCTGGAAGATGGTCTCCAGGTCGAGCGTCCGGCGGCGGAGTTCGATGATCGCGTGACCGCCGTCGGCCGCCCACTTTGCGATCTCCGAGCGCACGTCTTTCTTGGCGTCGACTTCGAAGACCTGATGTTTGATCGGCAGCGCCGCGCCGTGGCTGTGGCTAACCTTGCGCACGCTCGCGATCTGGGCCAGCTCCTGACGTAGGGGCTCGCCCCGGTCGTCTTTGTCCCACGCGATGCCAACGACGAGCTCGTGGGTGTCGTTCAGGTTGCCTTCCAGCTGCTCGATCGAGCCGTCTGCGACCTTGGCGCCCTTGTGAATGATCACGATGCGATCACACGTCTGGCGAACCTCGGGCAGGATGTGGGTCGACAAGATCACGGTGTGGTCTTTGCCCAGCTCCTTGATCAGCTGCCGAATCTCCACGATCTGATTGGGATCGAGACCCGAGGTCGGTTCGTCCAAAATGACGATTTTCGGGTTGTGCAGCAGGGCCTGCGCCAAGCCAACACGCTGCTTATAGCCCTTAGATAGGGTGTGAATCGGCTCTTTCAGCTTCTCGATGAGGCCCACACGACCGGCGAGCTTGCGGATGCGATCGTGACACTCTTCACGTGAAAACCCACGCATCTCACCGCAGTAGACGAGGTAGTCCCAGACCACCATGTCGGGGTACAGCGCTGTCGACTCCGGCAGGTAGCCGATGCGGGCGCGGGTCTCGATGGGGTTGGCGAAGAGATCGAGCCCATCGACAGTCACCGCGCCTGAGGTCGCCGAGATAAAGCTCGTCAGGATCTTCATGGTGGTCGACTTGCCAGCGCCATTGGGCCCTAGCAACCCCAAGATCTCCCCCTGTTTGACGTCAAAAGAGACGCCGGTCAGGGCGGTGACGGTGTCGTATTCCTTGACGAGGTCGCGGATCTGAATGACGGCGTTGGCCATGAACTGTTCCTCTTTTTCCCGATGTCGGTCACCCGCGGGAAGCGTGTTCCCTTGGGCGTGGTGCCGTGATGACGTGACCCATGGGGCAACGGACGTTACGATGCGCTGCCGTCGTGTCAAGGGACCGTGATCTTCCCTGTTTCGCGGCTCACACAGTCACCCCTGATTGCGCCCGGTCGCGGCAGAGCGAGAGAGTTGATGCATCCGCAAACCCGAGACGCCCTCGCGCCATTCCCGCCGGTAGGCCGGCTACCGACGCGGCGGCGTCGCAGCTCGATCGTTGGGCTGATGGCCCTGATGGTAGGCCCGCTGTTGGCTCATGCCGCTCCACCGAAAAAAGCATCGAAAAAACCTCCGGCTCCCTCGGTTCGTAAGCCGGCTCCGGGTTCAAGCACGACAGCTACCAAGCGCTCCGGTGTGCAGCCCGCCCAAACCGCACCCAAGTCGACGGCCCCGCCCACGGGCGTGCTCGCTGTCTGGCAGCCCTTGCGCCCCAATCTGAACGCGCCCGCGCTGGGGCGCTCGGAGCTGAAAGCCGCTGTGACCGCCTACCGAAAGAAACGTTGGCGGCGGGCTTGCGCGGCTGTCGACAAGCAGCTCGATCGCCTGATGGACAAGGCTGCGCGGCTCTTTTACGCGCCTGTTCGCAAGGGGGCAGATCTCGATGGCATCGATCATTATTTGGCCAAGTATCTGCGCGGCAAAGCGCCATTGCTTGAGGTGAAGGGCGAACTCTTCGCCCCGGCGGCGCCGCTCCGCGCCCTCGCTACCGCTGCCTGCGTTCGGGCAAACCGTCCCGCAACTGCAGCGCGATTTCTGTCGCATGTGGCGCTCAGCCAGCCTGGACAGCGGCTGCGGACGGCGTTGGCCTTGGTCCGGTGGCAAGCGTCTGGGCGATTGGATCGCGCGCTCGTCTCGGGTGACAGCGGCGGCGCGGCCACTTGGCTGCTGCGCGCGTTTACAGCGAAGTCCGCTCGTCGTAGGAAGCTGCTGGCTCGTGCGCGGAGCACAGCGCTACCTGGAGAATTGCTCATGGTGCGCACCGTCGGCACCTGGTTGGAGACGCAACGATGAACTTGCCGAAGCTGCGCCAGCGCTACCAGCCGCGGGTCGTCGGCCCCGAAGGGCGCGACCACGTCATCGACACCTTTCGTGCCGAGGCCAAACAGTGGCGCCTGCAGTGGCGATGCGACGACTGCGCCTACCAGTCTCCGTCCAATCGCACCTGCAGCTTGAAATGGCCCAACCAGATGCTTCTGCCGGACGATCCAGATGTGCTCGATGCAGCTGATGTACCGATTTTCTGCAAGGCGTTTGAGTCCAGCAGCGACTAGCCCGGGCCAGCCCGCCTACCGCTCGAGGCGCGTCCAGATCGTGTCCATCGGGGCGGGGACGCGGGCGCCAGCCACATCGCTGAAACGCTGCACAGAACGCAGGATCTTACGCACTTGAACCCGGCCGCGTGACGTTGCCATCGCTTGGCGCGGTGTGATCCCCCCGAGGCTGTTCTGGGGCGTATCTTCGAACCCAGTGAGGTATTCGTCGAGCCAGTCCTGAGCCAGGCGACGCACCTCATGCGGCGACATCTGCTCGTCCTCGAGCAGGCCGTCGAGGTCGCGTAGCAAGCTGACCTTGCGCTGTAGGCCCGGAATCTCGGCACTCAAGCGCGCAGCGAGCTGGTCGGCGCGTTCGAGCGAACAGGTCGACGCGAGCAACCGGTCCTTGCGAATCCGGAGCGTCGCGCCCATCTGACCGAAACCACTTGAGGCTATCTGCCAGCGGCCACGAGCCTGCTTTGTCACCAAGCCTTCAGACTCGGCGCTGCTGAGCCAGCGATCGGCGGCCGCACGGTCCGTCATCGAAAAGACCACGGTGGCCCGCATGATCGCGGCACCGTCCGGCCCCGTGAGCCGTGGCTGCCGTGACAAGGCACGGTTCATCGCTCGATTGGCAGCGCTCATGAGCAGGGGCAGGCGTTCCTCGTGACCGAGCCTTTGCGCTTGGCGGGCGGCTCTGACCATCCCTCGCCTCGCAGAAGGCGGCAGGCAGGCATGGACTGCGTCGAGCAGTTGGCAATCACCCAGATCAAGCACGCGCGCGACCAACAGCTCGTCGGGCGAGATCACCGTCTGCAGGACCTCATCCTCTAGCATCATCAACCGACCATCAGAGACGCGCTCCAAAGTCGCGACCTGCCCGGCGCTACGGCGCACTTGGAAGACGTCAGGCGGGGTGTCGATGAGGCAGTCGATCAACTCCTGGCGGTGGCTGCCAGCCGAGCTCGACAGTTGCCGGCCCAGACGAGTCTTCGGTTGTCCCTCGTCCCACAACAGCCACGGAAAGAACTGGCTGTGGGCGTCCCGGTCTTGGAGGTAGGTGCCCAGCTCGCCGTGGCCAGTGAAGCCGCGCTTAAAAAAACGGCCAGCGGCGGCGATGACGTTCGTCTCGTCAAGCTGATCTTGCGCACGGTCCATCACCTCCACCAGCAGTTGCAGGTGTTCGCGACGGAGAAGACGTGGACGGAGGCGAATGCAGCTCATCTTTTGCCGGGAAGGGGTCGCCGGAAGGGGGCGAGTGAGACGGGAGGAGAAGAAGCGCGAACAAGACGCAGCAACAGACAACAAGGCGGGCACGCGACCAGGAGTCACGCGTATCATTCACTGGCACCAAGGCCGGTCTTACGCTTATAGGAGCCGATCGAAAACGGTGTCAACGACGATGATCATCGATCGCAAAATTGCTTCGAGTGAGGTCATTTCGAGCGGGTTTGAGCAAGCCCAGCCTCAGTGGACCTCGTCGCTGACAACGACCGGAGACCGTTGCACATCCACCAGCGCCTGGTCGTCTTCGGACGGCTCGGCTGACGGGGGGGCTGCTGGCTGCAAATTCGGGCTCAGGGAGCCGGCGACGGCGATCGTTTGTAGGCCGAATTCGTCGGGCTCGGGCTTCGGTTCAGGTAGCCACAGAACCCCGGAGCGCAGCGCCGCCTCGCCGATCTGCGCGATCGCCTCAAGATCCATCGGTTCGCCATCAAATTGCGGTCGACGAAGCCAGGCTACGGTCATGGCGATCAGAGAGAGCAGGCCGATGAGGCTCCAGATGGCTGAGTCCGACAGAAAGAGCGTCCACCGACTGTCGGAGCTGTCTAGGAACCGGGCGTATAGCGCGAACAAATCAGCGGGTGGCAAGCCAAAGGTCGCGGTAAAAGCGGGGCCAAAGTCGAGGCCAAGGGCCATACGGCGATGGAGCTCCGCGAGGGCCGTCCGCCGGCCTGAGCGCTGCACGGCGAACTTCAAAAATCCGGCCGACACGGCATAGGCGCGTTGCACACGCAACCGATGACCGGAAAATGCGGCGTTGAGTTTGGAGAGGTCGTCCGTGGCGCCAAAACCGCCTGAGCTCAAGCCCTGCTGCATACGGGCCAATGTCGCCTCACCGGCCACGATCATCGCGACCCCTTCGTGGAACCAGCGGGGCAGGTGCTTGTCACCGGCGAGGGCGTGGATGGCGACATGGGCCAGCTCATGCCGAACGACCTCGGAGGTATAGAGCAGGCCGGGACCGTTGAGCCGCACCAGCACTTGGTCGCGGTGCAGCAAAGCCAGCCCGGCGACCCATGGCTCCCCAAAGTTACCGCCAGCGCCGGCTTGCTTCACCAGTCGCCGAAAAGCGGCGTCGCTACCCGCAAAATCAACCCGTAAGTTGCCATCGAGCTTTGCGGCGAGGGTGTGTTCTACGTCCTTGAGCGCTCGGCGAACGATGCGTTGAAGGGGCGCACGGCGTCGTTCGTCGAGCTCGTGGAGGCCGACCTGCACAGCCAGTCCGGCGTGAACCGTCTCCGCCGCGGCGGGCGCGCTCATCAACAGCAGCAGCGCGAGCACCGGCAGCCAGCGGACAAGCGGGCGGCCAATAGCGGCCGGCAGTCTGGGCGAGAATCTGGGCAAGGCAAGGCTCCTGTCGCCCCCCCCGAGACCCTGTCAGGCGCCTACCGGCCCATCCGGTAGAACTTGAATCGAGAGGAGCTGATTTCGAACATGAAGCCGAACTTGAACTCCACCACGCCGTGGCCATTGACCAAGCCGCGCGGTGGATTTGGGTACGGCCCCGCAGCCACGAAAGCGCGACGAGCTTCGTCGTCAAGGAACCCCAGCCCAGAGCGCTTGGCGAATCGCACATCTTTGAGCGCGCCATCGGGCTGCAGGCGTACACGGACGACCGTCAGGCGATCCCGCACGCCGTACCGCTTTCCGGTTGGATCGCGAGACCGCCAAGCGCCGGCGGGATTCCACTCACCACGCACACGCCTTCGCACGCGCTGAAAGAAGTCCCAGTAGCGGAACTTGCGGGTGTTGAGCAGGTTCGTATCCCCTTCTTTGTCGACGTCGGGCAGGTAATCGTCGCTACCGGGACTACCCGACAGCGCTTGCATGTTGTGCATGATATTGCCCGCCGACGTGGAGGGCAGCAGCAAGCCGCCCGTGCGCGCCCGCATGACCGCCGGCACCTTGCGTCGGGGATTGGGATCGCCGCCCTCTGCCCTTGCCCCCGGTCCAGCGCGCGCAACATTGGGCTGCGCCTTGGGTCCTGGCGTGCGCGCAGCTTGCCCAGAAGCCATCTTCTTGCGCGCTTTCTTCTTGCTCCGCCGCTTCTTTTGCGCCTGTTTTGCCATGCGCAGCACAGTCGGGTCTTTGCTCTTTGACGTCGGGCTCTGGAGCTTGCTCGGTTTGTCGACCTTGACGGTGCCTAGGTCATTGGACCTGCGCTTGCGACCCCGGCTCTTCTGCTCGACCTCAACTTTCATGTCGTACCGGCCGAGATATTTCGCATCTTTGGGCGCTTCCTCGGTCTTTGGGCGCGCTGTCTCCACGACCTGGCCCTTCAACTCGTCCACCGGCTGCTTCTTCTTCTTCTTTTTCTTCTTCTCGTCCCGCTCTTTTCTGTCTTCCGGGCGCTCCGCCAACACGGATTTGGCCAATCGTGTGGCCGATTTGTTCGTGTAGATTCGCGTGGTCACCCGATGCCGACGTGCGGGGGGCGGGGGCGATGCGTCGGCTAGGCGGGGCGGGTGCGGCGAGGGCGTGACCAGCCAACCAATACCGGTCAGCAACAGCAAGGTCAGGACCAAGCCGATGATGATGGCGACGATGGTGCGCTGTCCGGTGTCCATGACGGCGGAGCCCTCCGCTAGCAGGCTAGGAGTCCCCGCCCTGCAGGGTCAACTTCGCGTTACCCCCATACACCATAATGTTGGGCGGCCACAGGCTATTCCCACATCAAGGCGTTGCAACGAATGACCAGAGGTTGTTGGTGCCGACCGATGTGGTCTGTTGGCGTACGCGGGTAGCGGGTTTCACGGCGCCTCGCCCAACTGTGCGGCGGTGCGCTAGAAGAGATCGGAGACGGAGTCGCCGTCGTGAATCCGGCGGATCGCTTTGGCGAAGAGCGACGCGACCGACAGCACCTTCAGCTTGCTGCACTGGGCCTGCTTGTCGGCCACAGGCATGGTGTCGGTGACCACGACCTCACGGAATGGGCTGTCGTTGATCCGCTCGATCGCCGGGCCGCTCAGGACGCCGTGCGTCGCGGCGACGGACACAGACAACGCACCCTTTTCAAGCAAGAAACGAGCCGCTTCCACGACCGTGCCGCCCGTTGCGATCTCGTCGTCGACGATGATGGCGTTCATCCCGGCAACAGAGCCGATCAGATTTGTTGCGACCGCCTGATCGTCGTCCGCGTAGCGGCGCTTATCGACGACGGCCATGCTGAGCCCGAGGCGTGCATTGAGACGCGCGAGCTCCTTGGCGTGGCCCGCATCGCCAGCGACGAGGACCGTGTTGCTCAGATCGTAGCTACGAATGTACTCGGCGATGAGCGGCGAGGCCTCGAGCTGATCGACGGGCACATGGAAGAAGCCCTGAATCTGTGGCGAGTGCAGATCCATGCACAGCACGCGATCGGCGCCAGCGGTCTGCAGCAGGTCGGCCATCAGACGGGCCGCAATGCTGATGCGTGGCCGGTCTTTCTTGTCGCTCCGGGCGTAGGGGAAATACGGCAAAACCGCCGTAATCCTGGCCGCTGAGGCGCTTTTCAGCGCGTCGATTGCGATCAACGTCTCAACGATGTGCTCATTGGTCGGACTCGACGCCGTCTGGATGTAGAACACGTCGCATTCGCGCACATTCTCTTCGATCTTGACCATCAAGTTGTCGTTGGAGAACTTGACGACCTCGCTCTTGCCGACGGGCAAGTCGAGGTGATCGCAAATAGCCTGGCTCAGCGCAGGATGGCTGCGACCGGCGAAGATCTTGATGCGTGCGTTCATGGGGTCCTCGCGTGGTGGCGGCCGAGGCCCCGGATCCACCGAGGCCCCAAGGTGGCCTCTTTACTCGATGAATCCGGCCTTCATGTCGGCGATCTCGGCGAGCACGTCCGCAGACGGCTCCACTAGCGCTGCGCGATCGCGGTAGGTGTTCAACTTCAAGCGCAGGGCGTTGAGCTTGATGAAGCCCTCTGCGTCCGCCTGGTTGTAGACCGTGTCCGCCTCGAACGTGCTGTACTCGGGGTTGTAGAGCGAGTTGGCAGCCTTACGACCGGTGACCCGGCAAGAGCCCTTGTACAGGCTGAGACGACCGGTGCCGCTGACGCCCTTTTGCGTGTCCCGCATGAAGTTGAGCAGGTGCTGCATTTCAGGGCTGAACCAGTAGCCGTTGTAGAGCAACTTGGTGAACTTCGGCACCAGCTCGTCGCGCAGCGCCATGACCTCACGATCGAGCACGATCTGCTCCAGCGCGCGGTGTGCGTGGTAGAGCAGGGTGCCACCGGGGGTCTCGTACACGCCGCGGCTCTTGATGCCGACGTAGCGGTTTTCCACGATGTCCACGCGGCCGACGCCGTGCTTGCCACCGATCTCGTTGCACTTTTCAAGCAGCTCGATCGGCCCCAGGCGCTCGCCGTTGACGGCGACGGGGATGCCGTCTTCAAACTCGATCTCAACCGACTCAGGTGTATCGGGCGCATCGATTGGGTTGACGCTGAGCTTGTACATATCTTCCGGCGGCTCGAACCACGGATCTTCGAGGACGCCGCCCTCAAAGCTGATGTGGAAGAGGTTGCGGTCCATCGAGTAGGGCTTCTCAGCCGAAGCCTCGATCTGGATGTCATGCTCTTTGCAGTAGTTGATGAGGTCCATCCGACCTTTGTAGGGCCAGCTGCGCCAAGGCGCGATCACTTCGATCTCAGGCTTGAGCGCGTAACCGGTGAGCTCAAAGCGGACCTGATCGTTGCCTTTGCCGGTTGCGCCGTGGGCGATCGCGACAGCACCAACCTCGTTGGCCACATCGATCATCGCCTTGCCGATGACAGGGCGAGCGAGCGCGGTACCGAGCAAGTAGTAGCCCTCGTAGACCGCGTTGGCCTGAATCGCCGGGAAGACGTAGTCGCGCACAAACTCTTCACGCAGATCGACGATGAAGATGTCGCTGGCTCCCGAAGACAGCGCCTTTTCGCGGAGCCCGGTCAGCTCTTCGCCGCCCTGGCCGACGTCGGCGGTCATGCAGACCACGTCGTAGCCCTTCACTTCTTTCAGCCAGTGAAGCATGGCGGAGGTATCCAAACCGCCGGAGTAAGCTAGGACAATCTTCTTGCGCTCGGTCATAATCTTGGGGCTCCGTAGAGGTGGTCGCCAGGGTGGTTGCAGGTCCACTCGGACACTGAGGGCGTGTGCACACGCCATAAGTTGGGCGGCAGTCTCTGCGCCCGGGCTGCGCTCGTCAACCCTGATTGACGCGGTGCGTCGACCCCGTCCCATCGCACCATCGTGTGGCTGTTGTAGGCGCTACCGCTTGCCCTGTCCGTCGCCACCGGCTATGTCGCTTGGGTACGGAGGGCTTCTATGACCAACACGACTGTCTCTTGTGTCTCTTGTGGCAACGACGGCGCCGCCATTACCAGCCGCGTGCCCTTTCTCGGCGCGACGAAGACGCAAATCCAGTCGTCGGTTTGCGCATCGTGCTGGACCCAATGGATGGCGCAGCAGCTCAAGATCATCAACGAGTACCGCCTCAACCTCGCTGAGCAGCGCTCACGGGAGCTGCTCGAAGGTCAGGTGCGCGAGTTCTTGAAGCTTGGTGGTGGGTCAGAAGTGGCCACAGTGGGGCCAGACAAGGCCCGCGAGCTCGGAAATCTGTAGCCCATAGCCATCTGTAGCGTCTAGCCGCACGGTGTCTGTCCAGGTGCGCTAACCGCGTCCGATCTGCACCGGCTCGCCCCAGCACCAAACCTGCTGGGCCGCGGTCTCGTACGCAGGTGCCGCCGCGGCAAATAGATTGCGCAGCGTGTCCTCTGCGCTCTGACCACCCGGACTACGGACAGCAACAACGTGGCCCGGTGCGCCTTCCGTGAGCGTGCCTAGCCCGACAAGGTTGTCGTCTCGCTCAGCCAGCCATGTCCCCGGTACCCGAGTGGCGCGATCGAGGGCTTCGCACGCTGTCACCGTCACGCCAGCCTGTTCGTGCTGTGCAATGAACTCAGCCATCACATGCAGTTGGCTCAGTTGTGGGCCAGCGCCGACGTCTGTCGCCAGCACCCACGGGACTTCCGCTGCGTTGAGGCGCTCAACCGGCATTCGGCCGCTGCCAAGTGCCGCGTTGGAGGTGGGGCAGTGGGCCACAATGGTGCCCGTCTCGGCGAGTCGGGCTAATTCGGTATCGGAGAGGTGTACGCCGTGGGCCAGCACCACGTGGGGGCCCAGCAGTCCTGCTCGGTCATAGACGTCCGTATAGGAGCTAGCTTCGGGGTAGAGCGCTTGAACCCATGCGATCTCATCGGTGTTCTCGCTGAGGTGACTTTGCGCTGGGAGGCCAAGATCACGGGCCATTTTCCCACAACCGGCGAGCCCCTCTCTGGTGAGGTTCGGAGCGAAACGCGGCGAAACCACGAGGCGCGCACGTTCGCCTGGGGGCACTGCTTGCAAGGCTTTGAGCACATCGCTCGCCGGTTGTTGCAACTCGGTTGGGCAATTGGTCTCCATAATCGCCGGGCCATCGATCATCCCGGCCGGGGCGATGGTCAGAAATCGGCGTGAGGCTTCCAGAAAGGGGGGGCCGAAGAACATCCCGGCTGTCGTTCCGCAACTTAGTAGCTCCGCTACGAAGCTCGCCGCTCGCTGTGTGGCTACGGCGGAGACATCAAACTTGGCCTCGGCTGGCCAAATGTGGGTTCGCAGCCAGGGCAGCAGCGCACCGCTGAACCGACCGCGCACGTGGCCCTGTGGCCAGTGGCAATGCAGATCCACGAAGCCGGGAAGTAGCAGCAGATCGCTCGCGGTTGGGTCACCCGTTTGGGGCGGTCGAACTGCGTCGATCCGGCCATCAGCCAGCACCACCACGTGATCGCGCAACAGGCGTACGTCCCCGGATCGTGGGGCCGTCAGCACGTCTCCACGCAACAACTGACGGGTCGCAATCATGGCGAGGACGGCCTCGTCGTCCCGCGAATGGACTCGGGATTGGGCACGGGCGGCGGCGAAAAGGCTGGAAAAGGCTTGAGACCTGCGTCCGACAGGCGACGCAGGCTGTGATTGATCGCCGCGCGGCGCCAGCGCACAAAGGCGCGCAAGTCGTCATTGGGAGGCTTTGGCCATCGCACACCCGGTGGTGGCGACTGCGGCGCTTGCAGCCCTGCCATCGTGCGGGCTTGGCTGAACTGACCCAGCGCGACGTAAACGGCAGCTAATGCGTGCTTGGCCACCGTGAGACCTGGCCGCCCACGGAGCACGGCTTGTAGATCGCGTTCGGCCGAACGCAACTGCCCGCGACGAATCCGACACTCCGCGCGCAACAGTCGCACGACACGCCCTTTGTGACCGCTCTTGATCGTCGCGCTCGCCAATTGCTCGGCCAGCAGCAGGTCATCGTTCAAGAGGGCTTCCGCGACACGCTTTGCCGGCCAACCGGCGCCTGCCGACACGAAATCTGCAGCCACCCCGCCGCCGCCTTGTTTGCGCAGCAGTTTCGCGGCTGTTGGCCACGCGGACAGGGTAGGCAGGTGCTTAGGGTTTTTCAGTAGCGCGCGACGAAAGGCGATTGCCGCCGCCAGAAAGGAGCGCTGTCCAAGGTGAGCGACACCCAATCGGTAGCAACGGTCTGCGGTCGGACCGTGCTGACATGCATACTCGAACCAGCTCGCGGCCCGCGCGTACTGCTTGAGCCGAAAGTGGCGCAGGCCCTCCCGTTCGGCCTGAGCGGCGGTGATTTGCCCCGCAGGCGCCGCCTTCATCGCCGCCAATGTGGCCGCAGCCCAGCGCCCCGGGGCGGTATCACTGAAGTCACGGGTTAATTGCTCGAGGGCGGCCGTAGCCCCCGCGTCGTCTCCGGTTATGGTTCGACACAGGGCGAGGCCGCGCAGCGCCACAGGACGCTGCGATGGCGACTTTGCTAGCTGAGCGTAGTGCACCAAAGCGCGTGGGCAACGATCAGCGGCGCGCAACACCTCGGCGAGCCCGCGTCTTGCGGCGACCATCTTCGGATCGAGGGTCAATGCGGCGCTAAACCGCTTGCCCGCGGCCTCGAATTGGCCATGGAGCGCGTACAAAACGCCGAGCTCATGATGGACCCGTGCGGACTTTGGGTGAGCGCTCGCCAGCCGGCTCAACGTGGCAAACGCAGCCTTGAAATCGCCAGAGCTACGGGATTTTAGCGCGCTTGTCACACCTGAGTCGACGTCGCGCTGCGCAGCCTTGGGGGACAGGGCCACGCCTTGCGAAGCCATCGGCGGCGCGGCGACCAAAAGCACGCCGATGAGCCAGCCAGGGACGGATCGAGTGATGGACCTGTGTGATGTAGGGCGCATGTGCATAAGCGAGAGGATGCCGCAGGCCCCAGTGGCTGTCACGCCACCTGTGCGTCTGCTTGGCCCCAAATCTCCGACGGCGAGGCCAGCCGGCCCACAATAGCTGAGGCCGCAACGACCAGTGGGCTCGCCAAATAGACGTCTCCCGGACCGCTGCGGCCAGGAAAGTTGCGGTTGATGGCGGACACAGTCACCTGGCCAGCGTCGCGAGAAACACCAGGACCGGCCTTGATGCAGGCGCCACAACTCGGGTCGATGGTCCGCGCCCCCGCCTGAGCGAACAGTTCAAGGTAGCCCTGTTCGACGGCGTACTGCTTGATCTTCTGGCTACCAAACTGAATGTACAGGTCGACGCCGTCCGCGACTTTCAGCCCCTTGTCGACAGCCGCGCTCAGCACGGAGGCGTACATATCCATGTCCGCCATCTTGCCGCCGGTACAGGAGCCGCCATAAGCGATGTTGATCGCTACAGGTGTGTCGAGACTCTCCAGCGGCACACCGTTACGGGGATCGCCTGGGGTGGCCACCATCATCGCCAAGTCGTTGAGATCTACTTTGAATATTTCGACGTATTCGGCGTCGGGATCTGGCTTGAGCAGCAGCGGCCTGAGCGCTTCGGTGTCGAGTTTCGGCCGCATTTTGGCGAGATAGCGCAACACTTCGTCGTCTGCTGCGATGACGCCCGTTGTCGCGCCTGCCTCGACGGCCATGTTCGTCAGCGTGGCGCGCTCATCCATCGACAGCTGCTCAACGCCTTCCCCGCCAAACTCCAACACCTGACCAATGGCCTTGCCGTTGCGAATGTACGGCAGCGCCATGATGTGCAGCATGATGTCTTTGGCCGTCACGTTGGGATCGCGGTCGCCCGTGATCTCGAAACGCACCGTGTCGGGCACCTTCACGCGGATGTCTTTGGTGTACCAAGTGTTGGCCATGTCCGTGCTGCCGACACCAAAAGCAAAGCAGCCCAGGGCACCCGCTGTGCAGGTGTGGCTATCGGTACCCACGACGATGTCTCCCGGCAGGGCGAGATCTTCGAGAACCGCGTTGTGGCAGATCGCCTCAGAGCCCGTGCCGTCTGCCTTTTCGTCGTACAGCCGGATGCCTTGATCGGCGCAGAACTGACGCTGAATGGTCGCCAGATTGGTCGCCTCTTCGAGCAAGCCCTGGCTGCGATGCTGATCGCTCATCACATCGCCGAGGAAGGTCAGGTGATCACGGAACGCGTAGATGCTCTCTGGGTCCGTCACCTTGGCGTCTTGACCAAGCGCGGCCTTAAAAGACGCTTGGGCCATCGCGGTTGTGTAATCGTGTGAAAAGCGGATGCCGGTGCGCACAAAGACGGCGTCACCCGACTGCACGGCTGGCACGCCGACGGTGCCCTTGGCGGCGTCGGTGATGACGTGGCGCGCGATGATCTTCTCGACCAAATTCATCGGGCGATTGGCTGTTTCCAGGGGCGGCGGCGCCACATCACCGGCGAGTCGGCGCTGGTTGTAGGCGAACAGACCGCCGGACTGCACGATGTCGGTAGCGACCGGGTCCATGCCCGCTGTGAACGCTTCAAACTCGATGGCTTCGCCGCGCAGGAGCCTGGGGATGAGGCTGAAGTCAGTTGACGTCAACAGACCGATGTTTTGGCAGTTATTGCCGTAGATCTTCTCGATATTCTCAGCGATGACGAGGCGAATACCTGCGGCTTGCTCGGAAAATGGCGCCGTCTCCCGGCTTGAACCGCAGCCTTTGGATTTGCCCGAAACGATGACGCTGAAGCCGCCGTTGGCGAGATCCATGTGGCCGATCTTGCCACCGCGGAGACCGACTAGGCTGTATTGGCCCAGGGTTTCGTCGAAGTAAAAACAGACCCAGCCGGGGGTGATCTCGTCGGTGGAGATGTTGTCGATGCGGGGGAGCGTCGGGTCCCATGGCAGGTCGATGCCGTCGAGTTGGGCACGTACTTTGTCGAGGTCCTCGTACAAGAAGAGGATGCGTCCGGGAAAAGCGATCTTGCCGTCAACGACGTCTGCACGCATGGCGAGACTCCAAGGAAAAGGGCTCGGGTAGGGCGGCTGGCGGGTGCCTCGTCGCTCAGCGCGCGATTGGAGAGCCGACCAACAGTCCCTCCGCGGCGCTCTTCGGGCGGTGACCTGCCACCTGCTGCGTTAGAAAAGCTCGACGATGCAGAGCATCGACATCGCTTTTCTGCCTTGCATCTAACCAATCGACACTCCGAAGTTCGCTCGCGTCAACTGTTGGTCAACCCTCTAGCCGCGCAGGGCTTGGCGCAAGCTCGACAGCTCACCGAACAACACTGCGGCGCGCCCAGCCCACTGCCGCAGGGCCGGCTCGTGAGGGGTGAGCGGATACCTGCGATAGAGC
>JAGSHB010000139.1 GCA_023954815.1 Myxococcales bacterium | reverse complement strand
GTTGTTGGTCAGCTTTGGAAGTGTGGTCGCCTTGGCCGAGTAGCCCAAAAAGACCGCGAACGAGCCGCCGCCGCTGCTGGCCGCCGTACCACCGCCGCCGCCGCATCCGCCGCTACCGCCGCCGCCGCCGCTGCCGCCGAGATCGGGGTACTTGAACAGGGTGTTCTTGGTGCACTTCGCCGACACTTCGACGCCGCCACCCGAACCGCCACCGCCGCCACCTGCGCCGTGACTACCCGCTTTGCCGGCACCGGAGCTCGCCGCGGTCCACAGACCGGCCACAACCTTTCCGAACGGGTCGCTGCAGGCCTTGCCGAGCGATCCAGCCTTGCCCGTCTTACCTGCGACGCCATTGCCACCGACGGTCTCTAGGAAGGAGCCACCGGCGACCTTGCGCGGCGGGCTGCAGAGGCCGCATGACGCGCCGCCTTCCCAGATGATGGAGTCGAATCCCGCCTTGCCGCCGCTACCGCCGCCCGTTCCGCTGCCCGACTTGCCCAGCTCGCTGCTCTTGGAGGTCTGGAGGTAGGGGCTCGACTTGGGCTGCGTTCCGCTCTGATCGTAGTCGGGGCAAATCGCCGCGCCACCACTGCCGCCGCTGACGCTCTGGCCGCCGCACGTGTGGGAGCCGCCAGCGCCACCTGCCGAGATCTTGCTCGTTGTGCAGTAGCTGGTGCCGATGTCCTTTGCTTTCTGGCCCGATTTTCCGGCCTTTCCAGAGGCGCCGTTGCCGCCTCCCTTGCCTGACTCACCGTTGCCAGCGTCGCCGGCGATGATGCGGTTGTCGCGAATCTGGAGGCCCGCGTCGCAGTCCCGCACGTAGACGCCGTAGGTCGAGCTCCCCTTCGTTTTGACGTTGGCGCCGTAGATGGTGAACCCGGCCAGTGTGGCCTTCGCGCCAGCCAAACCGAGGGCGTTCACCGCACCGGGCTGAGCGCCCTTGGGAGCGGCGCCAATAATGACGGTCTGGTAGGCGACCGGGTTGCGGTTGACGAAATCGCTGCTGTAGCCGCCGTAGACATGTACGCCCGCAGCCAACGACAGCGACCCTTCATACACGCCGGTCGCCACGTAGACGTCGCGCTTGCCGCCGGACTTCGCCATGGAGATGGCCTGCGCGATGCTACGCACTGGTTTGTCGCGAGAGCCATTGGCGGTATCGACCCCGTTTTTGGCCACGAAGATGGCAGCGCTGACTTGTCCGTCGACCCCGTCGCAGTTGTGATCGGTGCCATCGGGGTGGTCAACCGTCGCAGTCTTGTGGCACTCGCAGCCGTCGTTTGGGTTGGTGTTGACGTCGAAGTAGTCGTTCTTGCAGTTCATGCCGCACTGCGCAGCCGTGCCCGTCACCGTGCAGACCGGCGTGGCGTTGGCGAAGTTGACCGCGCCGCAGCCATTGCCACAGCTGCCGCACGCCAAGACGGTTGTGTACTTACCCTGGCCGTCAACGAAGCCCTCGTCGACCGTGCCGTCGCAGTTGTTGTCCTCGCCGTCGCACACCTCTTTGGGTAGCGCGCATCCACCCCAGCCGCTCGCCTGGCATGTCTCGATGCCGTAGCAGGTCTTGGGTCCGGAGCTCGATTTGCAGGCTCGGATCAGGCCGGTCGACGTGGATGTGCAGGAGCAAGAGCCGCTCTTCGGCTTGCAGACGTCGATGTCACCGCTCTTGTCGGGTGCGGCCATTTTGGTGCAGTCGTGAGAACTGGGGCAGCCATTGGCCGGGCAGAGGCTGGCGCAGTAGCTCTCCCCGCCACCTTGCACGCAGAGCCCGCCGAGGCAGTCCGAGTCCGTCGTGCAGGATTGGCAGAGTTTGGAGACGTCGGGAACGCACACCTCTTTGGCCTTGTCGGCGCCAAGAAAGACCTTGTTGCAGGTCCAGCCAGTCTGGCACTTCTGGCTGTCACCGCACAGCTCGGTGCAGACAAAACCACTGTACCCCTCAATGCAGACGCCGCTCTTACACTCGCTATCCGACTTGCAGGGCTTGCCGAAGTCTCCGTCGCCTTTGGTGCCGTCTGGCACCTCGAACCCGGCGTCTAGTGGGCCCGCGTCGACCGCACCAGTGCCCACGTCATCGCCTGCATCATCGAAGATCGATCCGTCCGCGTTGCCAGTGCCGTTGCCTGCTGATGCGCCGCTGCCGCCGTCGGATGCGTCCGAGCAAGCGCCCATGGCGGCGAGCGTCCCGATCAGGACGACCGAGAGAGGAAATGTGTGGCGTGTGACGTAGTTCATAGAGACCTCCGCGGCAGGGGCGACCGAGCGAAACCCGGTTGTCGGGGCCTCGTGGTCCCGAATCGCGCGGCACCGTAGGGATGTCGCCCGTCGGTGTCAACGCCTACTATTTCGCGAAGTTGACTTGGCGCAATCGGGCCCGGATTTTTAGTGTTGTTCGGCCTGAATCCGCAGCACCACGGCGATTCGCCTCGTCGCGACAGATGCAGCGCAAGAGTCTGGAAAACGGAGCGAAACCGACTCATAGAGCGACCGTGCTAGCGCACAAGCGCCCAGGTGTTCTGCTAGCCGGGCGTGCATGAGCGCGGCTTCCGAGTCGTCTGGCGAAATGGACGCCAGCAAGCGCACCGCACGGTACAGCCCGAGGGGGTTGTCGGCGCGGCGATGGGCATTGGCCAAATTGCGCAGTACGCGCGTCACCAGGCTCTGGGTCGTGGCAGGACGCAAGTAGGCATCCTCCCATGGCAGCGCGCCGCCTGAGAGCCTGTCTACGATGGCAGCGCAACCCGCCTCGCACAGAGCCTCGCCGCCAGCAAAGGGGTCGGCTAATGCACCCTGGGAGCCTCCGACGCGCACCACGAAATGCCCCGGCAGCCCGACGCCATCGACCTGCAAACCGGCGCCACGGCCGACGAGCATCCAAATACCGGAGACAACGATGGGCTGCCCACTACGGCGCTTGACCACGGAGGACAGGGCCGAGTTCTCCGCGGCGTAGTAGTCGCAGCGCTCACCGCGATAACCGACGCCGGCCAGACCGGCGCCGACCGACAGTACCTGTCGTAGGGCTGCGACTGGCGCTGTGCCCTGTGCGAGCTGTAATTTGCATTCGGTAACCCAGGCAGCCAACTGGTTCGCGGCGCGGTCCTGCGCCACCGGGTCGGCGCCCTCGACCGCGAATAAGGCGGTGCGCAGATCGTCCTGCCGCAGGGCCGTCGACAGATCACGCTCGTATCGGGCGTCGCTGTCACTCCAGAGTTCGCTGGTGACTGTGCTCACGTGCCATCCTCGCCCCGCCGACCGTCGCCAGGCAGAGGCATTCATAGGCCAATTCTCCGCGAGATGCCGCACAGCACAGCTTATTTGCCCGAGGATACTGGCCTTTCGGCGTCGCAAAGAGCTCGTACACAATTGTCGATGCGGGCGGTCGACGCGGGTCTGGGGATGACTATGATGGTGTGGAAGGGTGCGATCGGAGGGTGCGATGCGAACAATGATGAATTCTTGGCGAGTGGTCCGCGCCCTCGTCTTGGTGACGGCAGCGCTCGTTGCCGCCTGCAGCAGCGACGCAGGTGGTGGCGACGGCGCTTGCACGCTCATCGGGTGCACGGACCAAATCACGCTGCGCCCACTGGACCCGAGCGGCGCGCTGGTGACCCAGGTGAAGGGCTCGGCGGTCTTGGACGGGCTCACACGCGACATCGATTGCATCGGAGGCACGCCGAACGCGCATGTGATGTGCTCCTCCACCGGCATTGTGCTGTTCACCTCTGCCGCAACCGTGACGGTGACCCTGCACAGCGGAGATCTGGGGGTGGTCGACAAGGTGCTATCACCCACCTACGCCAACGTCCGCCCGAACGGCCCGACTTGCGGCCCCCTGTGCAAGCAAGCGACCGTGGATGTACAGCTCGGCGGCGGATTCGTGGATGCGACGGATGGTACTGCGGTGGATGCGACTCATGCTGACGCTGGCGGCGCGCAGGACGCTGGCGCGGGATCTGCGGATACCCAGACTGCGGCGGACAGCACCGCAACGGAGGACACCGGGCTTGAGACAGACGGCGGCGCGACCGATGCAGGTGTGAGCGATAGTACCGCGGGTGATGCGGCGACTTCCGATAGCGCGGTGGTTGACGCACAGACGGCCGACAGTCAAGC
Organism: Myxococcales bacterium; assembly: GCA_023954815.1. Taxonomy (GTDB): domain Bacteria; phylum Myxococcota_A; class UBA9042; order UBA9042; family UBA9042; genus UBA9042. Next base: position 12,974 of record JAGSHB010000139.1, on the reverse strand, counting down.
CACGGACAGTCAAGCCACGGACAGCGGCGGCACGGTCGATGCGGGCAAGCCGCCAGCCGGCTGCTGCAACAAGACCAGCGAGTGCAACAAGGGCCAGGCCTGCGCCAAAGGCGTGTGCAAAGACCTCGCGCAGTTGAAGAAGGGGACCTGCTGGACCGATAGCGACTGCGGCGGCGCGGTGTGTCAGGGCGCGGTCATCTGCCCTTGTGGGGTCAATTGCTTCGCGCCAGACAAACCTGGCACGTGTCCCGCACAGTCGACCTGTAGCGCCATCAATCCTACCGGCTACGGCCTGTGCGAGATGTTGCTCGGCGTCGGTTGGGACGGCAGCAAGTGCGTCTTTGTATCGGGGTGCGGTTGCAAGGAAGACTGCAAGAAGCTGTTCAAGACCAAGGCGGAGTGCGAGGCGGCCTGCCCGTAAATGCTATGCAGTGTACGCGGCAGCCATCGGATCAGGCATCGCAGCGGACGCTGGCGCGCAGACGTCTTGTTGCGACGCTGCGGCTGCCCAGGCGGCGTCGGCGGCGAGCCCAAGGCTGCAGAGCCTGGGAACGATCACCGTGCGGACCGTGTCAAAGAACAGCGCGCGCGCTTCGTTGCCATCGCATACACCCACGGCGACGGCTAATTGTCGAGCACTGCCCAACCCAAGCGGGCGTGTTGCACTTCGTCCGCCAAGATCTGAGACAGCGTGGTCTCGATCGAGGCCGGTCCGGTGCGCAGACGTTCGGCGCCGATCAGCGCGACGGCCACGGTCTCGCTCAGGCAGCTGATCGAGATGATGTTGCGCAGCAGTCCCTCGATCGATGAAGCGTCATCATGGGTGGGTACGGGCTGCAGCGCTTCAATTTCAGCGTAGGCGTCGCCACCGAGCGCGCTCACCACCGCTGCACATTGCCGACCGTGGCGTAGTTCATCACCCACCGCCCTGGCCAATCGTTGCAGCGTGTCGGCAGATGCACCCGCGGCGAGCGCCTGGGGAATCATCGCAGCAAAAACCCGCGAGGAGACGGTCTCATTCACCACGCGCCCCCGCCACGTGTCGATGGCCTGGGTCCACTCAACGGTCGTCAGATCTGGCAAATCCTGGTGAGCCGTTGCGCCCTGGGCAGCGGGCTCTCGAAGGTCGATGACGACCATCAGGCGACCTCAAATACGGGGCCGTTTGCCCGAACGACCGGTCGCCAAAGGGGAATGAACGCAGGAGGAGCGGGTGGGCCCCGGGGGGGAGTTCGCAAGCGATGAAGAGAACTTCCCCATTCCAACATTCGTGGGGTGACGCCGAGCGACAACAGTGGTTAGACTTCCGCGCGCCGGGCCCCGTGTGGGCCGTTGGAGGACACCATGACGTCCCAACTATTCGACCCCTCTTCCCCCTTTGTCGACCGCCACATCGGTCCACGTGCTCACGAGTCCGAGCAAATGCTGGCGGCCCTCGGCCTCAGCAGTCTCGACGAGCTCATCGTTGAGGCCCTGCCTGACGACATTCGCACCGAGGGTCCGCTAGCCCTTCCGCGCGCGCTGACGGAACAGGAGTCGCTCGCCGCATTGCGCGAGATGGCCGACGCCAATCAGGTCTTTCGCTCGTACATCGGCCAAGGGTACGCCGGCACCATCATGCCGCCGGTGATTCGCCGAAACCTGCTTGAAAACCCGGGCTGGTACACCCAGTACACGCCGTATCAGGCGGAGATCTCCCAGGGTCGCCTGGAGATGTTGCTGAACTACCAGACGATGATCAGCGACTTGTGCGGTCTGCCGGTAGCCAACGCCTCGCTGCTCGACGAAGCGACGGCCGCTGCCGAAGCCATGACCATGCTGTACCGGTTGCGACCGCGACGCAGCACGGCCAATCGCTTCTTTGTCTCCGACGCTTGCCATCCGCAGGTCATCGCCGTGGTCCAGACGCGGGCAAAGTGGCTGCGGATTGAGGTCGCCATCGGCGATGTGCGCGACGAGAAGCCGGAGGCGGGCACCTTTGGTCACCTGCTCGCCTACCCCGGCACGGATGGGCAGGTGACGGATCACGCCGCTTATGTCGAGCAGGTGCACGAGAGCGGCGGCCTGGTCGCGGTGTGCACCGACCTACTCGCGCTGACGATGCTGCAGGCTCCCGGGCAATGGGGCGCAGACGTGGTGCTGGGCAACAGCCAACGATTTGGTGTGCCAATGGGCTATGGCGGGCCCCACGCGGCGTTTTTCGCGACGCGTGATGCCTACAAACGCCAGATCCCGGGCCGTATCATCGGTGTGTCGCGCGACGCGGATGGGCGCCCTGCCCTGCGCATGGCGCTGCAAACCCGTGAGCAGCACATCCGCCGCAACCGCGCGACCAGCAACATCTGCACGGCTCAGGTACTGCTCGCCAACATCGCGGCCGCCTATGGGTGCTACCACGGCCCTGAAGGACTCCGCCGGATCGCCGACCGCGTGCAGCGGGTGGCCCACGGCCTGCTCGCGGCGATCGCCGAGGCGGGTCATGAGGTCTTGGGTGGGCAGCTCTTCGACACGGTCGCGGTCAAGCTCGGTGACGCAGCCGCTGACACCCACGCCAAGGCGGTAGCCCAGGGGATCAACCTGCGGCAGTGGGACAATGGCCTAGTGTCGCTGACCATCGACGAAACGGTCACAAGCGCTGATGTGGACGACCTGCTGACCATCTTTGGCGCGGATCGTGCGCATTTCGACGCCAACAGCGGTGAAGTGGACCATGGCCAACTGGCCCGCAGCACGCCGTTTATGCAAGAGGAGTGCTTTCACGCTCACCGTTCAGAGACGGACATGCTGCGCTACCTCACCCGGCTCGCTGAAAAAGACCTCAGCCTGACGCGGTCGATGATTCCGCTTGGCTCTTGTACGATGAAGCTCAACGCGGCGGCGGAGATGGAGCCTGTGAGCTGGCCGGAATTTGGCAGCCTGCATCCATTTGCACCGCGCAGTCAGGCGGCCGGCTACACCGAACTGTTCACCCAATTGGAGGCATGGCTCGCTGAGATCACCGGTTTCGATGCGATCAGCTTGCAGCCAAATGCGGGTAGCCAGGGTGAGTTTGCCGGCCTTCTCGCGATTCGGGGCTATCACAGCAGCCGGGGTGAAGCCGAGCGGGATGTCTGCCTCATCCCCACCTCCGCTCACGGCACCAACCCTGCAACCGCGGCGCTCACTGGAATGCGTGTTGTTGCGGTAGCTTGTGATGACAATGGTAATATTGACGTCGCCGATCTGCGCGCCAAGGCCACCAAGCACGAGGCTGAGTTGGCCGGCTTGATGGTGACGTATCCATCGACCCATGGGGTGTTCGAGACCGCGATCCGCGAGATCTGCGCGGTCGTCCACGACCATGGTGGCCTCGTCTACATGGACGGCGCAAACCTCAATGCGCTGATGGGTTTGAGTAAGATTCGGGAGATTGGCGCTGACGTCTGCCACCTGAATCTGCACAAGACGTTCGCCATTCCCCACGGCGGTGGCGGCCCGGGGATGGGCCCCATCGGTGTGACCGCGGCGCTGGCGCCGTTCCTGCCCGGCCATCTGCACCTCGATGGCGGAGATGCGAGCGTAGGCGCGGTGTCGTCTGCGGCCTGGGGCAGCGCGTCCATCTTGCCAATTTCGTGGGCCTACATCGCGATGAGTGGCGGTGAGGGGCTCACCCGTTCGAGCAAGGTTGCCATTCTCAGCGCCAACTACCTCGCTCATCGCCTGAGCGCCGCGTACCCGGTGCTATATCGCGGGGTACTTGGCCGTGTGGCGCACGAGTGCATCATTGATCTGAGGCCCCTCAAGAAGAGCTGCGGCGTGACGGTCGACGATGTCGCGAAGCGCTTGATGGACTACGGATTTCACGCGCCGACCATGTCTTGGCCGGTCGCAGGCACACTGATGATCGAGCCGACGGAGTCCGAGCCCAAGGCGGAGCTCGATAGGTTCTGTGATGCGATGCTCGCGATTCGGGCAGAGATCCAGGCCATCGAAGACGGCGACATCGCTTACACAGACAGCGCTCTGCACCACGCGCCGCATCCTGCGGAGACGGTCCTGGCCGACACCTGGGAGCGCGCCTATAGCCGTGAGTTTGCCGCCTACCCAGTCGACGCCCTGCGCGACAACAAATATTGGCCGCCTGTCAGCCGAGTCGACAACGCCTACGGCGACCGCAACTTGGTGTGCAGCTGCCCATCTGTCGAAGAGCTCGCTGTGATTACAGCTGACTAGGAGCGTGCAGCGTAGTTGAAATGACCGTCGCAGGACGTTCCTAGTGTTCTTTTCTTATTGGGGGGCCCCGAGCACCCCGGCCGCGGCAAACTGCGGCTTCCCGATCCCAGCAGACCGCGCTCCCCAAAGAGTCCTGCGCGGTGAAGACGAGTCATCGCAGTCTGCTAGAGCCGCTTTGGAGTATGTTCATGAAACCGAGTCAACGCCCCGCCTGCCCCAACTTCTCTTCTGGCCCTTGCGCCAAGCGCCCCGGTTGGAGCGTCGCTGCCTTGGGGGACACCCTGTCGGGCCGGTCGCACCGCAGCAAGCCAGGCAAGGCCAAGTTGCAGGAGGTCATCGATCGCTCTAAGCAGATCTTGGGTATCCCTGAGGGCTGGCGACTGGGTATTGTCCCCGCCTCGGATACGGGCGCCGTCGAGATGGTGCTGTGGAGCATGCTCGGCGCCCGTGGCGTGGACATGGTCGCCTGGGAGAGCTTTGGCAGCGGCTGGATTACGGATGTGACCAAGCAGCTGAAGCTCGATGATGTGCGCACACTCACCGCCGACTACGGCCACCTGCCCGACCTCGCTGCCGTCGATAGCGACCGCGACGTGGTGTTCACCTACAACGGCACCACTGCCGGGGTGCGCGTCGCTGATCTCAACTGGATCGCGGATGACCGACAAGGGCTGGCTATCTGCGATGCGACCTCGGCTGCCTTCGCCATGGACATCGAGTGGTCAAAGCTCGATGTGGTGACCTGGTCGTGGCAAAAGGTGCTTGGCGGCGAAGCGGCCCACGGCATGTTGGCGCTGAGCCCGCGCGCGGTGGAGCGCCTGGAGACCTACGACTCCGGCAGGCCGCTGCCCAAGATCTTCCGCATGCTCAAGGGCGCCAAGCTCAACGAGGGGATCTTCAAGGGCAACACCATCAACACCCCGTCGATGCTCGCTGTTGAAGACGCACTCGACGGGCTGAAGTGGGCGGAGTCCATCGGCGGGTTGGCCGGCCTCATGGATCGGACGCAAGCCAACCTGGCTGCCTTGGCGACCTGGGTTGAGCGCACGGATTGGGTAGACTTCCTAGCGGCCGATCCGGCGACCCTTTCGAGCACGTCTATCTGCCTGAAGTTCACCGACACCCGCGTCACTGCGCTGAGCGCCGATGCCCAGGCTGCATTTGCGCAGGGTGTAGCGGCCAAACTCGACGCTGAAGGCGTTGCCTACGACATCAAATACTACCGCGACGCGCCGGCTGGCCTCCGCATTTGGGGGGGCGGCACGGTGGAGACCAGCGACATTGAAGCGCTGATTCCTTGGATTGAGTGGGCCTTCGCGGAGCAGATTGCGGCCCTCGGGTAGCCGATAGCGTCATTTGGCGCGCTGCGGTGCGTAATTTTGGCAGTTTTGGGTATCAAAATGCCCGAATTCGGCCCTGGGAGGCCGCTGGAGGCCCGTTACGGCTGGGCAGGCATATTAGTGCCGGTCTGGTGATGGCGGGCCTGTCACGGGCTTTCTACGACACTGCGTACGATTTCCGCTCAGCACAAACCGTGCACTACCCGCGGCAAATCAAGGCCGACGCCTTGTTCCGGGTCGCTTGGGCGAGGGCCGGGTGCGCCCCTTCGCCGTTGGACGCACCGACTTCGAAGCAGCGTTGCCTGGACGCTTCGAGGTGGCAGCCCCCGGGCGCCCTACCCCCGACGGGAGCTTGCCACGCGGCCGCTTGCCACGTGGGCGTTTAGCTCTGGACTTCGCCGGACGCTTCTTGGTTGTGGCCCGACCCGCGACTGGCTTGACAACGCGAAACTGAGTCTCGTCCTGCGGGTGGGTCTCCGAGGTCCACTCCGTCTGTGTCACACACGTCTTGCCCTTCGGCTGGCGTTCGCACCCCTCCTCGCCCAGGAAGCAGTCGCCAATTGCGGCATTGCAGCCGTACGCAAACCACACCAGCGCGCTGTGATTTGGCCCTGCCAGCGCGCGCTTCACACGCCAACTGCAGCAGTGGTGGCGGCGCGCCTTACCCCAATCGCTGGGAGCACCGTGTTCGCTCGCCGGAAACAACTTGGTTCGCCATGATTTGCCCAGCGCTGCGAACTGCACAGTGTGCTTGTCCTTGAGCCACTTGAGCCGCTTCGGTTTGAGTTCCAGCGCTCGCAACACCCGATTGGCGCTCAGCCATTTACGCGCCTTGAAGTAGCCGTTTGCGCGAATGACACACGCGGTATTGTACTTCTCACAGGCCTCTTCGTACCCCTTTGGGGGCGACAGCTTAGACGGCAATTTTTCGCCAGCGCCGGTACCGAAAATATGGAAGGTCAGGTGCTTCGGCGTGCCAATACCCTGAACCTCCAGCTTGAACTCCCAGTAGCCCATATCCATGAAACCGGTGAGACAGACGGTCGCGTCGCCCGATGCTGTCATCCAGCTGCAACCGGCAAAATACACGGACTTTTGGTTTCCCAGCTGCTTCGGAACGGGCCACGCCAACTTTGCCGGAAATGCGGGACCCTTGCCGATTGGGGCGGGCACGAACGCCTGGGCCGACTTGCCCACAGCGCTCCCTGCCTTCAACGACTTCGAAATCTTGGGGGTATGGGCGGCGGGTTTCGCTCGGCGACTCGGGCGTGTCCGCCCCACCGCTGCTGCGCTGCCCATGGTCAGAACGGAGACGACAACGAGGGCTGTCACTCCCCACGCAACGCGGCGCCGGGCAGACACTGGCTGCATTGCACCGGCGGAGTCCATCATCGTCTATCCCTTCAGGGTGAGTTGCGATGCAGCGTAACCTCACTTGCCTTCAATCGCCACGATGGCCGCCTGTGCCGCCTCGGCGACCGATTTGGACCGGTGCTTCGCGGCCTGCTGCAGGGGGGCGATCGCCACATCGCGCACGCCCGGGCCCAGTACGCCGAGGGCCTTCGCAGCGGCGATGCGCACCGTCTCGGACTTGTCGCGCTTCAGGGCCATCACGAGCGTCGCCGCCGCTTTGGTGTGACCGTGGCGGCCAATGAGGCTAACTGCTAGGCGGCGAATCCGCTCTTCCCGGAAGCCGCGCCGCATCGCCCGAATATTTGAGCCGCGCGCCTTGTAGGTCGACAGATGCGCCGCTTTGACGAGGAAAGGCAGCGCCAACGGCCCAGCTTCGCCGAGTTTGCCGAGGGCGGCGTCGGCGAATTTGTCGCTCGGAGCGTCGGGGACAACGGCCCAGATAGCGCGCAGTGACGGCTTTCCGCAGATCTTGAAGGCCTGCAATCGCGCCTGACGGTCCGCTGCCTTCTTCACCGAACGCAGGCGGCGGCGGAATGCCCGAGCGTGCAGGCTACAGGCGGCAGCGCGAGCGACCTCGGCAGAAGGACCGGTGCCCTGCCCCGTCGCTTCGAGCTTCGGCAGGACCTTTTCATGAAGTCGGCTCAGCGCGGCGACCACGTCGGGGCGTGTGTCTTCTGGACCGGCGGCCGCGAGCAGGACCGTCAGTGCGTCGGGCATGTGGGATCTCGCTGTCGCTACGCCACGAATCGCAGCACGACGCTCCATGCTATCGGTCGCCTTGGTTCCGCGCCGCAGCACCCACGTCCCGTCCGATCCGTCGATCTCCTTGTGGCCCGCCATCAAGCTGACCGCCCTGATCGCCTTGGCCCGGACGCTGACGACGGCATCATCCGTGGCGGCCGCGGTGAGTCGTTTCCGAGCTAGTTCAGTCGGCTTGACCCGAAAGTACACGCTGGCGAGGGATTCGGCGGCTTGCCCCCGAACGGCCGCGCTCCGATCGGATAGCGCAGCTAGCAGAACGGGGACCTGGTCCGGCGTGCACAGCTTCGCTGCATCGGCTGCGGCCTGTCGCCTGATGTGTACGAGTGGGTCTGTGATCTCGGTGACCCAGGCGGTGTCGCGAGCGCGCTTGTCCGCCTCATTGCCGAGCTTGTCGATGTGCACATAGCCGAACAGCCCGCACACCACGAGCAAGAGCGCACCGCTCAACATGGCCCAGGCGCGACCGAACGAGCCCGCATGGCGTCGCGCAGTCGGCGGGTCACTGTGCGTCTGACTGCGCGCGGCCCTGTCGCCCAGTTGATTGCGGATCTCGTTTTCGAACCAATACGTCCGCATGGCCCGAGGTTCCGTGCGGCGCATCTCGTCCCAGCTCATGCCGTGCAGCCTAGCCAATGCTGCCCAGGAGAACACCCAGAGCTGCTTGTTGCGCACCTCGGCGTAGCCAAAGCTGGTCAGGGTTCGGCCGTAGGTTCCGAAGCTGCGCACAAAGTGAACCAATCCGACTAGCGCCAGCGCCACACAGACCGCCGCACCGAGCCCGATGGGTAGCGCGAACGTGATCGACTCAGCGCCGCGACCGTACTTCGCCAGCAGCTCAAAGATGAGCACACACCCAGCGCCGCCCACCGGAATCGAGAAGAAGGGCCACCACCAAGCGACGCCGTACTCCGCCCACTGATCCTTGGCCGCGCGACGCCGCACAAGCTCGGCTCGCTGGGCGGGGGCGAGGTCATCGAGGTGGACCGCAGTGGGGCGACAATCGCTCACGGATCTTCCCTGCTCGACGAAAACCGCCCGCTGTAGCCCCAGGTGTTGCCGCAACGCCGACAGCGCACCGTGACATGGCGCGTACCGCTGGTGGTGGTCTGCATCTTGCGGCCGAAGATGCCGTTGGGCTCCAAGGGGTTGACTGGGCTGCGGCGTGTGGTGACGCCCGACCGGTAGGCGGAGACGAAGCGACCTCCGTACAGGCGTTTGCAGCGCGGACAGCGCCGCCGAAGGGTGAACGTGAGCAGTTGAACCCCAAAAATGAGGGCGATGAAGCCGAACGCGAGCTTTCCCATGAGGTCTTCCACCTCATCTGTTTAAAACAGCCGCGGCCGGGAGTCGACCGAATCCGGCAGGTGATGCGAATCGCACAATCAGAGCGCGTCAACATCTCAGTGTTCGGCCCCGCCACGCCTACATTGATGGGGCGGCATGTTGTCGCAGCCACAGAGGAGGACACAATGAAGAACAGACACTTTCGTGCGGTGATGCTGGTGACTGCCCTTGTGACCCTCGGCGCCGCTGGCTGTAGCAGCGAGGGCGGTGGCAGTTCACCGACGCCGACCCAAGACGCTGGGGTCGACACAACGATCCTCGTGGACGCCAGCGACGCTACGGCAGCAGACGCAATCGGACACTCAGATGGCCAAGTCGGGTCATCGGAGGTCGTAGATGGTGCGGGAGCCGTCTCTCAGACGTTGCAGGCCGTAGCTGATGGCGATGTGTACGCCTACACCTACCTCAACTGGAACAACGCGAACTGGGGGGCTTGGAAGACGATGTCGGCCGGCTGGCACCAGCTGGGTGGCGAAAAGCGTACATACCTACGGTTTGACCTTGGATCGGTCACTGCGGTGACGAAGGCCACACTGGTGCTGCGGCAGATTGACGTGAAGGGCAAACTAGACAGCCTAGCGGTGCACCGTGTCACGAGCGCGTGGTCTGAGGGGCAAGGTCTCTACACAGGGAAGACAGAGCCGACGGCGGCGACGGGCATCCTCACGTGGGAGCAGCAGCCTGACTTCGAGCCGAGCCCAAGCGCCTCGCTCGCCGTGGCGACCGCGACACCAGCGACGGTGGAGGTCGACGTGACGGCCATTGTGAAGGCTTGGGTCGGTGGAGAACCCAATCATGGGTTGATGATCAAAACGGCGATCGAGAGCCCGACGAAGGCGAACCCACAAGCCAAGGTCATGTTCGCTACGAGGGAATCGGTCGCGAAGATGGATAGGCCACGACTCGAAGTGCAATAGCGGCTTCCGGTCAACGACTTGGAATCGCGCCTCGGACGAAGTGCCGAAGCGCAAGTTCATACGGCTACAAATCACTCGGGCCGCTAAGGCCGCCCAACCGCCGATAATTGGTCGACCCGGCTAATATGCCTTCGAACCTGGCAAACGGCTGCGTTGCCCCCTGGAGGCGCTAGAACGGCCACTTGCCGACAAAAATAGGCTCAAATTTCACGGTGCGGCGCCAGAACCGCACTAAAGTGCCGCAACGCCGCAGGCGCCTTCACAATCTCATACCCCGGCAACGCAGCGGCCCGCTTCGCCACACGCCCCGCTACCTCGATCACATAATCCACGTGGGCCTGGGTGTAGACACGCCGCGGCATCGCCATACGCACCAGTTCCCGCGGGCTCCCCGGGAACATCAGCGATCCGAGCTCCACAGCCCGCACGCCACCCTCGATATAGAGGGCGTTGATCAGCGCCACCCCAGGAAATTGCTCCGGCGGGATGTGCGGCAGCATCTTCTTGGCATCGATGTACACCGCGTGCCCACCCGGGGGCATGATGACCGGCACACCCACCTCGATCAGCCGCTCCGAAAAGTAGGCGATGGAACGGGTGCGATAGTGCAGATAGTCCTCATCCAACGCCTCCAGAAGCCCCACCGACAACGCCTCCAAATCACGCCCCGCCAACCCGCCGTAGGTCGGAAAGCCCTCCGTTAGAATCAGCTCGTTCTTCATCGCCTGATGCCACTCAGGGTCCCGCACCGCCAGCAAGCCACCGATATTGACGATGCCGTCCTTCTTCGCGCTCATGGTGAAGCCGTCCGCTACAGCGAACATCTGCCGAACGATGTCCTCGAGCGCCACATCACCAAAACCGGGCTCTCGCTGCTTGATGAACCAGGCGTTCTCAGCAAATCGCGCGGCATCCAAGTACAGCGGCACCCCGAAATCATCGCACCGCTGCCGAACCGCCCGCAGGTTCGCCATACTCACCGGCTGCCCACCCACAGCGTTATTGGTAATCGTCACCATCACCATAGCGACCCGGCGCGCAGCGCGGCCAGCATCTGTCGTCAGCGCGGCATCCAGCGCATCCAAGTCCATATTGCCAGCGAAATCACCACCGGGAGGAACCGGCAGATCGACCGCCTCAGCCCCCACCGCCTCGAAGTTGGCGCGGGTCGTGTCGAAGTGGGTGTTGTTGAGGATGATCTGCCCCGGCTCAATGACCGTCCGAGACAGAATCCGCTCGGCAGCCCTGCCCTGGTGACACGGGAACACGTCCGTGAAGCCAGTGAGCCGTTCTACGACTTTTTGCAGCGCAAAGTACGAGTTGGACCCAGCGTAGCTCTCATCGCCGGTCATCAGCGCGGCCCATTGCGCGCTGCTCATCGCTCCTGTCCCCGAGTCGGTCAACAGGTCGATCGTTACCGCCGCGGCAGGCAACTTGAACAGATTGTGGGCGGCGGCCTCGAGCGCAACCTCCCGCTCGGTCCGGGACAGAATCGGAATCGCCTCAACACTCTTGATGCGAAATGGCTCGATAATCGTCTGAAAGTCCCAGCTCATCGTGTTCTCTCCGTGGCGTGCCAAAATCTGGGCGCACGGGCAAGAACATAAGGCTGGCGGTCCCCGCTAACCGGGGTTTTTTCGATCTACTTCTCGGTCGGCAGCCCCTGAGCTTCCCAGCCCTTGATGCCAGCGGCCATCACGAACAGGTTCGTGTAGCCCATCTTCGCGGCTGCCTGTGCAGCACGATGCGACGCACCACACCGCAGTGCACCGCAATACAAAATGACCACGGCGTCCTTGTTCTTGGGCAGATCGGCTGCGGTCAGCGCGTCGGCCTTGGCGTTCTTCGCACCGGGAACATGACCCTTCGCGTACCGCTCGGGCGAGTTCACATCGATAATCGTCACCTGCGCGGCGCCCTTGCTCTTGGTCAGTACATCCGCAGTCTTGATGACCTGGAAAACCTGCGCGTTGCCGCCCGCTTCAGTGCGAAGACCAGCGGCCTCCCAACCCTTGATACCGAGCGGCATGACAAAGACGTTGGTGTAGCCCATCTCGCCAGCGGTCTTCGCTGCCTTGTGCGACGCGCGGCACTTGGGGCTGCCGCAGTAAAAGACCAGCTTTGCAGCCTTGTCGTTGCCGAGCTCGATGCGGGTCAGTGCGTGACGGCTCACATGCACAGCGCCGGGCACATGGGCCTTGAGAAAGCGCGCCTTCCGGTTCACGTCGAGGATGAGCATCTTTTCCTTGGCGTCGATCTGCTTGAGCAGGTCCGGCCCGCTGACCATCGCAAACGTGCCCTCGCCGCCTTTGTCGGCGCAATCGCCTCCTTTGCAGTCAGACTTCTTGCCCTTGCAGTCGCCCTTTTTCCCTTTGCAGTCCTTGCCAGTCTTCGCGCTCGGTGCCGCAGTCGTCGTTGCCGTCTTTTGTGCGCCGCCACAAGCACTCAGCACGAGGGCGAGAGCAAAGGCGATTGCGAGCGAGAAGTGAGGTTTCATCTGGTTCTCCATGTGAAGGGGCCGCGGGAGTCTTACCGCGCCGCGCATGGATGCCCGCTCCGTCGCCTAGCTGTCAACCACCTCGCAAAACGGCAGCGAGGCCGGCACCCGTATCTCGGGCGCCGGCCTCAGCCGCACGTGGAGTCAACCGAATCTGGTCGGGCTGCTACTTCTTGCCGAAGGAGCCCTTGTCCCCAGACTTGCATGACTTGTTGTCCTTGCAGGGTTTGTCATCAGACTCACCCTTTTTCGACTCGGCCTTCTTCTTGGCCGCAGCTTTCTTCTTCGCCGCAGCCTTTTTCTTCGCCGCAGCCTTCTTCTTCGCAGCGGCCTTCTTCTTCGCAGCAGCAGCTTTCTTTTTCGCTGCTACCTTCTTGGCCCACGCCTTCTTTTTGGCTGCAATCTTATCATCATCGCTTTTCGACTCGCCCTTCTTCTTCGCTGCCTCCTTCTTCTTCGCAGCTACTTTCTTGGCCCAAGCCTTCTTCT
>JAGSHB010000154.1 GCA_023954815.1 Myxococcales bacterium | reverse complement strand
CCGCAAGGTTCAGGCGAATGGCACGACGACAACGCTCGCTGGGTCCTCCAATGGCTTTGCCGATGGCGTCGGTACGTCGTCCCGTTTCTACTACCCAGAGGGGCTGGACGTAGATGCCGCTGGCAACGTCTACGTGGCTGACCGCTCCAACAATCGCATCCGCAAAGTGACGCCGTCGGGTGCCGTTACGACGGTGGCGGGTGGCTCGGCCGGATTCTTGGATGGCCCTGCAAAGACAGCGCGATTCAACCAGCCGTACGACGTCGTGCTCGGCAAGACCGGGGACCTCTTTGTGGCGGACTACAGCAATCACCGCATCCGGAAAATCGCGCAAGACGGCAACGTGACGACGTTCGTTGGCAGCGCATCGTCCGGAAAATCAGACGGAAAGGGCGCGGGCGCCTCGTTGACCTACCCCACAGGGTTGGCCATCGACCCCCTTGGTCGACTCCTCCTCGTGGAGCGCAGCATCAGCCGAATCCGCCGCATCACCATGAAGGCCGATGTGTACACGCTGGCTGGTGCAGCGGGCGCAGGCTATGCAAACGGCAAACCGACAGCCGCCAAGTTCAACTACCCATCCGGCATCGCGGCCGCCAAGGACAACACGATCTACGTGGCCGACTACAACAACCAGCGAATTCGCAAGCTGGTGCCTACTCAGGTGATTTGCGACGACGGCGACAGCTGCACCAACGACTCCTGCAACAAGACGACCGGCAAATGCGCGTTCTCCAAGATCGCGAGCGGTGGCAAGTGCGAGGACGGCGACGCCTGCACGGTCGGCGAGGTCTGCAGCGGTGCTGGCAAGTGCATCGGCGGCAAGGCCAAAGCCTGCAGTGACGGCAATCCGTGCACGGCAGACAAATGCAACAGCTTCTCGGGAGGGTGCTACTTCCCTCCAGCGCCAGCGGTTTGCAGTGATGGGCAGTTCTGCACGGTGAACGACCGCTGCACCAACGGAAAGTGCGTCGGCAACTTGAGCGACGTCTACACAATCGCTGGCGGCAGCGGCGGCTTCCTCGATGGCGCCGGTCCCAAAGCGCGCTTCAACAGCCCACGGGATGTGGCGGTCGACGGACTCGGTGTTGTCTACGTTGCAGACCGCAGCAACCACCGGATCCGCCGCGTCGCTCAGAACGGCATGGTGACAACCCTGGCTGGGCAGCAGTCCAACGGTTTCGCAGATGGTCAGGGTGGGTCGGCTAGATTCTACTACCCCGCAGGTGTGACGGTGAACAAGTCGGGGCAGGTCCTGGTCGCAGACTCGTACAACAACCGGATTCGCATGGTGACACCAACCGGCAAGGTGACCACCTGGGCGGGGCAGTCGAGCGGTGGCTACACCAACGGCAAGGGCACGTCTGCGCGCTTCTATCGGCCAGACGGCGTCGAGGCAGACCCCAAGACGGGCATGGTCTACGTGGCAGACACTTACAACCACCGTATCCGGCGGATCGACCCGGCGGGTAACGTTACCCTGCTCGCTGGATCGGGCTCTGCGAGCTTCCTGGACGGCAAGAATACGTCGGCGCGCTTTTACTACCCGCGGGCAGTTGCCGTGGACGGCGCTGGCAATGTGTACGTCGCCGATACCAACAATCAGCGTATCCGCCGAATCGCAGCCAAGGGGTATGCCGTGACCACCATCGCCGGTGACGGCAAGTCCGGATTCCTCGACGGCAAAGGGACGGCGTCCAAGTTCTACAATCCCATGGGCATCGCAATCGACAGCAAGGGCACCATCTTCGTGGGCGACCAGAGCAACCATCGGATTCGCCAGATCGACCCGTCGGGCGCCGTGTCGACGTTCGCGGGCGTGGGCTCCTATGGCTGGCTGGATGAGTCGGCGGATTTGGCCAAGTTCTACAATTTGGCCGGATTGACGGTCGACTCGAAGGGAAGCCTCTACGTCGCTGACTACAGCAACCACCGGATTCGCAAGGTCAACTCGCCCTACAAATCGTGCGGTGACGGGACAGAATGTACGGTCAATACGTGCGACGAAGCCAACGACAAGTGCACAGCCGTGAAATCGGCGGACTTGACCTCGTGCACCGATGGCAACCTCTGCCTGCAGGGAGCGCTGTGCAACTCCGGCAAGTGCGTCGGCGGCGTCGACAAGAACCTCTCCGGCGGGTGCGACGACAAGAACAGCTGCACCATCGATAGCTGCGATAAGAACACCGGCGAGTGCAAGTACAAGGCTGCGGCCGGATGCGTCGCCTCGCGCCGTGTATTCCTGACAAGCGCGCTGTACACCGGCAACCTCGGCGGGATAGCCGGCGGGCACGCAAAGTGCCAAGCGTTGGCCAACGCGGCGGGATTGGGCGGCAAATGGATGGCCTGGTTGAGCACCTATCAGTCTTGGCCTTCGTCGTACTTCAACAAGGCATCGGTGCCCTACCGCCGCTTGGACGGAAAGACCGTCGCGCTGAACTGGAACGACCTCGTCGATGGCACGCTGGACAACCCCATCAACGTCACGGAGAAAAAGCAGGTGATTGGCTCATCGCAGTCAGCGAGCTACTCCGCGTGCGGCAGCAGCTACAAGCCCAAAGTGCACACCGGCACCACAACCAGTGGCAGTCGAGCCAGCTCGTCGTCTTTGCACGCTTGCTACCGGTGGCAAACGACGAGCTCGTCGAGCTCGTACCGGACCTACAGCGGACGCGCGACGTCGACGAACAGCCAGTGGACGCAAGCCTGCTCGTCAGACCGCTGCTCGAGCTCCTACAGAGGCCACCTCTACTGCTTCGAGCAGACAGACTACTGGACGAAGTAGCGAATCCCGGGCTACGGGGCCGGCCGACGGGTGACAGTGACCCGCGAATCGCCCGGCTTTTCGGCCAGAAAGTCGATTGCGCCGGCGTCGCCTTCCAGATGAGCAGCGAAGAAAGCGCTGGCCCAGCTACTTGCGATGTGCTGGGCTTCAGAGACCGGCAGATAGGAAAATTCGGTGCCGTCGGTCATGCGCTTGGCCTTACCGCAGCCCGGATCAAACATCTCGTGCAACCCCGCCACATCTGAGAACGACCAGTGACCTGCATCCGCCACGCTGACGAGCCAGGCAGGCCCGACTGTGGCCTCGAAGTTGTCGGTGAGGAACTGATTGCCGATGGTACCGATGGAGTTGTCTTCCTCGGCCAGAAACAGCAGAACCGGCATCTTGAGCTTGGCCATGTCGACGCCAGGGAGCAGGGGGTTCTGCATCGGCGCGGCGACGCCAATGGCGGCTTTCACGCGAGGATCTGTCTGGGAAAAGAGCCCGGCGGTGACGCTGCCGAAGCTGTGCCCCATGGCGCCCACGCGGGAGAAGTCGAGGTGGTCGGCGAGTGCTTTCGGGAGCGCACTGCCCGCTTCAGCGTCGTCGAGTACGGCCTTGAGGTCGCCGACGCGCAGCCCCACGAACGTCTTGCCTTGGCCAAATAGATTGATGCTGTTGCCCGCGAGCTTGTCGAATAGGGTGTTACCCGCGTGATCGGGGGCCAGGACCACCACCCCATGGCTCGCCAGGCGCTTGAGCAGCCCGAGCGAGGACCACCGCGTGCAGTCGTGACAGTGGGAAAAGACGACCACCGGAAACTTGCCCTTGGCGATGGCGCCGCCCACCACGACATCGGTGGACCGGGTTGGACAATCGGTTGGGGCCTTGGCGAGCAGTTGGGCCATCGCCTCTTTGTCAGCGGTGCTGGTGCAAAAGGACGCCATATCGAGCGCCCCGGCAGCGGCCGCGGATGACGCAGCGACGGGGTAGACGACCTCGACGTTGAGCGTCCTGCCCCTGGCTTGGTCCACCAGCGCGTAGGTCATAGTGCCGACAGCAAACCGCCCGGGCTTGCCAAAATCGGCGGCGACCCTGGGTGTCTCGGTCTCCGGTGCAGCGTCATCACTGCCACAACCGTGAGCGGTGACCAGTGACACGCCCACGAGCAGCCAGATCAGCGCTAGCGTGCCGTGTTTGCGGGCCCAAAGCGGAGTTGTGGCCAGGTCAGGCGTAGCGTCGGGGCGTGGGATCATGAGGGCTCCTTGCACAAAGTGAGGATGGAGGGGACGTCGGTTGGAACGGCGACGCCCTGAGGGCCGCGTGCACGCATGGGCCAGGAGGCCGCATGGCGAAGGCTCGGTTGGCTGGCGTACAGCCGGCAGACGTTGGCGACATTCTTGGCGAAGGCCGGACCACGGCGCAGCAGCACCACCGTTTGCGCATCCTGCCAAGCGAGCACCCAACGTGCAGGGTTGGGCGGCGGCACCTGTAGATAGAGACCGCGCGGCTGGATCAGCCAGTCGATCTGATACTTGGCCATGAGCGGTGCGGGGTCGCGCTGGCGTGCGAGCATGGCGACACCGTTGGCGATGACCGTCTGACCGACCAGGGGCCAACGCCCGTCCGCAAAGGTCTTCGTGTTTTCACCAAGATGCCACGAAAGATACCCGCCCCAGCCGTCTGGGTTCAGTGGCCGACCGCTCAGCTTAGCCTTGGACACAAACGCCGTGGCGACGACCGGAAAGGCGCCGGGCCGCAAGGGCGCGGGACGACGCCAGCCGTGGGTCTCGGGGAAGATGGCGACGAGACAGAGTGCGGCGCCAGCGAGACTCACCCACTGGCGATGACGTGATGTGGTTTCGCGGGAGGCGAGCCGATCGAGGAGCCACAGCAGCGGCAACATCATAAAAGCGGTCATCCGCCGGGTCAGCGCCGCGTGGAGCGTGGCGCCCGCAGCGAGCAATGGCCCCGGGGCGCGGGGCGGCCAAATGGGAGCGCGGGCCGCGCCAAATAGCGCGATCATAGTGGCGAGCGCGACGGTGCCCCAGGCGACGATGACGAGGGGCCTGGCTGCCCAGACATCTCCGCGCAGCAAGGGCCACCACTCATTGCTCAGCGCCTTGTTGACCGCTGGTGTGGACAGCGCGTACGGGACGAGGGACCACCCAGCCGGCTGAAGCAACATCGCCGCGCTGGTCCACGACAGATGGATGGCCCAGGGTTTGGCGGCAGGAGCCATGGGCCGCCCGGTGCGCCGCGCGATGAGCGCAGCGGTCGGAAGCATCGCAGCACACCAAGCTGGCGCCAGCAGGACGCTGCCGTGCAAGTTGCCCCACAGCGAAACCACCGCAAATCCGGCCAATACGCGCTTGGGGCGCACGTCGCCCAATAGCCAGCCGATGGTGACCCAAGCCGGAAGCCACGCCAGCAAGTGCGGGCGCAAGACAGCGTGAGGCGTCGCCAGAACCCACCACAGACAGGCCCCAAGGATCGCTGCACAATCACCGGCACCGCGACGACGGAGTGCCAGGAAGGCCACCGCGGCGACGAGGGCACACCACGCACCAGAGAGCAGCCGCAAGGTGGTCAACCCGCCGACATCGGCGAGTGCGGCGAGCGCCACCTGAGACAGCCACTCGTGCTGAACCGGGGCGCTGATGGCGTTGTACGTAAAAGGGTCCACCGACGGGAGAAGTGTGTGGTGGGTCAACAGCCAGCGGCCAATGGCCAAGTTCCAGAACAGATCGCCATCTTCAATCGGGCGCATACCGACAGCGGCGGCCATGGCTCCGAGCGCGGCCAGAGCGACCCAGGCCCCGAGCTGCGCTGTCTTGGTGCTCATGGACCCTCCGCCGTGATGGCCGTGCCAGCGCATCCTGACATGGGCGGCGCTCTTCGCAAACTAGCGGCCTGCGCTCGGCGCTGATTCGCCTGCCACGCCCATCAGGGGGCAGCTGGCTTGCGAGCTCGCGCAGGAGCATGTGTGTCTCGGCCGCCCTCCCACAGCCAGATTCGACGGTTACACGCGACCGTTGCGGTGGGACGGCAAGGTCGTGTGCGTAAGCGGCGGTCACAGGGGTGGCCAACCAAACTGGCAGGGCGGCGTGTCTCGGCGGCGCCGCTGACGGTTAGATGGGCGCTGGTACCACGAGTTCGTCGCCCCTGGGCCCGTTGCCGGTGAGCCAGTTGAACGCCACGGTAATTGCGAGCGGCGCGTTCCACACCTGCGCGCGGCTAACCGATGGGACGATCTGGTGTTGGGGCGACAACCACCGCGGCCAAGTGGGCAACGGGATGTTCCAACCTTTGTCCAAACCGACGTCGGTGGTGCTGGATTAGCCTGCCGTTTCGAGCCAGCGACGAATGTGCGCATAGACTGCCGGGTGATTGGCGAGCGCAACGTGACTGACCCCGCCGACAGAGGCCACATCACCCCTCATATTCGGGCCAGAAGCGCTGTTGGGCAGCACCATCGAGTCGCCCACCAGCTTGCCCATGGGATGTGATGGGTCGACTGTCATTGTGCCCAGCACGCGGTGACAGCGCACGTGCTCGGGGATGATGACGCCGGTCTGAGGGACGCCTTGAGCTGCGGCTTGCCGGTCTGCCTCCGTCAACGTGCCATCATGTAGGTCCTTGATTCCAGCGCTCCTCGCAGACAGCACATCGGCAGGCACCTGTGTGCCCGGCAGATCGACTGCCCCCAAGGCCCTGGCCGCTAGCTGACTCACACGCTCTAGAGGCGCACCGTCGTGTGGGCTACCAAGGGTGATGATGTGACCGACTTTTGCCGGCCAGTCGTGCCCCTGCTCGCCGCCGTAGTGCACCGTGCTCCGCGCCAGCAAGCCGCCCATGCTGTGGCCTATCAAGTCGATCCGACCCACATCGGCTGCCATCGGCGCGAACGTCTCAGCCAGCAAGCCCGCCAGTTGCTGACCGTTGTCGGAGATATGAAGGCCGCTGTTGTAGCGCACGTGGATCACCGTTCGACCCAGGTCAGACGCGACCAAATCCCCGTAGGTGGTGGCCGCGTCACCGTGCTGCTGTTCCGCGTCGAAGGCCCAGCCCCACTCTGTCGCGGTTAATCCGTGGATGAAGAGGCAAATATGCAGCGGGCCTTGCTGATCCTTTGCGCGAGCAGAGAGCGCCTTCGCTAGGGCAACCGGGGCAAGATAGGCGTCGTCGAACCGCAGCTGCATGCGCATGGCGAGCGGGTTGTTTGTCGCCACCAAGTGATCGCCAACCACGCCGTTGACGAGACCGGTCAGCCCATCCCACAGCCACGCTTGCGAGCCCACTGCATCGGACCGCAGGGCCACAGGGGTGGCGGGCTCAGTCGGGATCATGGGATCGGTCACGTTGACGAGGGTGTCGAGTACCAGCCGAGAGAGTTGAGTCCACAAACGCACGTTGCCGTGGCTGGCGGCGAAGAACATCCACAGCCCATCTTCCAGCGGCTTGGTCTCGGCTCCGGTGAGACTGGACAAGGCAGAGAACACCCGACGGGTCAGCGATCGTTGGCTGCGTTCGATGGCATGGGACGTCTGCTGCACGCCGTCCGCGATCAGGTCCTTGGCGCCGATCCAACGCGCGGCAGCTGGCGACGGCGCGCCGTTGGGTGGCGGGTCGGTCGGCTGGTCTGCCATGGGTTGCTCCGCTTGCTGGATTCGCGCTCATAGGTTGATTCTCCGGGACCTTAACTGCTTGCGCGCTCGTGCGCCACGCCGGAACAGTTGGCTCGTTCCCTTGGAAGGAAGCTGCCCGTCTCGTAGGGTGGCGCTGCGCCGCCGCCTCACCGTCTCCCCCCGTTGGCGACGATGCCGTAACGATAGGCGCAGTAGCGCGACCTTGCTCCCAGAGACAGCCACTCCACGGCACAGCCACCCCACCACAAAGGCGAGACTGACCATGCACGACGATTTGGCCCGGAGCCTCGGACGACTTTCCCAGTTGGCCCTCGATTTTGCTCGGCTTGATGAGGAGACACCGGTGCGCCCGATCCTGGACCCCGACGGCGGCGCCGAACGGTTGGCGCTAGCGCTGCCCGAACAGGGTCTGGATATCGATACGGTGCTCGATAAGTTGGCGCAGCTTCTACACGCGACGCCGAGTACATCGGGACGACGATTTTTCAATCAGCTCTTTGCAGGTCGCGATCCTGCGGCGACGGTGGCTGACATGCTGGCGTCCCTCGCCAACAACAGCATGTACACCTACAAGGTCGCGGGCCCGATGGTGTTGGTCGAAAACCTATTGGTGAAGGAGATGGGGGCACTCGCAGGGTTCGACGACCCAGAGGGGGTGTTCACGCCCGGCGGCTCGCTCTCCAACCTCGCCGCCCTGCTCTGCGCACGCAACGGCGCGGTGCCAATGGCGAGAGAGACTGGGGTCGACGGGCGCCCGCTGCGGGTCTACTCGTCCGCGGAAGCGCACTACTCCATTCGCAAGGGCCTGGGCATGCTCGGCATGGGGCGGGACAACTTGGTCTCAATCGCGTGTGACACCGAGGGCCAGATGTCGCCGACAGCCCTCGATGCGGCCATCGCAGCCGACAAGGCCGCTGGACTGACACCGGTGATGATCAACGCGACCGCCGGGACCACCGTGCAGGGTGCCTTCGATCCCATCGACGCCATCGCCGATGTCGCCGAAAAGCATGGCGTGTGGCTCCACGTGGACGGCGCTTTTGGCGGTACATTGCTGCTGAGTGAGCGCCAAAGGCCCAAGCTAGCGGGACTTTCACGCGCGGACAGCTTCACCTGGGACGCCCACAAGATGATGGGGGTGCCGCTGATTTGCTCGGTGATTCTCGTTCGGCAGCGCGGGCTGCTCACGCGGCTTCTTAACGAGTCTGCATCCTATCTATTTCAAGGTGACACGGACCTGCACAATCCGGGGACGCGCAGCCTGCAATGCGGTCGGCGCAACGACGTGCTCAAGCTCTGGGCCGCCTGGCAGTACCACGGTAGAGCTGGCTACGCCGCCCGTGTCGAGCACCAGCTCGCGCTCGCCAATGCGCTGGCCGATCGCGTCGAAGCCGCCGATGACTTCACCCTGACGCGCCGCCCGGCCTCGCTGAATGTATGTTTCGTATTGAACGACAAACCCGCCGACATCATCTGCACCCAACTCAATGAACGCGGGCTCGCGATGGTTGGCCACGGCACTGTGGATGGGCAGATGATTATCCGCGCTGCGGTGGTCAATCCGAACCTGGAGGAGGCGGACTTGGACGAGTTGTTGCGATCGATTCGAGAGGTCGGAGACACGTTGTAGTGCACGCGCGCTTGACTCCGATTCAGGATGCAAGGGCGGAGATGACGCGGCGACGGACGCTGCGACCGAACCCCGGATCTGCGGCAGCTTCTACCAGGGCGCGCTCGACGACCGCCGCACCATCGGGCTGAGGCACCCGGGCGACGGCCACGCGCGCTGCCGGAAGGTTGGCAAGAACCTGCAAGGCGGCCGTGCCGGCAGCATCGCCGTCGCCCGACGGGAACTCAACCACACCGGCCGGACGCGCTACCACGTCGGACGCGAGCGTCGGCGTGCCCAGGCTGAGCGCCTCGCGGATGGAGACCGAATCGCCGTCGCTGCGTGTGGGACGCGCAAAGATATCGGCGATAGCCCAGAGGTCGCTCGCCTCCTGCAGGGGCTCGGTGTGCACCAATAGCCGATGTCCAAGTTGCCCACGCTCGGCGATGGCCATGGCCGCTCCGTAGAGCGCTTCGTCGCCGTGACGCGGCAGTTGAAACACGAAGCCGGCGTCTGGATACTCGGCTCCGACGACTGCGGCCATCTGCGTAAACACGTCAAACCCATAAAGGTCGGCGCCCGTGGCGGTGCGGGTCAGCGCGGCAGCGCCTGCGACGATGAGCGTGGGGTGCTCAGCACGAAATCTGCGCAGGACCGGCGGCAGGCGAGCATCGACCGGTGTGGCTCGCCGGGGAGGCACGAACGGTGCGACGGCGCGAACCTTGTCCGCAGGCAGCCCCCGACCAATGAGCCGCTCAGCGACATGACCACCGCTGGCGAACACCGCAGCAAGACGGGCGCCGCATAGCTTCACCATGGCACGTTCAGCTGGCGGAATGACCGTCCGTGGGTCGGCAAATGAGTGTACGGAGATGATCAGTGGAATGCCTACTGCCTCACAAGCAGTCGTGAAC
This sequence comes from Myxococcales bacterium, assembly GCA_023954815.1. GTDB lineage: Bacteria > Myxococcota_A > UBA9042 > UBA9042 > UBA9042 > UBA9042. The sequence continues at coordinate 5,374 of JAGSHB010000154.1, read as the reverse complement.
GGCACCAGTGTCTTCCATGGCAGACGAATTAAATGCAGGTGCGCAACCTGCACGCCACGGGCCGCCATCTCGCGGGCCGCACGGGCGGCTTGGGATTTGCCGTTGGGTAGTGGGACAACCGTGACCCCGGACGGGTCATCAACCGCGTTGTTCTGATGGTCCAGCACCACGACTCGATGCCCGTTGGCGGCGAGCAGGCGCGACAACCGCTGCACGTACACGGAGATACCACCCCACGGCTGTGGCCACGGGCCGATTTGCGCGATTGTGGCCATTCGGCACCTCCTGGTCCGCGAGCCTTCGACGTGCTGAGTCACTCACGCCGTGAACCTGGTCACCCACCGACACGGCTATCACGCAATAAATTCAAAACTATACACCTATTTACAGGTGTCGTGCGGGGGCGCGGACGCTAGTCCCCGTGTCAGCGCTTGTCAATCGACGGCCTGCGTCCCGTGCGGCATTTTCTCTGTTATCTGTTGCACCTGCGAAGTGGAAGGAACAAGAGGCAGCATCCCACAGCAGATGTCTAAGCAGGGTCGGAAGTGTGAAGAATTCCACAGTTCTACCGTTCAAGACGCGAAAAGGTTAACCATTACGCCGTGAGCCCTCACACTGGACGGGTGCGAGTAATGACAGGACGCCATGTGGTGTGGTGAACTTCTGTCCCCGTACACGCAGGGAGACCATGCTGACCACCGCAACCCGCATCGCCCTCGTCTGTGTCATCTCCCTGGCCGCTGTGAGTGCGGCGCCGGCAGCCGGTGCGGCAACGGCAGGCGGAGCGACCGAAGCGTCGGCGGCCAAGGCCAAGTCAGCAAAAAAAGCCCGGACGCACGGCAAGAAAGGCAGAGAATCGGCTGCAAAGACCGCTGGCTCGACGGGTGCACAGCCCGCGTCCGATACCCCAGCTGTCACAGCTGCGCCCCTGCCCCGCCCGGCGACCCTCGGCGAGTTGCCGCCTCCGCTAACGTTCGCCCAAGTCGGAGAGATGCGCCGGCGCCCTCGCCCCCCCAGCCCCACCAAGGCGAGAGAGAGGGAGCTCAAGCGCTTGCAGGGCTTGGTGGCTCGGACCCCCACCGCACGCGACGTTGTTCGTTGGCGCCACCGCTTGGCTGAACTTGAGCGCGACGAGGCGAAGTACCAGGCCCATCTCAACAATCAGGCGCGCCAGAAGGCCTTGGCGAAGCAGCAGCGCGAACGCCGCATCTTTGAAATCTGGCGGTTGCGCTACGAAAAACGACTGGCGAGAGCCAGGCGGCGCAAGGGTCGCCGGATGCCCGAAAAGCCAGACTTGACGCCACGCGTGGTGGTGCCGCCGAGGGTTCCCATCAACTACATCGCTTCGATTGTCCACTTCGAGACCGTCGTCGTGAACCACCCGCGCTACCGTCGGATGGACGAGATCTTGCTCGCTGCAGGGTTGCTACGGCTGCACTACGGTCACAAGCACCACAACAATCCTTCTATCGCCACCGGCGAGCAGCATCTGCGCCAACTACTACAAGACCATGGTTGGTCGCCATTGGCGGGGCGCGCAAAGATTCGACTTGCACGCTTGGAGCTATTTCGCGGCAATGACGATGAGGCCCAGGAACTCCTGACGTCGGTGGCTGAACACGAAAAAAGCCCGACTTTGTGGGGTTTTGCCCGGTACCGCTTGGCTTGGATGACGGCGCAGACGAACGTGGCGAGTGCTCTCAAACAGTTCGACGCGCTGCTCGCGTCCAAGCCCGACGCCACGATTCGTGGACTCGCAAAGCAAGCCCTTGCGCAGTTGCGTCCGTTGCTCCCGTCAGCGCCGGAAACGAACAAGCCAGCGGGGGCACGCAATGCCGAGGGTCCCGTCGCAGCGCAGTAGCCCGAACGAACGGGACTCGCACCGCACACGGGTGAATCGGGTACATCGGACGTAATCGCGGGACTAGTTGCAGGCGACTTCGATGCGCACGTCGTCGACCAGAACGCCCAGACCGTCGTTGTATTTGCCATCGATGGTGTCGAACATCAGTTGAACACTGACCTGCTTTCCCGCAAACGGGGAGAGGTCGAGCTGCAAGGGGATCCACTGTTTCTGGGTCGCCTTCGGGCCTTTCTGCCAGAGCGTGATCTCTTGGCCCAGGACTTGAGCGACCACCCGCAGCTCATCGAACAGCACCGCACGCTCCACGTCGAGCCAAACTTTCAAATGCAGCGTCGCAGCGCGCCCGGGCGGCAGGGTGAGTGTGGGCACGACCGCAGCGCCTGAATTCGCCCCAGCAAAGGCGTAGCCCATGGTCTTGGTGTCACCGTAATACATGGCCATCACTGGCGGGGTCTCGCCTTTGAGATTGGCCCACGGCCCCCAGCCGCCGAGCTGCCCATTGACCGCCTTGATGCCGCCCAGCTGTCCGTCAGCGAAGTCATGGGCAAAAGGCGCCGATGCGCAGCAGCCCTTGGCGTTGGTCGCTTGGTACTGGCACTGCCCGTCCACACACCGGTCCAGCGTGCAGACCAACTCGCCGTCGTAGCAATCGGTGTCCGTCTTGCAGGGACCGGTCTTGTGCAGGCATTTACCGGCCTCGCATACGTCGATGGTCGCGGGTTCGTCATCGTCGCAATTGAGCGGCGTGCCCTGGCACCAGCCGTCTTTGCATGCGTCATCAGCGGTGCATGCGCTGCCATCGTCGCACTTCGCCGCGGTTGGCTTGAACACGCAGGCGCCCTTTTGGCAGCTATCGGCGGTGCACAAATCTCCGTCATCACAGGTCTTGGGGCTGCCGCCGGTGCACTGCAAGCTCGCGCAGGTCTGCGCCTCGATACAAGCATCAGTGGAGCAGGACGCCCCATCCTTGAGCGGCTTTGAGACGCATTTTCCGGTCTTTGGGTCGCACGACCCGGCATTACAGGGCCCGCCATCAGCGCAAGCCACGAAGGGGACTTCGACCCGGCGAATGCGGCGGTTGTCGAAGTCTGCGACGATCAGCGCCCCGCCCGGTTCGGCGGTCATTCCTGCCGGATGCCAAAATCGCGTGGCCGACCCAAAGCCGTCTTTGTGCCCGGGACCATTGCTGCCAGCCGTCGTTGTCACCACACCGTTCGGCTGCACATAGCGGATGCGATTGTTCAGCCGATCTGCCACCCACACACCACCGCTGGCGTCACTCACGATGCCGCCGATGACGTTGAACTGAGCGGCACTACCATTTGCGTACCCCGGCTTGCCACCGGCGATGACCTTCACTGCGCCAGCGACCAGGCGGCGCACAACGTAACGCTCAGCGAAATACAGCGTGCCATCGGCAGCAAAGTCGACCAATTGCGGGTACGCGGTCACAGCCTGGGTTCCATCCACCGTCTTTGCATCGCCATTGCCAATGACCGTCGTGACCTGACCGTCCGTCGCGATGCGCCGCACGCGATGATTGTTCGTATCGGCCACCCAGATGCGCCCCTTGTCATCTACCGACACATCGCTGGGGGAGGAAAAGCGCGCCGTCGTAGCCGGGCCGTCCGCGAATCCTTTGATGGTGCCAGCGACCGTCTTCACGACCCTACCTGGCGTGGCAGAGCGCACACGGTGGTTACCCGTGTCGGCGATAATCAGTTTTCCGTCAGGAGCTAAATCGAGGCCCTGCGGTGCCAAAAACCGGGCCTGCAGCGCAAAACCGTCTGAGTTTCCAGCGCCGACCGTGCCCAGCCAGGGCTTGAGCAGTGCGGTTTTGGGGTCGAGCCGCACGATGCGGTGACCATCGCTGATGAAGGCGTTGCCCGCCGTATCGAGCGCGACGCTGCGGGGGCCAGCCATACCGACGTTGAGGGCGTTGCCGCTGCCGACCTTGCTGAGCCCATTCCCCGCGACCGTGGTGACCTGAGCGATGCCGCCCTGACACTTGCCGCCCAAGCAGCGCTCACTGAGCGTGCACAGGTTGCCATCCTCGCAGGCGCTGGTGTTGGGGACGAACAGACACGTGCCCGTGGTCTTGTTGCACGCGTCGTTGGTGCAGGGGTTGCCGTCGTCACACTTGGCGGCGAGTTGGCCGGCGACCGCGCAGGCGACGGAAGAGAGTCCACAAGCGGGCTTCGACTCGACATCAAATGCGCGCCGAAGATTGAGCAGGAAGCCGTCTTCGTCAGCGTCATCCGATGCCAGCAACAACCCACCGCCGGCCCGTGCTAGGTTGCCAGAGCGCTCCAGAGCGTCCTTGTTGCCGCTGATATCGACCACGTGAATCTTCACTCCGAAGGGCGAACCGTTGGGACTCCGCAGCACGTTGTGCTCCATGGTCTTCGCTTTCGCCGCCACGCCAACGACCGGGTCCTTGACGCAGTCCTGCACACCGCCCGCTTTGGGGCAGTAGGCCGGCGCGCCTTTCGGGGCCTCAGGCAGGCAACTCCGCATGGTGCTGCGGCAGTAGTAGCCCGTCTGCATGTTCTCGGGCAGGCACTCACGGGCCGACTTGTCGCAGCCAGCCTGACCAGGCGGACAGAGGCAGCGCGCCCCGCCGACGCAATCGATGTCAGCCGAGCAGGAGAGGCCATAGGCGAGCCGTTTTGCCTGCACCCACGGCGAGAAGATCTTGTCGGGGAAGTTCTCCTCTCCACCATCCGTGAAGATCACCACCGTCGTCTGGCGGCAGGAGCGCATGGGGTCGTGGCACGAGCCCGATTTGCACGAATAGTCCGGATTTCCGCAGTCGCTATCCTTGCTGCAGCTTTTTCCGTCGACCACAACGCGGTTCTTCAGATACTCGCCTGTATAAAACAGTGTGCGACCGATAGGCGTACCGCCGATAGCGCGCAGCTCGGGCTCGATGCCAAAGGTCTCGACACCGTCCATCCAGGCGAGAATTTTGGGCTTGGTCTTCTCTTCTTTCGTGGTCGGGAACGGCACGCACATCACCTCATCGAGGTGGTCCCAGTACCAACTCGATGTCGCCGTGACGTTTTCAAACGCGCCGTGGCCGGTCATGTCGAAGTAGCCCATGTAGTTGCCGTTGGCGCAGGAGATGGGCGCCTTGAAATGAGGAGGCTTCGGCGACGTCGTGCGGGACGGCGACAGCCACAGCTGCGGAAAGCGGAACATCGCTAGGCGCGTCTTGGTGCTGTCGACGTGGGCAAACGCCTTCTTAAACACCGACTTGCTCACCCCCATACGGCTGCAAGATTTGTGCGGATCGGAGCACTGCGGCCACGTCTCCTCGTAGCAGATCTTGCCGGGCACCTTGAAGTTCATCGAACCGGAGGTGTCGAAGATGACGATGAGGTTATTGCGCACGTCGGTGCACTGGCCCTCGAAGCACCACTTCTGCTTGTCGCAAGAGATGCCGTTGGGTTTCTTCGGGTTGCTGCAGCCCTTGTTCACGATGCAGCGATCCCAGGTGCACTTGTCACT